>USDJ01000004.1 GCA_900553395.1 uncultured Mycoplasmatota bacterium | reverse complement strand
AAAAGAAAAGTAGATCACATTCTTTTTATGTGTCTACTTTTACTTTATCACTTCATTTATAATCTAACAGTTCCTTTTTCTTTGTCTAAATTATTTCCATCAAAATAATCTTTGGGTTTGTAGTCTTTAATTATTGCCACTATATTAGTTGGAAAAGATTTAACCATTTTATTATAATCTGTTATTATGTCATTGTAATATTTTCTTAGTCCAACTATTTCAGATTCAGATTCCATTAAATTTATATCTATTTTAACAATTTCTTTACAAGATTGTAATTTTGGATATTTTTCTTTAATAGAATGAAATTCATTAATGGCATCATATAGTCCCCTATCGAGTTCAAAGTTAGATAGTTTTTTTGACCTTAATTTTATAATTACATCCAAAACATCTTCACTTATATCTGTATTAGCTTTTATTATACCTATAGATTTGTTTAAAAGATCGAATCTTTTTCTTAATACTGCATCAATATTGACATCTGCTTCATTAATTCTTATTATGTAGTCTTGATAACGATTATAATTTGAAATTAATACTATTAATATTAAACAAACAACAATTATAACACATAAGACAACTATCACAGCATTCATAACATCACCTAACCATGAACATTATAACAAAAATTATAAAATGTATCAATATTTTTTAGCCTTTGGATGGATAAAATTGCTGCACGGTATTAATTTCTTCATCAAATTTGATAAAATCAACATATATCATAAGAAGTAAATACCAATTTCCTGTTTCTGGATCACTTAGTATTATATGATCTCTTCCAGATTGCTCTATTATACCTGTAAATATTCTATCTTTCCATTCCCCGGCGTCAGCAAATGATTGATATACAGAAACCTTTTTACCCTTGTTAACTCTAAGTATATTTTCTATGTATGATTGTTCATCTGGTATGTATTCTTGATAATCATTTTTCGGTGCAGTTGATTGATTTGGCACCTGCA
Organism: uncultured Mycoplasmatota bacterium; assembly: GCA_900553395.1. Taxonomy (GTDB): domain Bacteria; phylum Bacillota_I; class Bacilli_A; order RF39; family UBA660; genus UMGS1613. The sequence goes on along the minus strand of USDJ01000004.1, from coordinate 96,582 downwards.
TTCCGTTTGAATATAATGGTAAATTAGAAAAATTATTATTATTTAAATATCCATTGTTCATAAAATCACCCTTTCTATAAAATATATTTAAAAATTAAAAAAAATATGCTATAATTAAGTTGGTGATTTAATGAAAGTTAGCATAGGAGTGTCTAATAGACATGTTCATTTAACTCTAGAACATCTTCACTTACTATTTGGGGAAGATTTTAAATTAGAGGTAAAAAACAACTTAACTCAGCCCGGCCAGTTTGCATCTACTTCAGTAGTTACCTTAAAAACTGAAAAGGGTACTATTGAAAATGTAAGAATATTAGGCCCTGTTAGAAATTATACACAAGTAGAAATAAGTAAAACTGATTCTTATAAATTAGGACTTAACCCACCAGTTAGAAATTCAGGTGATTTAACATCGAGTGAAGCAATAACTATAGTAGGTCCAAAAGGCGAAGTTAGTATAAAAGAAGGATGTATTATAGCGACACGTCATATTCATCTTACAAAAAAGCATCTAGATATGTATAATCTTTCTGGAAAAGATAAAGTAGATGTTAAACTATTTGGCGAAAAAGGTGGAATTATTAGTGATGTATATTTAAAGGTTAGTGAAGAAGCGTTTTTTGAGCTACATTTAGATACTGATGATGCTAACGCTCATTTGATAAAAAATGGTGATATAGGAGAAATTTTATGAAAAGAAAAAAATTAATGTTCTTATTTACATTTTTAGTTTTGTTTTTATGCGTTTCTAGCGTAAATGCATATACCTGCGAGTATGGCCCAGAATATGGCGGAACAGGTGATTTTAGTGCAAAATTTAATATAAGCTCAAGTTCGTCTTCACCCAAAGTTACTTATGATTTAGATAAAGGTTCTAACGATAACATTGAGAACTGGAGAGATTCAATTGGTAGCGATCAAATAAATGGCTTATTATTTCAGACTGCTAATAAATGTCCAGAGTATATAATATATATAGAACGATATAGTGGTATTGAAGCAGCTGGTTATTGCATTGGGGTTCCAACACAACGAATATATGTTTCAGGAGTTTTATCAACAACCGATGCATCAGGTAATTTGGTAGAAAAAGATTATCTTCAAAATACTAAAGATGCTATATGGAACCAAGTTTGTGTGACAGATCACGCAATTGCCTATTTGGTAAAGCAACCAGATAAAGAAAATCCTATTGAGAAAACTCCAACGTCGTGTACTCAATTTTCAAAATCTCCAACAAAGTCTTCATCAGAATGTGCTAATTCTACTGAAGCCGGATGTTATTCTTGTGAAAATAATCCTTATTTTGCCTGTATATGGAATGAGACAAAGAATGGTAATGGTTACTGCAATGTAGACAATCTGCAGTATATAAGATGTGGAGATGCTTTTGATGTTCCAAATGAAGTGCCTACTTTATTATCTATGGCAGTAAACTTATTAAAGATTGCAGTACCTATAATACTTATTGTAGTATCTGTAATAACACTTTTGAAAGCATTAGCTGCTTCAAAGGAAGACGAAATCAAAAAAGCACAATCATCACTTGTTAAAAAATTAATTATATCCGTATTAATATTCTTCGTTATATCAATAGTACAGTTTGTAATTTTAAAAGTTGCTGATGATGGAGAAGTAGGTAATCTAAGCGATTGTTTGTCTTGCCTTTTAAATAATGATTGCCAAGATAGTTTATATTATAAAAATATTGAGAATGGCATTAGTAGATGCTACTATGTAAATGGCGGGGAATTTTCTTGTTTTGAAGAAAACTGAGTTTGACAAAACAAATTTAATATGCTAACATTAAAGACGACTTATGGTTAGGTCGTCTTTTTTTGTATAGGTGATAATATGTCTAAAATAATTACTATTCCATCAAGTATGAATGAGATAAAAAAAACTAAAGATATAACAGATGGTTTTATTATAGGAATTAAAGGTTTATCTACTAATGTAAATTTTTATATAGAATATGATCATTTAGATATTCTTAGTAAACTATGTGATAAAGATATTTTTATTGCTTTAAATAAAAATATGCATAACGATGATTTAAAAAGAATAAAAGAATTATTAATTGAATTAGATAATTATAAAATTAAAGGAGTTTTATATTACGATGTAGCAATCTTAAACATTTATAGATCTTTAAAGTTAAAATATGATTTAGTTTGGGGTTGTGAACATTATGCTACAAATTATAATACAATTAATTATTGGCATAGTTTTGGTGTGAATTATACTTATTTATCTAGTGATATAACACTTTCAGAAATAATAGATATAACACATAACACTAATTCTAAATTAATGGTAAATTTATTTGGATATTTACCTATGTTTGTATCTAAGAGACATATTGTAAAAAATTATTTAAATTATTTTAATTTAAGTGATGAATCTGATACGAATTATATGGAAAAAGAAGGACATATTTATCCGATTATAGATGATGATATAGGAACTAGGGTGTACTCTTCTAATATACTAAATGGAATTAAATCAGCACCTTTACTTGATGTCGATTATATTGTTTTAAATAGTTTTGACATTGATATAGAAAATTTTGTTATTGTTATAAATTTATTTAAGGATGTAAATGAATTTAATGCTTTAGAATTTGAAGAAAAAATAAATTCTATGTTTACAAATACTGATAGAGGATTTTTAGACACTAAAACTATATATAGGGTGAAGAAAAATGAAAAATAAACCGGAATTATTAGCTCCTGCCGGAGATATTGAAAGACTTAAAGTAGCGCTTTTATATGGTGCAGATGCAGTATATATAGGTGGTCCATTATTAAACCTTAGAGCTAATGCTATAAATTTTACAATGGATGAAATAAAAGAAGCCGTTTCGTTTGCTCATTCTATGAATAAAAGAGTGTATGTTACTGTAAATATATTGTTACACAATGAAGAACTTGATAGTGTTTTAAGTTATTTAAAAGATTTAGAAAAGTGCCAGGTTGACGCTATTATTGTAAGTGATCCCTCTATAATAAAAGTTGCTTTAGATAATACTAATTTGGAAGTTCATTTATCAACCCAGGCATCTACGCTTAATATAGAAGCTGCAAGATTCTGGAAAGATCAAGGTGTAAGTAGAATTGTTCTTGGTAGAGAGCTAACTAAAAAAGAAATAAAAAATATTATAGATGAAGTAGATATAGAAATTGAAACATTTATTCATGGCGCGATGTGTGCTGGATATAGTGGCAGATGTGTAATGTCAAATTTTCTTACTCATAGAGATGCTAATAGAGGTGGATGCAGTCAAATATGCAGATGGGATTTTAGACTATTAGATAAGGATAAAAATGAGATAAAAGGAGAAATGCCGTTTACTTTTTGCTCGAAAGATTTGTCGTTACTTTCGTATTTACCTGATATGATAGACATAGGTATATCATCATTTAAAATAGAAGGAAGAATGCGTTCTACTTATTATATTGCTACTATTGTCTCAATATATCGAAAAGTTATTGACTTATATTGGAACAAAAAGGATAAGTATGAATATAATGTAGAGTATGAGCGTATATTAAGATCGTGTGCTAATAGAGATTCTGTGCCACAATTTTTTAATGGAAAATATGATGAATCATGTAGCTATTATAATGGTAGACAAGAAGTTTCTAATCAAGAATTTTTAGGTACAATATTAGAATACAATTCTGAAAACTGTTGTGCAGTAATAGAGCAGAGAAATTATTTTAAAGTTGGAGATGTTGTAGAAATATTTGGACCAAATCATGACATAATTGAATATAAATTTGATAAAATATATGATGAAGATAATAATTTAATAGATGTTGTAAGACACCCTAAACAAATAGTAAAAGTTACTATTAAATCAGGTGTAAATAGTGGTGACATGATTAGGATAAAAAATAATTTGACAAAATAAAAAATATGTAGTATTATTTTGTAGTCTTAAAAAATGAGGTGAACAAAATGTCAGAAAAAAAAGAATTATATTTAACCCAAGAAGGATTAGACGAAATAAAGAAAGAATTGGATGAATTGAAATTAGTTAAAAGACCAGAGGTTATATCAGCATTGAAAGATGCTAGAGCACAGGGAGATTTATCAGAAAATGCTGAGTATGATGCAGCGAGAACTGAACAAGCAATTGTTGAATCTAGAATAAAAGAGCTAGAGGTTATGTTAGAGCGTGCTGTAGTTATAACAAAGGTTGATACTAATGTTGTTTCAATAGGTACTAAAGTAACTCTTGAATATGTAGATGATGAAGAAAAAGAAGTATATTCAATAGTTGGTAGCAAAGAAGCAGATCCATTTTCAAACAAAATATCTAATGAATCTCCAATAGCTAAAGCTATAATGGGATTAAAAGTAGGTAGTGTTGTTTCAGTTGATAGTCCGAATGGAAAATATGATGTTAAAATTTTGGCTATAAATTAAAATATGTAGGTTGTATTAGGTTACGACCTTTTTTAATACTCAAAATGTAAAATTATTGTGAAATATGAACAAATGTATTGATATTTTCTTTAAGCAATAGTATACTTAAATTGGTTAATAAAGCAGAGGCTCAATAGTATAAATAATTAATTTAAATTTACTACTTTTGGTGTTTACACTTGTTATTTCCCATGCTATAATTAACTTAAGAATGGTAAGTGATATGATGAAAATATTTAGAAAAGCTATACTAATAGTTCACGGATTCGCAGGCGGAACTTATGATGAGGAAGAATTAGCTAATTTTCTTGAATTAAATAGAAATTTTGATGTTTTTCAATTTACTCTTCCAGGGCACGAAAAAAATTTAAGCAAGGCTAATCATTTAGACTGGATTAAAAAGAGTGAAGAAAAAATAGAATGGCTTATTCAAAATGGTTATAATAATATTTACGTAATAGGTCATAGTATGGGTGGAGTAATAGCTACTTATTTAGCTGTTAAGTACAAAGAAGTAAAAAAACTTGTTTTAGCAGCTCCAGCGTTTCAATATTTGAAAGTAATAAAAGAAAAAATCAATTTAATAGATTCGTTAAAAGCAACACCTAAAGTTGTCAAAACTTATGGCGGAGATGAAATAATAGCCAGACTATTAAAATTAGGCCCGGGTGCCGTTAAGGAATTTATGAATCTTACAAAAGAGTATTATGATTATCCAAATGAGGTAACTTGCCCATTACTTATAATTCAAGGTAAGAATGATAATTTAGTACCCTTATCTTCATCAAAGTATGTCTACGATTCTGCAAAGTCTGATTTTAAAAAACTGATTTATGTTGAATCTTTGACACACGATGTTTTTAGAGGTAAAGATAGTTATAATATTTATAAAATAGTTGAGAGATTTTTGAAGAAAAAAATTAATGCTAATGAGAAAGGAGTTTATGATATATGACAGAAGAAGAAGCAAGATGTGCACTTTTCAAATTACATCAGGAGTATATGAAGCACACTCCTAAAGAAAGATTAGAATTATATGACGACTATCAAAAAAATAGAGGTAAAATCAGGGATGAATTAATAAGATCAGTATCTGAAAAAAAGGAAGGAAAAGTTAAAGTGGCTTGATAAAATAATTAGTTATTTACTGATTATTTTATTTTTGATATAATAATACCTACGGGAGATGTAATATGAAGACGGATGATTTTGATTTTTATTTACCAGAAGAGTTAATAGCGCAAACTCCATTAGAAAAAAGAGACTCTTCTAAATTACTTGTACTCAATAAGAATACTGGAAACATTACTCATTCTAAATTTTCTAATATAATAGATTATTTAAACGAAGGTGATGTTTTAGTACTTAACGATACAAAAGTAATGCCAGCAAGACTTATGGGAGTCAAAGAAGATACAGGTGCTGTTGTTGAGGTTTTAATGCTTAAGGAAAATGGCAAGGATACTTGGGAAGTGTTAGCTAAACCTGCAAAAAGAATTAAAGAAGGTACTATAATAAATTTTTCTGATAAACTTAAAGCTAAATGCATTGAATTAAAAGATGAGGGAATAAGAGTTTTAGAATTTATTTATACAGGTATTTTTTATGAAATATTAGATGAATTAGGTGAAATGCCACTTCCACCTTATATACACGAAAAGTTAAAAGATAAAGATAGATATCAAACTGTATATGCTAAAAATATAGGTAGTGCTGCTGCGCCTACAGCAGGATTACATTTTACTAAAGAGCTTTTAGATAAAATAATAAAAAAGGGAATAAAGGTAGAGTATATTACATTACACGTTGGACTTGGAACTTTTAGACCGGTTAACGTGGAAGATGTTACTAAGCATAAGATGCATAGTGAATTTTACCATATGAGTAGTGATACTGCAAAAGTTTTAAATGATGCCAAGAAAAATAAGAATAGAATAATAAGTGTTGGTACAACATCTACTAGAACACTTGAAACTATAATGAATTTGTATGGAGAATTTAAAGAATGCAGTGGCTGGACTGATATATTTATCTATCCCGGTTATAAATTTAAGGCAATAGATGCTTTAATTACTAACTTTCATTTACCTAAAAGTACTTTAATAATGCTTGTTAGTGCATTAGCTGGAAAAGAAAATATAATGAGAGCTTATAATGAAGCTGTAGAGAAAAGATATAGATTCTTTTCGTTTGGTGACTGCATGTTTATAGAATAACCTATGGAATTTGATAGAGAATTTTTATATTATTTAGAACAACTGAAAAAAGAAAATCCTAATTTGTTAGAAGAATTCGTTTTAGAATATTTAACAAGGCTAGATGTCATATTTCCAACGTTATCACAGAACATTCCTTTAATAACTAAATTAGCTAGTTTATATATAAACTGTTTTTCTAGTATATCGCTAGATGAAAGTGCTTATTTAAAGTATGAGGACATGGATATTTTTACTACTTTAGAGTTAGTAAGAAAATTTTTATCTATGTTAGATGAAAACTATTTAGCCGAGTTTGATAGATGTTTAAGTGATGGAACTATAACTTTTTTATACAATAATAAGAGCGACTCTGTGTGTCAAGAAGCTGGCGATAATATAGATGTTAATGTTTCTATTAATTATACAGTTCTTGATGGCTGTAATTTAATTCATGAGTTTTTTCATTATTTGAATTCAAAGCCGAATATCAGTGAATCTAGAGAACTTTTTACAGAATATATATCTATATATTTTGAGTCATTATATATGATATTTTTAGTGAGAATGGGTTATAGTAAAAATGTTATTAGAAATGAAATTCTATTACGCATAGATGATTCACTTAATTATGCTTATTTAGTACTAATGGCAGGTGCAGTATTGGATTCTTATTTAAATACTGGAAACATAAATACTAGGAGTATTATATTTTTAGATATATATAGAAAGTCGTATAAAGAATTCTTGCAAGATATATCAGATTTAAAAAAAAGTGATTGTTTTTTTGAAACAGTTGCTAATTTTGATGAAAGTGTAGGATATTTCATTGGATATTTACTAACTTTTCATAGTTTGAAAGATTTATCACTTGGTACTATTAAATGCTTATATATTAATAAGAATGTTAATGACATTTCTATTGAAGAAATAATGCATACATTAAATGTTGATGATAGCAATTTTAAGTATTTAATATTAGATGCTATAGAGGCTCTAAGTGATGTGTTTAAAGTGCATTTTGATGAAGATAAATTATCTAACATTTTAGGTATTAGCGTGGAAGAAATAAGAAAATATTTGGATGACTCAGAAGGAAGCTTTGGAGGATTATATGGATCAGATAATAGCTATAGTGGGGCCTACAGGAGTGGGAAAAACAAAGTTAAGCGTAAGCTTATCGAAAATACTAAACGGAGAAATAATAAATGCTGATAGTACTCAAGTCTATAAAGGACTTGATATAGCTACTGCAAAAGTAACAGAAGATGAGAAGGAAAATATCCCTCACCATTTATTTGATATAAAGGATATAGAAGAAAATTATACTGTTTATGACTATCAAAAAGATTGTAGAGCAAAAATAGCTGAAATAAAGAAACGTGGAAAAACTCCAATCATAGTTGGTGGAACAGGCCTTTATATAAAGGCAGCACTATATGATTATAATTTCTCTTTAGAAAACATAAGTAATAGTTATGACAATACTTCAACTATAGATTTATATAACAAATTAAAGGAAATAGATAATAGTACTTTAATACATCCAAATAATAGAAAAAGAATTATTAGGGCTTTAAATTATTATGAAAATAATAACAATTCAATTAGTTCTAAAGAAAAGTCAAATAAACTGCTTTATGATGTCATTTTTATAGGACTTACTACTGATAGAGATATCCTTTATGATAGAATTAATAAAAGAGTAGATGAAATGGTAAGCAATGGACTTATTGATGAAGCCCTAAATTTATATAATAAAAATATCAGGACAAAAGCTGTAATGACACCTATAGGTTATAAGGAATTATTTAGCTATTTTGACCATAATATTTCTTTTGATGAAGCAATTAATCTTATCAAAAAAAGAAGCAGAAATTATGCTAAAAGGCAATATACTTGGAATAATCATCAAATACCAGTTAAATGGTTTGATGTTAATTTTGATAATTTTTCTAGTACTATATCTGATGTAGCAAATTATATAAGTAACTTTAAGGAGTAAATATGGAAGACTATGTAAAAGGAACTTTTAAAAATACAATATTTTCTAGTGATAAAGGCTATATAATAGGCCTTTTAAAAGTATCTGAAACTAATATAGTTGACATGCAAGATTTTGTAAACAAGACTATTACATTTACAGGATACTTTGCAGAACTTAATTTAAATGAAAAATATGTTATGTATGGTGAAATAGTAAATCATCCAAAATATGGTTTCCAATTTAATGTAACTGAATCTAAAAAAGTTCAACCTGAAGATAAAGACGGTATAGTTGAATTCTTGTCAAGTGATTTATTTAAAGGCATTGGAGAAAAATTAGCTAAAAAAATAGTTGATATATTGGGTGACAAAACTTTAGAACTTATATTAGAAGATAAATCTAATTTGTATCAAGTACCTAAATTATCACAAGCTAAGATAGATATAATTTATGATTCATTAACAAAATATGAAGAATCCCACCAAACTATAGTTAAATTGACAGAATTAGGATTTTCTATGAGAGATGCATTGGGAATTTATAATGTTTATAAGAGTAATACAATTAGTGTAATTGAGAATAATATATATAGAGTAATAGATGATGTAGATGATATAAACTTTACAAAAGTTGATTCTATTTTTACTTCTTTAAATGATGATAAGTATAATATAAATAGGATTAGTGCACTTATTTTATATATTATGAAAGAACTAAGTTTTAAGACAGGTGATATATATTTATCATATAGTAATATATATAATGGTGTATCTAATTATTTAAAAGAAGAGTTATCTTCATCTCTTTTTGAAGATGCTTTATGTATGTTAGAGGAAGAATTAAAGATAAAAGTGGAAGATGATAGATATTATATTTATTCTGATTATATGGATGAAGACTATATAGTAAATAAACTAAATTATTTGATTAACAAAGATACTACTAAGTACAAGAATATAGATTTAAGAATAAAAGAATTAGAAGATAAATATGAAATAAAATATAGTGAAAAGCAGAAAGAAGCAATTGTAAAAGCACTAGAAAATAATATATTGATAATAACTGGTGGACCAGGTACAGGTAAAACTACTATAATTAAAGCCATAGTTGATCTTTATAAAAAATTAAATAAATTAGAACTTAAAGATTTAATTAATTCTTTAGCGCTACTAGCTCCAACAGGTAGAGCAAGTAAAAGAATGAGTGAATCTACTATGCTTCCAGCAACTACTATTCATAGGTTTTTAAAATGGAATAAGGAAGCTAATGAATTTATGGTAAACGAATATGATCCAGATTTTTCTAATTTAGTAATAGTTGACGAAGTGAGTATGATAGATAATCATTTGATGAGTAGTTTACTTAGAGGACTAACTAATAATATTAAATTAGTTTTAGTTGGAGATTATAATCAATTACCAAGTGTAGGTGCTGGAAATGTTTTAAAAGACTTGATAGATAGTGATATACTTGATAAAGTAGAATTAGATCTTTTATATAGGCAAGATGAAGAGAGCTATATTCCTATTTTGGCTAATGATATAAAAAATGATGCTTTGGATGAAGAATTTTTAGTTGATCGTGATGATTATAAATTTTTAAGATGCCAAAGTGATTTAATATTACCAAGTCTTATTAATATTTGTACAAAAGTTATAAGTAAAGGTTATGATTATAAAAGAATACAGCTTATGGCTCCAATGTATGGTGGAGTAAATGGAATAGACAATATAAACAAAGTATTACAAGATGTCTTTAATCCACCAGATATATCTAAATTGGAACTTAGATATGGTGATATAACTTATAGAGAAAATGATAAAATCTTACAATTAGTAAATGATCCAGATAATAATGTTTTTAATGGAGATATAGGCGTAATAAAAAAGATAAGTAAATCTGGAACTAAAAGTGGCTTATCTGAAATAACAATAGATTATTATGGAAATATTGTTACATATACTTCAAAAGATTTTAATAAATTTAAGCATGGGTTTATTATAAGTATACATAAAAGTCAAGGTAGTGAATTTGAATTTGTGATTATGCCAATTAGTAGTTCATATAAAAGAATGCTATATAAAAAACTAATATACACGGGAATTACTAGAGCAAAGAAAAAACTTGTCCTTATTGGCGAAGCTGAGGCTTTTATATATGGCGTTAAAAACAATTTAGAAAGAGAAAGAAAAACGACTTTACTAGAAAAATTAATTAATTCATTGAATAAAATGTAAAAAAAGATAAATAATATTACTGTATATAGTTTTTATATACAAAGTCATATTTCTAGTGAGGTGATGATATGAAAATAGTAAAATCGATGGCTTTAATAGCCGCAGGAGCTGGAGCCGTACTTGCATATCAAAAGTATAGTGAACCAGTAATGAATAAGCTTGAGGATATAGCAGATAGTGCTATGAAAAAAGCAAATAAAAAACTAGAAGATATGATGGAATAGAGAGCTTTGTCTCTCTTTTTTAATAAAAAAAATCTCCTAAGAGATTTTGGCTTCTAAATATATATTTTCATCAAAGTTATGTTCAACTTTATCTAACTTAAGTAACTCATCTGTTGATATTAGGAAGAAGTTATGTATTAGATATTGTTTTCCATCACTTGCAACTGGGTCATCCCAAGTAGCATCTAAATGTAACCAATTACCATTTATATAAACAAGATTCCAAATATGATTTTTAGATGTTATTTTATAATTTTTAATACCTAAGGTATTTAGATATATAGCCATTATATCGCTATATCCACCACAAATTGATTTACCAGTAGTTATTAGGTCAAAAGCTGTGTATGAATCTCTTTTATTATCTTGGTCATATTCTGTTGTATTTATAATAAAGTCATGAAATTTTTTGATTTTATCATAATCAGACATTGAATCATCTATATTTTCTTTATTAAATTTTTCAATATAACTTTTTATATAGCTGATTTGATCATCACTATATACTTTTTTAGTCTTAACTGTTATTTTTCCACTTGATGCAATATTTATATTTATAGATGCAAATGAATTAAATGGATGAACGAAGTTATTTATGTTTGCCACAGTTTCATCTTCATCTTTAGTTAATTTTTTAACATCACTTATACAAGAGTCATAGTTACAATAAAATGAGAAGTTGTCATCTCCACTATTTATAATAGTGTAAAACATATTTAAAACCTCGTTATAATTTTTTACGTCTTTAGTATCTAAATTTTGTACATATAAATAATTGTTGTTTAAATAATACTCATTATAAGTTAAAATCTTATTGTTTCCTCTGTATATAATTTCATCGGTAATAAAATTGGATATATTACTTCTAAATATGTATACTAATAATACAAATAAAGTCATAAATGTAATTTTAAACATATCTTTCATATTATCACCAAATTCATTATAGCATATGCTAATTCATCTAACAATAAGATTTATTTAAGTTAATAAAAATTTACATTTAGTTTGTTAATAATAAAAAAATGAAGTAAATTACTCCATTGAATTAACTTTTTTACTTAATCTAGATTTATTTCTAGCACTTGTATTTTTTGAAGTTACTCCTTTTTGAGCAGCCTTATCTATTGCTTTAATAGCAACTTTTAATTTTTCATTAGCTTTTTCTTTATCTTTTGAAGCAACAGCTCTTTCTACATTTTTAATAGAAGTTTTCATACTAGCTTCAAATTCGTTATTAGCTTTTTCTTTTTTGATATTAACTAAAACTCTCTTTTTAGCATTCTTTAAATTTGGCATAAGTTCACCTCCAAGTCACATATACACATATTTTAACAAACTTTTATAAAAAATGCAATAAAATAAGCAAATTTGTTAAAAATAATAAGGGTGATTATATGAATAAGGAGGTAGATTTATCAAAATACCAATTAAGGACAGATTTAGCTATAGACGAAATACAAAAAGAAGAGAAATTAAAAGGTGTAAAATATAAAACTGATAATATAAATAACATCAAAATAACTAACGTTGAGCTTGAAAAGGATAATGATTTAAATAAGAAAAAGGGTAAATATATCACATTGGAATTTGAAGATATAACTGATTCAAAGAATGAGAGTAATGTTATAAAAACTTTAACTCTTGTATTAAAGAAAATGATAAATAAAAAAAAGAATTCTTATGGACTGGTAATTGGACTTGGTAATTCATCTTCAACTCCCGATTCATTAGGCCCATTAGTAGTAGATAATATAATTGTTACTAATCACTTGTATTTATTAAATCAGTTGAGTAAGTGTTATAGCAGGATAAGCGCAATAAACCCTGGAGTTATGGGAGAAACAGGAATAGAAACGAGTGATATAATAGAAGCATTAGTATCGAAAGTTAAGCCCGATTATTTAATCGTTATCGATTCCCTAGCAAGTAAGTCTATTGAAAGGTTAAATAGAACAATACAAATAACAGATACTGGGATACATCCTGGAAGCGGAATAGGAAATAAAAGAAAAGAAATTAGTTTTGAAACATTAAAAATACCTGTAATTGCAATAGGAGTTCCAACAGTTGTAGATGCTACTGTAATAGTTTCAAACACTATTAACTATATATATAAGAATTATGCTTTTAACAAAGAATATTCTAAAAGTCCTAAAAGTAAGCTTACATTTAACAATGTAAATTATCTAAATAAAAAAATAAAGGAAAACAAAAAAGACAAAGAATTACTTTTAGGACTGATAGGCACATTAGATGACTATGAATTACAAAAGCTAGTATTTGAGGTATTAAATCCCATTGGTTATAATTTAATGGTTACACCAAAGGAAATAGACTTTGTTATACAGAAGTTGTCAAGTGCTATTTCAAAAGCGATAAATTATTCAGTTCATGATATTGACAAAATTTAACAATATGTGATATATTTAATATATCAATAAGGTAAGGTGGTGAAAATATGAAAAATAAAGGTTTTACATTAATAGAATTATTAGCAGTAATCGTAATTTTAGCTATTATCGCTTTAATCGCAACACCAATTATCATAGGAATGATTGATGATGCTAGATCAAGTGCTAAAGAAAGATCTGCTGAATTAGTATATACTGGTGTTCAATATGCATATACATCATCATTGTATGCTGGTACTGAAGGTACAACACTTCCAGAAGTAACATTAAGTTCTATAAAAGATAATTTAACAATAGACAATATGCAGGAAGCAAAATTAGATGGTGAAAAATTAACTATTCAAACTAAAGATGGCGTTTATTGTGATGTTACAGTATCAGGAAAGAGTTTCAGCGTTGTTTGTAGAGCAGGATCTGATGCAAGTTCTAAGAAGCTTTTAGATAAAAACTTATTAGCAACTAAATAATTTTAGACTTAATTAAGTTCAATAATTTATTGAACTTTTTTATTTTATTTTTTTTTATAATATGATATAATACTTATGTTTTCGAGGTGATAATATGAAGAAACCTGTTGTAGCTTTGGTTGGTAGACCAAATGTTGGAAAAAGTACTATATTTAATAAATTAGTTCGTAAAAAACTATCCATAATAGAGGATACTCCAGGTGTTACACGCGATAGAGTTTATGGAAGTGTTAGTTATTATGACTATAAGTTTCATTTGATAGATACTGGTGGAATTGAAGTTGGAAATGCAGCTTTTAATAATGAAATAAAGATTCAGGCATCTCTTGCTATAGATGAAGCTGATATTGTGCTTTTTGTTGTAGATGGAAAAGATGGATTAACTAGGGATGATTTTTTAGTTAGAGATATGCTTTTGAAAATTGCTGATAAAGTAATTGTTGTAATAAATAAATGTGATAGTAAAAAAATCAAAGAAACTGAATATGATTTTTATGAATTGGGCTTTAATAATTACATTAAAGTAAGTGGTGAACAGGGATATGGTATTAGTGAATTACTTGATACTATAACAGAGAATTTTCCTAAATTTGAAGAAGATCCAGATGATGATACGGTTAAATTTTCTATAATAGGTAGACCAAACGTAGGAAAAAGTAGTTTGGTTAATGCTATTTTAAATGAGGAAAGAGTTATCGTATCAAATATAGCTGGAACGACTAGAGATGCTATAGATACTCCATTTAATTATAATGGCAATAAATATGTAGTAATAGATACAGCTGGAATGAGAAAAAAAGGTAAAGTATATGAAAACATAGAAAAGTATAGTTTACTTAGAAGCTTAAAGGCTATTGATAGAAGTGATGTATGCGTTCTTGTTATAAATGCTGAAGAGGGAATAATCGAGCACGATAAGCATATAGCAGGATATGCGATTGAGGCTGGTAAGGCTATTGTTATAGTTGTTAATAAATGGGATCTTATAGAAGATAAAGATTCAGCAATAAAAAAATGGAAAAAAGATATAGAAGCAGATTTTGCTTTTATGAGTTATGCTAAAGTAGTATTTTTAAGTGCAAAAACTAAAAAGAGAATTCATACACTTATGCCAGAAGTTTTAAATGCATATGAAAATAGTAAGAAGGAAATTAGTACTAGTTTGCTTAATAGAGTTATAACTGATGCATATGAACTTAACTTACCACCTAGTTATAAGGGAAAAAGACTTAAGATATATTTTTCTACTCAGGTTAAAAGTAAGCCTCCTACATTTAATATTCAAGTAAATAGTAAAGGGTTAATTCATTTTTCTTACGAAAGATATTTAGAAAATAAAATAAGAGAGTCTTTTGATTTTAGTGGAACTCCTATAGTTATTAATTTTAAGAATAAAGGTGAACAAGATTAGTTCACTTTTTTTTCTATTTATAATATAATTGATATGGTGATAATATGGATAATAAAAAGTTATTAAATATAGTAACACTCATGATACTAATAGCTGTTCCATTTTTGAAGTTTTTTTCTATGAGTCTTGAGCACTTCGGAATTATAAATAATTACGATAATATAAATCCAGCTATTATACTATATATTAGTTTACCAGTATTAGTATATATTTATATTTCAGATATTAAGAAAAAAAGAAGAAAATTAGATATATTTGATTTTATAGTATATGGTATAACCTTTATAAGTATATTAAGTACATTATGCTCAATAGATAAAAATATAGCTATATTTGGTAAAGATTTTAGACATGAGGGATTGTTGTCTGTTCTTAGTTATTTATATTTATTTTTGAATTGGCATGTTAATGGAAATGTTAAAGATGCTAAAAAATATATAAAATTAATAGTTATAATATCAGTATTAAATTCAATTTATTCATTATTTCAAATGTATACTAATTTAAATTTTATTGTTAGATATAAAGATCATCTTAATTTAACAATGGCATCTGGAATGATTGGTAATCCTAATTTTTTTGGAAGTCTAATAGTTACTTCTTTAAGCATTTTAACCTATAGTTTTTTTATAGATAATAATAGTCTAACAAAAAAAGCTTTATTAATAATATTACTTTTTGTGTCACTAATTAATTGTCAATCAACAGGACCTATGTTAACTTATTTTATCGTATTATTATTTTCAATTTTTTATTTGTTTAAATATAAATCCTTTAATAAAAAAAGATTTATTTATATAGTTCTTTTATTAAGTTTTACATTTATATTTGTAAATCGTATAAATATTTATAATAGTAATTTTGATATATCTAATAGAAGTGATGAGTTATCTATAAGTGGAATAAAAGGAACTATAAAAAGTGGAGGTAATGGAAGAATTACTATATGGAAAAATAGCTTTAATATTTTTAAAAAGTATCCGTGGTTAGGGGTTGGATATGATAACTTTCATTTAACATATCCAAATGAAAAAACTAATGGTATTACATTAAGTATAGTAAGCGGTGAAATCAAAAAAAGTAATAATAGTGTACTAATTTTTGACAATGCTCATAATGTTTATCTGCACCAGTTAGTTAGTACTGGAATATTTGGGTTAATACTATTTTTAACGCTTTATATGTTAACTTTTATTAGTGCATTAAAATATAGAGATAAACTTAATTTTATTTTACTCGGTGGCTTTATTGCTTATTCTATTCAAGGGTTTGCTAATATAAATGTTGTTCAAGTTACACCGATTTATTACTTAATAATGGGTTTAATTTTATCTTTAAGTAAATAGAACTAATTTAGCCTTTTTACATATATTAATGTAGGGAGGTTTTCAAGTGGCTTTTTCTGATTCCTTTTTTAATAGGGTACAAAAGAAAACTAATGTTGATAAAAATACAATTTTAGATCTTGCTAAAAAATTACAACAAAACGATATGAAAAATGAAGGCACTTTACGTGAAGTAATACAAACACTAAGTCAGATGACAGGTAAAAATGTTAGTAAAGAGCAAGAGGATAAAATAATAAATGCTGTAGTAAGTGATAAGGTACCTAAAGATATAGATAAATTAATATAATTTTTTAAGACTATTAATAATTATTAATAGTTTTTATGTTTATTATCAGTAATTGACTGATAATAAATTTTTTTATATACTATTGTTGGTGATTTTATGAAGTGGAATATAGGTAATGTTGAGATAAAAAATCAAGTGGTTTTAGCACCAATGGCTGGAATATCTAATAGTGCTTATAGAACTATTATAAAGCAAATGGGTGCAGGACTTATAGTTGCGGAAATGGTTAGCGATAAAGCGATATATTTTGGTAGTAAAAAAACTCAAGATATGCTTTATATGACTGACTATGAAAGACCTATAAGTCAACAAATATTTGGAAGTGATATTAAATCTTTTGTATATTCTGCTAAATATATATATGAGCATATGCACCCTGATATTATTGATATTAATATGGGATGTCCTGTACCAAAAGTAGCCATTTCTAGTCAAGCAGGAAGTGCTTTACTTAAAAATCCTGATAAAGTTTATGAAATAGTTTCTGCCGTAGTATCTTGTGTTCCAATTCCAGTGACCGTTAAGATTAGAAGTGGTTGGGATGAAAATAGTATTAATGCCGTAGAAATAGCTAAGGTTATAGAAAAAGCAGGAGCAAGCGCTATTACAGTTCATCCTAGAACAAGAAAACAAGGCTATAGTGGAAAAGCAGACTGGAATATAATTAAAAAAGTAAAAGAAAATGTTAGAATTCCAGTAATAGGTAATGGTGATATATTAAGTGCCTATGATGCCAAAAAAATGTTAGATGAAACAAAATGTGATGCTGTTATGATAGGTAGAGGAGTTCTTGGAAATCCTTGGCTTATTAGAGAATGCGTAGATTATCTTGACAATGGAATTGAACCTAGTTTGGTTACATTAGAAGAAAAAATCGAAATGATAAAAAAACATTTAAATTTGTTACTTAAAACTAAACCACACAAAGTAGCTCTTTTAGAAATAAGAAGTCACGCTGCTTGGTATTTAAAAGGATTACCTAATGCTAAAGAATTAAAGGAGAAAATATTTCAAACCAAAACAGAAGATGAATTAGTTAGCCTTTTAGATGACTATTTAGTTAATAATACAAAATAAGCTTGACAAAATTTGCCAAGCTTATTTATTCGATATCTTTATTATTTTTCATAAATTCTCTAAGTATTTTAGTTAGGGCTCTTTTTTCTATTCTTGATACATAACTTCTTGAAATACCAAGTTTTTTAGCGATTTCTTTTTGTGTTATTTCATCATTATCAAATAAGCCATATCTATATGTTAATATTTCTTTTTCTCTGCTATTTAAAACAGAGAAATATTTTTTTAAGTCTTCTATATTGTTTTCTTTATGAATATCTAGCGCAAAATCAGGAGTAGGAGTTTTTAAAATATCTAATATTGTAACTTCGTTACCTTCTTTATCAAATCCAATCGATTCATTAATACTTATATCTTTTGATCTTTTTTTATTATTTCTAAAATACATTAATATTTCATTTTCTATACATCTAGCAGCATATGTAGTAAGCCTTGTATTTTTGTTATTAGAATAGCTATCAACGGCTTTTATTAAACCTATAGTTCCAATGCTTATTAAATCGTCTGTATCTTCTTTTTTATTGTCATATTTTTTTACTATATGCGCTACTAATCTTAAGTTATGTTCTATTAATTTAGACCTAGCTTCTTTATCGCCTAGATTAGCTTTTTCTACACATTTGTCTTCTTCTTCTTTTGGCAGTGGATCCGGGAAACTATTATTTGAATATGCTGCGGTAAAAACAAAGAAATCTTTAAATAATTTTTTTAGAAATTCTAACATTATACACCTCAAAATAAATATATGATTTACACATTTTGTCCTATAACTTGTAAAGAAAATAATAAATATAAAAAAAGTATTGAATAAAATATTTGTTTTAGTTAAAATTAATTTAGGTGAGTTAAAATGGAGAGTAATTTAATTAGTGAAAAAGGACCTTATATAAAGGATGCACTATATGATGGAATAAAACCTGAAGCCGTTTCTGATACTTTAGAAAGACTTGTACGTGCAGATACGTTTCCGCCTCAAGCAAAAGATACAGTAAGAATTATTGCTAGTATGAAAGGTGCTCCTAGTAAAAATATGGATGAGAGGTTTTTATCTGATTTTATTAGAGCAAATAGCGCTAGTATTGTTTCTGCATTAAAAGATGGACTTACGCCAAATGAAATAGCTTCATCTTTAATTAAAAATTTAGATGGAAATGATTCATTGGAATCAAAAAGAGAGCTTAGCTTTATGATAAAGTTAATTTCAAAGATGAAGGAAAAGGAACTTAAGTTACAAAGAGGAACTTATCAAAAAATTTTAAACTAATTGTTGACTAATATTATATTGAGTGTTAGAATATACTTGTAAATCGTTGATGGAGAATAGTAGTAAAATATTATTTTTAAGAGAGTTAGTGGTCGGTGTGAACTAATACTTATATTTTATGAATCTACTCTTAAGAGAAATGTAAACATTTCCGGTGATGCCGTTATAATAATTAAGTATAAATAGGATGGTACCGCACTGATATGTGCTCCTTTGGGTATCATCCTTTTATTTAACCATTAAAAATGTAAGGAGAGATTAGTAATGATTGATATAAATTTAATAAGAAATGATAAAGAATTGGTTAAAGAAAATATAAAGAAAAAGTTTCAAGATGATAAATTAGAAATTGTTGATAAAATTTATGAGTTAGATTTAGAATTTCGTACTTTAAAGAAAAAAGGAGACAATTTAAGAGCTTTAAAGAATTCTAAAAGTAGTGAAATAGGAGCTTTAATAAGGGAAGGCAAAAAGGACGAAGCTGAAAAAATTAAACTAGAGGTGTCTTCTTACGGTGATGAAATAGATTCTCTAACATCTAAAGAAGAAGAATTAGAAAAAGAAGTAAAGAAACTCATGTATGTTATTCCAAACATAATAGATGATAGTGTTCCTATAGGAAAAGATGATAGTGAAAATGTAGAAATAGAAAAATTTGGAGATCCATTTGTTCCAGATTTTGAAATTCCATATCACGCAGATATAATAGAAAAATTGAATGGATTAGATAAAATATCTGCAGGCAGAACTAGTGGTAATGGATTTTATTACTTGATGGGGGATATAGCTAGATTATCAACTGCTATGTTAAATTATGCTAGAGACTATATGATAAATAAGGGCTTTATATATTGCATTCCTCCATTTATGATTAGAAGTGATGTAGCAAGTGGAGTTATGTCTTTCGAAGAAATGAGTAATATGATGTATAAGATAGAAGGAGAAGATTTGTTTTTGATTGGTACGAGTGAGCATCCTATGATAGGACGTTTTAAAGATCAAATGATAAATGAAAATAGTCTTCCTATTACTATGACGTCATATTCTCCTTGTTTTAGAAAAGAAGTTGGTGCTCATGGCATAGAGGAAAGAGGAATATATAGAGTTCACCAATTCGAAAAACAAGAAATGATAGTTTTATGTAAACCAGAACAATCTAATGAATGGTATGATAAGATGTGGCAATATACAGTAGATATTTTTAGAAATATGGACATACCAGTTAGGCTTTTAAATTGTTGCAGTGGTGATCTTGCAGATTTAAAAAATAAATCATGTGATATAGAAGCTTGGAGTCCAAGACAGAAAAAATATTTTGAAGTCGGATCTTGCTCAAATATGACTGATGCGCAAGCAAGAAGATTAGGCATTAGGGTAAAAGGAGAAAGTGGAAATTATTATCCACATACTTTAAATAATACAGTTTTAGCTAATACTAGAGCTCTTATAGCTTTAATAGAGAATAATTATAATGAAGATGGTTCTATAAATGTTCCAAAGGTATTAGTTCCTTATATGGGAGGATTAGAAAAAATAAGTGCAAAATAAAAGTGGATTGTTCCACTTTTTAGTTTGCATTATTGATGATTTTATCAATTATTCCATAATTTAATGCTTCATTCGAATCCATAAAATTATCTCTATCTGTGTCTTTTTCAATAATACTTAAGTTTTTTCCTGTATTGATAGAAAGAATTTTATTTAGCTTTTCTTTAGTTTTTAATATATGTTCAGCTGCTATTTTAATTTCTGTTGCTTGACCTTTAACACCACCTAAAGGTTGATGAATCATAACCTCTCCGTTTGGTAAAATATATCGTTTTCCTTTTGCACCACTACTAAGTAGGAATGCAGCCATAGAAGCACATATTCCCATCCCAATTGTAGATACATCACTTTTTATATAGTTCATAGTATCGTATATAGCAAATCCATCTGTAACACTTCCACCTGGTGAATTTATATAGATTGATATGTCATCATTACTTATTGAATCTAGATAAAGTAGTTGGGCTACGACACTATTAGATAGATTATTATCTATTTCTCCGTTTATAATTATTATTCTATCTTTTAATAACCTTGAATATATATCATAAACTCTTTCTGAATTATTCGTTTTATCTATTACTGTTGGTATTAGCATAAAATCATCTCCTCATGTATATATTAGTTGTAAAGATAATGCTTTATTCATAAAAAAGTCGACAAAATTATTTTTTTTTGATAAAATTAAGGAAGATAAGAGGGATGTTATGGAAAAGAAAATTAAAGTTACATATAGAGGATTTGAAACGCTTGAATTTGACGAAGGAGTAACATTTAAAGAAATATCAGAAAAATTTAAACACAATTATAACTACGATATATTAGTAGCCAAAGTAGATAATGATATTGTAGATTTAAGTGAGACTTTAAAAAAGAAATGCAGTATAGATTTTTATGATAGATCTAGTTCAACTGGTAATGAAGTTTATTCTAAAAGTGCTATTTTTATATTGCTTTTAGCAGCTAAAAATGTACTTGGTGAAGATATAGATATATTAGTTGATCATTCGATGGACAATGGTGTATATTGTAAGGTAACTGGTGTTAGTTTAACTAAATCTCTTCTTCAAGATGTATATGATGAAATGATGCAAATAGTTAGAGATGACTATATATATACTAAAATTAGCGTGTCAAGAATAGATGCTATAAAATATTTTAAAAAGTTAAATAAACTTGACAAAGTAAATGTATTAAAATACATATCAAATACTTATATAAATTTGTATAGAATAAATGATATGTACGATTATTTCCATGGCAAATTGGCATATAGTACTAGTCAAATTAATGATTTTAAATTGACACTTGTAAATAAAAATGGTTTTGTTTTATCTGTACCAGATATATTAAATCCAGAATGTACTTTAGATTATGTTTTCCACGAAAAAGTATTTAATAAGTTTGAAGAATATGGAGAGTGGGCTAAGGTTTTAGGACTAGAAAATGCATCAGATTTAAATCAAGCAGTTTCTCATGCTAAAGTGTGTGAACTTGTAAACTTAGCTGAGGCATATTATGATAGTCAATTAGCAAAAATAGCGGATGAAATATATAATAGCAATAGAAAAATAAAGCTAGTTCTTATAGCTGGACCTTCATCTAGTGGAAAGACTACAACATCTAAAAAACTAGACATATATTTGAGAAGTAAAGGATTTGCTACTCATCCAATAGCTTTAGATAATTATTTTACTGATATATCAAAAAGGCCTTTGGATGAGAATGGTAACCCGGATTTTGAATCTATCAGAGCAATTGATGTTGAATTGTTTAATAAAAACTTATCTGATTTATTAGATGGAAAAAAAGTAAATTTACCAACATTTAATTTTGTTCTAGGAAAAAGAGAATATAAAGGTAATAGTTTACAATTAGGGGAAAAGGACATAATAATAGTTGAAGGACTTCATGCATTAAATGATGAACTTACTATGTCTATAAATAAATCTCAAAAGTATAAAATATATATAAGCCCTTTAACTCAGATGAATATTGATAATCATAATTATATTCATACTAGTGATGTTAGAAAGCTTAGAAGAATTATTCGTGATAGTAAAACGCGTGGACACGGCGCCAAAGAAACACTTGAAATGTGGCCATCTATAAAAAATGGGGAAAGAGAAAATATATTCAAATTTCAAGATAGTGTTGATACCGTTATAAATTCTTCTTTAATTTATGAGATAGGAGTTCTTAAAACTTATGTAGAACCATTATTATTTAACGTATCTGAAGAAGATCCGGAGTATCCAGAGGCGCTTAGATTGATTAATTTTTTAAGAAATTTCTTGCCAATACCTAGTGATGATATTCCATCTAATTCCGTACTAAGAGAATTTATTGGTGGAAGTTGCTTTAAGGATTAGAAAGAGGGAATAATATGATAAGAGTAGCAATTAATGGCTTTGGAAGAATAGGAAGATTAGTTTTTAGACTAATGGAGGAAGATAGCGATTTTGAAGTAGTAGCAATCAACGATTTAACAGATGCAGAACAATTAGCTTATTTATTAAAATATGATACTAATCATGGAAACTATAGAGTAGATGAAATTAGTTTTGAAGGAGAGTATATTATTGTTGGCAATAGAAAGATAAGGGTTTATGCTGAAACTGATCCATCTAATTTACCATGGAAAGAGCTTGAAATAGATGAAGTATTTGAATGTACGGGTAGATTTACTGATGAAAAGAGTGCTAGTATGCATATTGCAGCTGGAGCAAAAAAAGTTATTATAAGTGCTCCTGCAAAGGGTGATATAAAAACAATTGTATATAATGTTAATCACAAAATATTAACAGGAAGTGAAAAAGTTATAAGTGCAGCAAGCTGTACGACAAATTGTTTAGCACCAGTTTTAAATATAATAGAAAATAATATAGGAATAAAAAAAGGCTTTATGACGACAGTTCACGCATATACTAATGATCAAGCAACTCTTGATATAGCACATAAAAAAGGAATATATTCTCGTAGGGGACGTGCTTGTGCTGCTAACATAATACCTTCTTCAACAGGAGCAGCTAGTGCTATTGGCTTAGTTATTCCATCTTTAAAGGGTAAATTAGATGGTGGAGCATTGAGAGTACCTGTATCAACTGGTTCTGTCATAGATTTATCTCTAGAATTAAATAGAAACACTACAGTAGAGGAGATTAACAATTTATTTAAAGCAAATTCTAATGAAACAGTAGGTTTTACTATGGATCCAATTGTTTCTAGCGATATTATAGGTTCACATTTGGGTGGACTTATAGATGGCGATTTGACTCGTGTTCTTGATGTTGATGGTAAACAATTAGTAAAAGTTATAGCTTGGTATGATAACGAAATGAGCTATAGTGCTCAAATGGTTAGAACTGCTAAATATTTTGGACAAATTTAATGATTTATATACAGTTGATAGGATTACTTGCATTTTGCGTACTAGTCTTATCCTATTATAAAAAAGATTCTAACACTATACTTACTTATCAAATAACATCTAATTTAGCATACGCAGTACATTACTTTTTACTTGGAGGTTTATCTGGGGCATTTATAAGTTTTGTTGGAGCGATTAGAAATATTATATTTGTAAAAGTAAAACGAGTTAATATATTATTGGTCACTATATTTACTATTATATATTTAATTATTACAATTATTTTTTACGAATCTTTATATTCTATATTTCCAATGTGTGCTAATATTTGCTATTTAATATTTATATCAAAAAAAGATAAAAAAAATATTTTGATAGGTGCAATATTAAATTCTTTGTTTTGGATGTTATATTCAACATTTGTTTATTCAATAGTGGGAATTGTAACTGAATCTATATTGATTATTTTTAATACGGTTCAATTAAAAATGAGTTATGAAAAGTAATTCATTTTTTCCTTGATAAAAACATTTGTTTGTGCTATACTTAAAATGGTGATAGTATGTATGAATATATAAAAGGAACTATAACTTGTCAAAAGGGAAATTACATAGTTTTAGATAATAATAATATAGGGTATTTAATATATGTGGCAAATCCATATTCATATGAGTTAAATGAAACTTATACAATATATATTTATCAGTATGTTAGAGAAGATGAGATTTCGTTATACGGATTTAAGTCATTTGAAGAAAAAGAAATGTTTTTAAAACTTATTAATGTAAAAGGTTTGGGATGTAAAATGGCACTTCCGATGCTTGCTACAGGCTCTATCGATGGTATAGTAGATGCTATAGAAAGAGAAAATGTACTATATTTAAAGAAGTTTCCTAAAATAGGAGATAAGGTAGCAAGGCAAATAATACTAGATTTAAAAGGTAAACTTGATGGTGGCTCAAACTTATTTAACCAACAAAAAGATTATACAGAGCTTATAGAAGTACTAAAAGGATTAGGATATAAACAATCAGATATTAATAAAATATTGTCTTCAGTAGATAACGATTTAGCTATAGAAAACCAAGTAAAGGAAGCATTAAAATTGCTGTTAAAATAGTATGAAAATAGGAATAGATATAGATGAGACTTTAACTGATACTGCTAAATCATTTCGCTATATAAATAAAAAATATAACATATGCACAGACAAAAATTTTAAAAGTAGATGGAGTGAAGAAGAACTTTTAAAATATAGTAAATATTTGAGTGAAATGTTTAAGGGCGTAAAACTAAAAAAAGGTGCTAAAGAAGCAATGGCTGAACTGCACAAGTTAGGACATAAACTTTATATTATTACAGCGCGAAATAATAAGTATTGTGCTCGGGTAGAAGATTTAACTATCAATATGCTTAGAGAAAATAATTTATATTTTGACGAAATATATTTCAATCAACAATTAAAATCTGATATAGCGAAAGAATTAGGCATTAGTCTTATGATAGATGATAGCTTGAGTGTTTATAATAATATGAAAAGCGAAAATATTGAATGTATAATGTTTGGAAAAGATGTAAAAAGCTGGAGAGAAGTTTTGGAATATATAAATAAAGTAGGTGAGTAGTGTGGATAGAATAATTACTGAAAATAAATTATCTGAAGACAATTTTGAAAAGAATATAAGGCCAGAATCTTTAGAAGAATATGTTGGACAAAGTGAAGTAAAAGAAAACTTAGAAATATTTATTAAGGCCGCTAAGATTAGAGAGGAACCTTTAGATCATGTTTTACTTTATGGTCCTCCAGGACTTGGAAAGACGACACTAGCTTATATAATAGCGCACGAATTAGGAAGCAATATTAAAACCGCAAGTGGACCTTCTATAGAAAAAAGTGGAGATCTAGCAGCAATCTTATCTAATTTAGAACCAGGTGATGTTCTATTTATAGATGAAATTCATAGAATACCTAGATTTGTTGAAGAAATACTATATTCTGCTATGGAAGATTTTACATTGGATATAGTAGTAGGTGCTGAGAACTCTAGTAGAAGTATTAAAATAGATCTTCCACCATTTACTTTAGTAGGTGCTACAACTAGAGCTGGAGATTTAACTAGTCCACTTCGTGACAGGTTCGGTATAATAAATAAATTAAATTATTATAATGTTGATGAATTGCAGAAAATTGCTATTAGGACTAGTCAAGTTTTAAATGCTCCTATTGATTTAGATGCCGCTAGAGAGCTAGCACGAAGATCTCGTGGTACTCCAAGAATATGTAATAGACTTTTTAAAAGAGTTAGAGATTTTGCACTTGTAAAAGGAAATGGTAATATAGATTTAGAAATTACTAAATTAGCCTTGGATAAACTAAAAGTAGATGAGCTAGGGCTAGACAATACTGACTATAATTTGCTTAAGGCAATAATAGAAAGGTTTAACGGAGGACCTGTTGGAATAGAAGCTATAGCCTCTTCTATAGGAGAAGAGCAAACTACAATAGAAGATGTATATGAACCATATTTACTACAAACAGGTTTATTAAAAAGAACTACAAGAGGAAGAATGGTTACAGAAAAAGCTTATGAACATTTAGGAATTCCGTTTAATAAAAAATAATAAAAAGTATATTAATGGAAATAATAGTAGTGGTGAGTTTATGAAAAAAATTTTTGTATTGATTTTAACAGTTTTAATAGTAGGATGTTCAAACGTAAAAAAAGAAAAAAGTATTGTAGAAGATGATAAGGATATAAAAAAAGAAGAAGTAAAAAAGGAACTAACTGTAGAAGATTATCAAAATAATAAAGTTAATGAGTTAGGTGAAGTCCCTATTATGATGTATCATGGTATTCAAGATTTAAATAATAGCGACACTAAGTATACGGGTGGAAATATTGATAAAGATGGATATCAAAGAACTAGTGAGGCATTTAGAAACGATTTAGAGTTTTATTATGAAAATGGTTATAGAATGATACGTCTTGACGATTATGTAGATGGTAAAATAGACGTAGAACTAGGAAAAAGCCCTATAATATTAACATTTGATGATGGAATCTCAAATAATATTAAAGTACTTGGCCTTGATGAAAAAGGAGATATAATTATAGATCCAAATTCTGCTGTTGGAATATTAGAAGAATTCAAAAGTAAATATAAGGATTATAATGTTACAGCAACTTTTTTTGTCAATGGCGGTTTATTTCAACAAGAAGAATATAATGATAAGATTTTAAATTGGCTAGTTAATAATGGATATGATATAGGTAATCATACATATACTCATGTAAATTTTTCTAAGGTTGATGGAAATAGATCACAAGAGGAAGTAGGCAGAGTGTATGAAATATTAGATAGTATAATTCCAAACAAGTATGTAAATATAGTGGCACTCCCATTTGGTTCTCCTTATAAACTAGAGCATGACAATATGAAATATATTTTTAATACTAATTATAATAATAAAACATATGAAACAAAATCAGCTTTAAGAGTTGGATGGAAAGCTGAAAGTTCACCTTTTGATAAGGATTTTAATCCTAAATTTTTAAAGCGAATTAGAGCATATGACAATGAAGGAAAAGAATTTGACATAAGTATGAATTTTAAATTACTTGAAAGTAATAGATATATATCTGATGGTAACATTGATACTATTGTCATTCCTAATGACTACAACGAATTTTTAGGAAATAATTATGATAAAAAAGTTATAACTTATTAATAGTCATTTTATTTACATTTTTAATTTAACAACAATTTGCTATTTATAAAAAATGTGTTATAATATGTGTAACAAGTGAGGGATGTTATGGATTTTAAAGATTATTATAAAGTATTAGGAGTTACATATGATGCTTCTCAATCAAGTATAGAAAGAGCCTATATGAGACAACTTCCAACATATATGTCACCTGTTAATAGGCTTGATGAATTAAATGAAGCTTATAGAGTATTACACGATGTTAGTAGGAGAACTGAATATGATAATGAGTTAAAAAAGCGCCTAAATGAAAGAGATATAGCACTTGGAAATGCTACAAGTGCTGTAGAATATAATTCAGTATTATCTGCGTATCCGCAAACTGCGCCAACGAGACCTGTAGAACCAGCGAAGGATCCAGAAAAGGTAGATCCAACTAAACCAGTTGATCCAGTGGATGATCCAGAAAAGGTAGAGTCAACTACACCAGCTGATCCAGTGAAGGATCCAGAAAAGGTAGATCCAACTAAACCAGCTGATCCAGCAAAGGATCCAGGAAAGGCAGATCCAACTAAACCAGCTGATCCAGCGAAGGATCCAGAAAAGGATTCAAAAGATAAGAATCCAGAAAAGCCAGAAGACAAAGGCAAACCTGAAGATGAATTTGACAAAATACAAAAAGAAAGAATGTCTGATAAGAAATATAGAGTTGTTAAAACAGCTGCTGTTACAGGCGCTGCTGTAGCTACTGGTTTCTTTATGCTTGCTGTAGGTGGAACCGTTGTTGCGGTTGCAGCAGGTGCTGTATTTGGAGGATTTATAACTTCAAAAATCGCTAAGAAAATCAGAAAATATTCATTAAAGAAAGACAAAAAAGTTAAAAAAATTTCTAAAATAAAAACAAAAGAAACTAAATTAATAGAAGAAAGTAACAAAAGATTAGAAGAACAAATTGATAAGCTTTTAAGTGAACCTCATAATAATTATAAACTAGAGGCAAGTAAAATTAGATATGCTAATGAAATTGAATTGTTAAATGCTCGTATTGAATTAAAAAGAACACAAAAAGTAAAAAAAGGTCAACTAACAAAATATAAATTAGAATTAGCTGCTCTTGATATGCAACTTAAAAGAGCTAATAGAAATTTAAAAGATATTGAGCAAAAAATAAGTAGTTATGATAAAGAGGAAAATGGTTTAAAGAGGATAAATGACGAAATAGTAAAAGTACAAGGCAAACTAGATAGTATTGACCCAAAAGATAATAAAAGAGCAGTATCTATAAAAAAATTAGAAATCAGAAAATCTGCTTTGGAGAAAAAGCAAAATAAACGTGCTAAAGGATTTAAACTAGTTAGAAAACCAGTTAACGCTATAAAAGGTACTTGGTTTAAGGGTGTAGATTACCTTAAAGGTGCTGTAGATGTCGTTAGAGGTAATTATTCTCCTGAAGAAGAGGAAACTGAAAATGTTAAAACAAGATAGAATTTATTTCTATCTTTTTAGTTAAAAAAATTAAAATTTTATATATATAATTTTAATTTTATGGTAAAATATATTTATAGTATAGGAGGGCTTTATGGCACTTAGTAGCAATTTTTATAAAGAATTATTTAAAAAAGAGAAGTATTGGACTGAACTTGCTCAAAAAGGCTTACTAAATATTTATTATTTAGATGGTAAAGATGGAATAAAGAAATTTTATGAAATTAAGAAAGCAGAATTAGAAGAAGAATTGTCATTAAATCAAAATCCAATATTAAGTAATTTTTTAAGTATTATAAATGATATTTTAGCTAAAATAGACAAAATGTCATCTGATTATAGAAATGGTAAAGAAGTTGATATATTATCTCTTACCACTATGTTTTTGGCTAATCAAATGGATAACAGTTTAGGCCTTTCTAATGAAGAAGAAAGCTCTATGACTACGCTTGATTTACTTAATTTAAGAAAACAAGTTTTAAATAGTATCAGAGATGTTTATGCTAATAAGGAAAAGCCTTGTGAAGATCCATATGATGATTTTGAATTTCCTGATGACGAAGTGGTTAGAAAAAAAGCAGCTTAATTTAAGCTGCTTTATTTAATGTTCTTATATCTCTTGCACGCATTCTTGCTTTAGTTCCGTCGCTTAAAGTTACTAATTGTAAATTACATTTTTGTGCGTGTCTAGTAGCTCTACAAGAATGTGATCTTTTATTACCAAATAATGGTTTACTATTTGCTGCTTTAACTGCCATAATATTCCTCCATTCAAAGATTTTTTCCCTATGCCAATAAAGTTTATCATATTTTTTTGTCAATGTCAATAAATATTTGAAATTTAAAGCTTAATATAGAGTTCAGACTATATTTTAATAAAATTTTCTTTAATAACGCTTTTTAGTATTTGTCTAATTCTTCTTTAAATTAAAGAAGAATTATAGTAAAATATATGTAGGAGGGATAATATGTATACACCACTTTATATAAAAACTGATAATAGTTTACAAGAATCCTTAATAAAAATAAAGGATTTAATTGAATTTGCTAAGAAAAACAACATAAAATCCCTAACAATAACTGATAATAATATGTATGGGGTTATGGATTTTTATAAAATGTGCATAACTAATTCTATAAAGCCAATAATAGGTTTAGAAATTGAATATAAATCTCAAAAGCTAGTTTTATACGCTATAAATTATGATGGATATAAGAATTTGATAAAGTTATGCACACTTAAATCAGAAAGATCTTTAAACTTAGAAGACATAAAAGAACATTCAGATGATTTAGTGTGCATAACTCCGTTTGAAAGTTTAAGCGTTTATGATGAAATAAAAAGTTTTTTTAAATATATATATGTATCATATAAAGACACCAAGCAGTATAGTGAACTAAGTTATGAAAATTTGGTTTATATGAATGAGATATTATATTTAAACCCAAATGATTCTATGTATTTAAAATACTTAAGATGTATAAAAAATTCCAGTGTTTTAGATAATGAGAATGGTGATGATATTCATAATCATCTTATAGGAGAAGAAGAAGCAAATTTATTATATCCTAGGGATTTGAAAAACAACTACTTTATATCTCAACTATGTAATGTTCTACTTCCCTTTCATTTAAAATTAATGCCAAAATATGAAAATGATGATGGTATTGATAGTTATTCATATTTAAAGAAGAAGTGCATAGAAGGCTTAAAAGTACGTTTTGGCACTACAGTAAAAGAAATATATAAAACAAGATTAAAATATGAACTTGATATTATAAATAAAATGGGCTTTTGCGATTACTTTTTGATTGTGTCTGATTATGTTAGATATGCTAGAGAAAATAAGATTATAGCTACTTGCCGTGGAAGCGCTGTAGGATCACTGGTATCATATTGCCTTATGATTACAGATGTAGATCCTGTAAAATATAATTTAATATTTGAGAGATTTCTAAATCCTGAGAGAATAAGTATGCCAGATATAGATATAGATTTTGAGCACGAAAAAAGGCAAGACATAATTAACTATTGTATAGGTAAATATGGGAAAAAAAGAGTAGCGCCTATTATTACGTTTGGTACCTTGGGAGCTAAACAAGCTCTAAGGGATGTATCTAAAGCTTTAAATATAGATGCAAAATTAATAGATACTTTGTGTAACTTAATAGATTCAAAACTTACATTAATTGAAAATTATAAAGCAAATCCCAAAATAAAAAATCTAATAGATAGGTTTGACACGTTAGAAAAATGTTTTAAAGTGGCCCTTAAATTTGAGGGACTAAAAAGACACACTTCGATACATGCCGCTGGAGTAGTTATGTCTAACATAGACTTAGATGAGATAATACCTCTTGATAGTACACATTCTTTCTATATAAGCGGGTATGATATGACCTATTTAGAAGAGATAGGATTATTAAAAATGGATTTTTTAGCTATTAAGTATTTAACAACAATACATAACATAATAGAAAGTATAAATGCTTCAGGTAACAAAGATTTAAGTTTTGATAATATACCATTAAATGATACAAAAGCTTTATCAATATTTAATAAAGCAGATACTATAGGTATATTTCAATTTGAGTCAGATGGGATGATTAATTTTTTGAAAAAATTAAAAGTTACTAGTATGGATGATTTGTTTGCAGCTATAGCATTATTTAGGCCTGGACCTATGAAGAATATTCCGTCTTATATTGCAAGAAAAAATGGAAAAGAGAAGATTAACTATTTATCTCAAAGCTTAGAACCTATTTTAAAATCAACTTATGGAATTATGATATATCAAGAACAAATTATGCAGGTGGCTCATGTTATGGCTAATTATTCCTTAGGTGAAGCAGATATATTGAGAAAAGCTATGAGCAAAAAGAATAAAGAGATTTTACTTAGTGAAAAAGAGAAGTTTACACTTAGAGCAAGCCAAAATGGATATAGTATTGAAACTATAGATAGTGTGTATAATTCTATGCTTAAATTTGCTGAATATGGATTTAATAAATCACATTCTATAAGTTACTCTTTAGTATCATATAAAATGGCTTATCTAAAGGCATATTATCCTAAGCAATTTATTACCTATTTGCTTTCTATGGAAGTAAATGATATTGCTAAGACTAAGCAGTATATCTATTGTGCTAAAAAAAATAATATAAACATTTTACCGCCTAGTATAAACCTTAGCTTTAGAAAATATTCTATAGAAGATGGTGGCATTAGATATCCACTTTCGAGTATAAAAAATATAGGAATTTCAATTAGTGAATTTATAATTACTGAAAGAAATAATGGAAAATATATAGATATCTATGACTTCCTTAAAAGGTGTTATGGAAAAGTAGTTACAAAGAAATCTTTAGAATCATTAATATATTCTGGTGCATTAAGTGAATTTGGATATAATAAAAAAACATTAGTTAATAATCTAGACTTAATAATAAATTATGGAGAGTTAATAAAAGATTTGGATAGAACTTATGCACTTGCTCCAGAGATCATTCTTTATCCAGAATATTCGTTGTCAGAACTAATGGAGAAAGAATTAGATATTTTTGGATTTTATCTTACGGATAATCCTATAACAGAATTAAAAGCTGTCAATAAGAGTATAATCGATTTAAATGAATTAGAATTATACTTTGATAAAATTATTAATGTGATTGTTTATATTGATAAGATAAAAGAAATAAATACGTCTAAGGGTGACAAAATGTGCTTTATATTAGGTAGTGACGAGCTATCTATGATAGATATAATTTTATTTCCAAATGTTTATAAAAAATATAGTGATTTAAAAGTAGGAGATATTATAAAAGTAAAAGGAAAAGTAGAAAAGAGATATGATAAATATCAACTTGTATCAAATGAAGTAGAGAGGTTAAGCTTATGAGTTATAAAAAATTAGTTAGAGATAAAATACCAGAAATAATTAAAAGTAAAGGGGAGGTCCCAATCATTCGTATACTATCTGAAGTAGAGTATAAAGAAGAATTAGAAAAAAAGCTTTATGAAGAATATCAAGAAGTAATAGATTCTAACTGTTCTAATAGGATAGAAGAATTAGCTGATATGTTAGAAGTTATTTCTTATTTAGCTAAACTTGAAGGAGAAAGTCTAGATACCGTTATTAAAAAGGCACGTGAGAAAAAATCAGAACGAGGAGGTTTTGATAAAAAAATATATTTAGAAGGTGTTGAACAAGCCCAATAGTAGCTTTTATTGTCAAAAAAAATATATAAAATATATTTCCTTTTTATAAATAATGTGCTAAAATGTTTATAGTAACATTAGAATTGGAGGAATATACATGGGTTTTATAAAAGGATTATTTTCAGATAAAGAAGATGCCCAAGTAGGAAATGGTAATGAATATTATGATTTAAAAGCTGAAGAAGCTGTTACTGAAGAGGGCGGAGCTAAAATGATTTTGTTAGAACCACGTGCTTATTCAGAGGCTCAACAGATAGCAGACCATCTAAAAAAAAGAAATACAGTAGTTGTAAATTTAAAAAGAGTTACTAGTGATCAAGCCAAGAGAATTATGGATTTTTTAAGTGGTACAATATATGCTATTAAGGGTAACATTCAAAAAATAGGTAGTGGCATTTTCTTATGTACACCAAATAACATAAATGTACAAGGAAAAATAACTGATGATACTGAAAAAGATAAAGACAAAGAAGAAGAAAATATAAATTACGAATGGTAAAAGCTTGAAATAATAATAAAGATGTGCTATTATATGTAGCACAACATTTGAGGGATGCTTATGGATAACAATGGTAAAACATTTAAAAACTATACTCCTGAAGAAGTTGACCACATTTTAGAACAAATTATCAGTCAAGTAGAAAGAATGATAGAGGATAATAAGGCTAAAAATAGGGAACTAGCTCTAAAGGATAAAAAAATACAAGAGTTAACTAGTATGGTTTCTAATATGAAACCTATTCAAGATAGATTAGCGCATTATGAGAGATTGGAAGGAACTTTAAATAGAGCAATCATGATGGCTCAAAAAACTTCAGATCAAATAAAGTCTTCAGCTCATAGGGAGAGCGAAATTCTTCTTGAAGATGCTAAAAGAAACGCTAGTAGAATAGTAAATGAATCATTGTTAAAAGCAGAAAAAACTGAAATGGAAGCAGAGGCTTTAAAAAGAAATATAATTATATTCAAGCGAAAATTAAAAGGAATATTAGAATCTCAACTAGAGATGGTTGATGAAATAGAAAAAGTAGAATTTTAAAGTAAAAGATAGAGACGATATAATAAGTAATTTAAAGAGAGTCTATGTTTGGTGGAAATAGATAATGAATTATTATATAAATCACTCTTGATACTTTTAATGGATAAGATTAAAACGGTTAATGTCGTTATACATTAGAGTGCATAATACTATTATGAAATAGGGTGGTACCGCGTGAACTACGTCCCTACTTATAATAGTTTTTTTTGTTTATTAATAGGAGGGTTAATATGAAGTTTGAGGAATTAGATAAAAGAAAAGTAAGTGAAGTAGAACAAGACTTGAGTAAAAAATTTGATGAAATGGATTTACTTAATAAGACCATAGAAAATAGAAAAAATAGTGAGAATTTTGTTTTCTATGATGGTCCGGCTACAGCTAATGGAATGCCTGGTGTTCACCATATATTAGCTAAATTATTAAAAGATACTTATTGTAAATATAAAACAATGAAAGGTTTTAAGGTACTTAGAAAAGTTGGATGGGATACACACGGACTTCCTGTTGAAGTTCAAGTTGAAAAGGAACTTGGATTTAGTGGAAAAGGCGATATTGAAAAATATGGTATAAAAGAATTTAATGAAAAATGTAGAGAAAGTGTTTGGAAAAACGAAGCTGCATTTAAGGATTTTACAAAGAAAATAGGTCAATTTATCGATCTTGATAATCCATATATAACTTATGACAATAATTATATAGAGACAGAATGGTGGATATTAAAAAAGTTTTTTGATGAAGGTTTAATATATAATGGTCTTAAGATTCTTCCATACTGTCCAAGATGTGGTACAGGTCTTGCTAGTCATGAAGTTGCGCAAGGATATAAAGAGATTTCTGTAAATACGGTTACAGTTCCTTTTAAAGTTAAAAATGAAGATAATACATATTTACTAATATGGACAACAACTCCTTGGACGTTAATGGCTAATGTAGCTGCCTGTGTAAACCCTAATGAAAAGTATGTAAAGTGTTTATCAAAGGGATATAATTTCATAGTAGCTGAAAAATTAGCAAACAAAGTTTTAGGAGATGAATACGAAGTAGTTGATGAATATTTAGGTAGTGATCTTGAATATTTAGAATATGAACAGTACTTAGATTTCTTAAAAGTAGACAAAAAAGCTTTTTATGTTACTTGTGCTGATTATGTAACTATGGAAGATGGCACAGGAATAGTTCATATAGCTCCTGCTTTTGGTCAAGATGACTATGAAGTAGGATTAAGATATGATCTTCCAATATTAAATCCTGTGGACGAAAATGGTTGTTATACGTCAGGCCCTTGGAAAGGAAGACTTGTTGTAGATTCAGAACTTGAATTAGAAATAATAAAATATTTAGCTAGTAAAGATAAGATTTTTAAAAAGCAAAAAATGGTACATAATTATCCACATTGTTGGAGATGCAAGACACCTCTTGTTTACTATTCTAAACCTAGTCTTTACATCAAGGTTACAGATTTTAAAGATAAAGTAATTAAAGCAAATAAAACTGTTTCTTGGCATCCTGATTATGTAGGTGAAAAAAGGTTTGGTAATTGGTTAGAAAATCTTAATGATTGGGCAATATCTCGTAATAGATATTGGGGAACCCCAATTCCACTTTGGGAGTGTTCTTGTGGACATAAAGAGATGATTGGCTCAAGAGAAGAGTTAGTTGAAAAATCAATAGAAAAAATAGATAAAACAATAGAACTTCATAGACCTTATGTCGATGATGTACATATCAAATGTAGTGAATGTGGCAAGTCTATGACAAGAGTAAAAGAAGTTATGGATTGTTGGTTTGATTCAGGATCTATGCCTTTTGCACAATATCATTATCCATTTGAAAATAAAGAATTATTTTCTTCTCAATTCCCAGCAGATTTTATAAGTGAAGGAATAGATCAAACTAGAGGATGGTTTTATTCTTTAATAGTAATTTCAACTTTTATAACTGGAAAGAGTCCTTATAAAAATGTTTTAGTTAATGACCTTATTACTGATAAGTATGGACATAAAATGCATAAGAGTAAGGGTAATGCAGTAGAACCATTTACTGTTATAGATAAGTATGGTGCAGATGCTATTAGATGGTATATGCTATACACATCACCTGTATGGACACCACTTAGATTTGACGAAGATGGTATAAAAGAGGTTCAATCAAAATTCTTTAGTACGTTAAAAAATACATATACTTTCTTTAGTATGTATGCTAACATTGATAATATTGATCCTAATACTTATGAAATAGATTATAGTAATATAGAAGAGATTGATAAATGGCTAATATCTAAATATAATAAATTAGTAAAAAAAGTTACTGAGTGCATGGATGATTATGATTTAACTACAGCTGTTAGATCTATACAAAACTTTGTAATAGAAGATTTATCAAACTGGTACATAAGAAGAAATAGAAGAAGATTCTGGTCAAGCAAAGATGATTCTTCAAAATTAGCTGTATATAAAGTTACATTTGATATATTGGTTGGAGTATGTAAATTAATAGCTCCAATAGCGCCTTTTGTAAGTGATGAAATATTTACAAAATTAACTCATTTAGAGTCAGTTCATTTGGAAGATTATCCTACTTATGATGAAAATATGATAGATGAAAAAATTGAAGCTAGAATGGATCTAGTAAGAGATTTGATAAGTCTTGGTAGAAATATAAGAGAAGAAGTTAAGATTAAGGTAAGACAACCTTTAAGTGAAGCACTAATAGATTCTAAAAATGAAGAATTAATAAGTGATTTGACTGATTTAATTAAAGAGGAATTAAATGTTAAAACAGTTAAATTTATTACAGATACAGAAAACTATATGAATTTTACTGTAAAACCTAATTTTAAAGAAGTAGGTAAAGTATTCGGACCACTTATGAAAGAATTCCAAAATAAATTGGAAGAATTATCTACAAGAGAAATATCTAAGTTGAGTAATGGTGAATCAGTAAATATGACTATTGGCGACAAGGAATATGAAATCACAAGTTCAATGGTAGATATTAGGACTAATTCCAAAGAAGGATTCGATGTTGGAACAGATTCATCTAATTTTATTATCTTAAATACTGAACTAACAGAAGAGTTAGTAATGGAGGGAATAGCACGTGAGCTTATATCAAAAGTTCAAAATTTGAGAAAACAAAGAGATTTTGATATAGCAGATAGAATAACTTTATATTATGATGGTGATGATTCTATAGATTCAGCTGTTTCTATGTTTGAAGATTTTATTAAAAATGAAACTTTATCTTTAGATATAGTAAAGAAGTCTTCTTTACCAGAAGAAGTTGATTTAAATGGTCATATTACATACATAGATGTAGAAAAAAAATAATATTAAAACTACACAATTACGTGTAGTTTTTTTAGTTTCTATATCTTATATTTTCATTAGATATGTTTAATATTATTCCCATGATGATCATATAGCTGAGTAAACTAGACCCACCATAGCTTATGAACGGAAGTGTAATTCCAGTTATCGGCATAATTCCTAGCGTCATTCCTATATTTTGCAGTTGCTGATAGATTAGCATTCCAATTATACCACTCATTATATACTTATTTTTATTGCTAGGACTTTCAACAGCAAGTTTTATAAGTCTTAGGTCAAAAAAAGTTATTAAAAGAATTAGCATTAAGGATCCAAAAAATCCAAAGTTATTAGCAAACACAGCAAATATGAAATCAGTTTGTGGCTCAGGAAAATATATTGGCGTTTTGTTAATTCCATATCCAAGTAGTCCACCACTTCCAATAGAAGTAATACCATTTTCAAGTTGATATCCGCTACCACTTGACCAATCTAGTAGTCTATCTACTCTAAGAAAAAATGATGAACCAAATATTTTAATAAATAAATCTGTATTTAAGAAGTATGTTATCAAAATAGTTCCTATTATTAATCCAAAAAGTCCAAAGATAATTATAAACCATCTATATCTTATTCCAGATATAAATAACATAATAAATGTTATTAATAAATATATAAGTACAACTCCTGTATCTGGTTCTAAGAATGTTAATAGGGATGGAATTAAAACTACAATTAATACTTTTAATAAAAAAATAAATTCATCTTTAACGGTAGGATTATTATATTTTTCTTTAAAATTATTAATCATATTTCCAAGTACTATTATTAAAATAATTTTCATAAACTCACTTGGTTGAAAATTTCCTATTCCGGGTATTTTAAACCAACATTTTGAATTATTTATCGGTGTTCCAAAAAAAAGAACTAATAGAAGAAGTATAGTAAATAATATATATAGCCGCCAACCATTTTTATATATTAAGTTATTACCAATAAACATTATAACAAGTATCAAAATGAATCCAGCGGTATACCATAAGGTTTGCTTTAATATTAAATGGCTATTTTCCACTAGTAGTGTTTCAGCACTACCTATTGTAACAACGCTTATGATAGAAAATAAAATAAGACAAATGAGTATAGCTATATCTACTTTATACTTTGATACGCTTTTCATATCATCACCATTATTATCTTACACTATTTACGTTATTTATACAACAAAATAACAATATATTTCTTTTTTTTAAAATTTATAGTATAATTATAAAGGTGATTAATTTGAGAATAGAATACATAATTATAATAGTGGTTTGTTTAATAATAGCTATAGCAATTGCTAGATCTAAAAAGAAAGATTTTAAGCTAGATGCTAATAAATTAATAATATTATTAGGCGGAAAAGAAAACATAGTGAATTATGAATTTAATAAGTCTAGATTTATGGTAACACTAAAAGATGTAACTAAAGCAAATAAAGATGGAATACAAAAAATGGGAGCGCAAGGTATAGTTGAGATTGATAATCAGCTAAAGATTATATTAGGTCCAAGTGCAAAACAAATAAAAAAATATATTAGTGAATTAAAGTGATATTTCGTCACTTTTTTTCTTTTTTCGACAAGTTTCGACAAAAAAGCCTATTACAATAAAATTGGTGATATAAATGAATTTATTTCAGGTTGTACTTTTAGATGTGGTTTTATTAATGTTTCCTATATTAGTATTTTTAATATATTTATGTACTAATAAAAATATTAATTCAAAAGATAAAGAAATTTATTATAATTTAGCGCTTATTACATCTTTCTTTTTAACGTTTAAGTATGGTATTAATACTCCTAAAATATTACCAATATTAGTACTTAATTCAATTGTAATACTGGCCTACCTTAAAGATAAATATATACTAGCTAACTTTTTTTCAATATTAACAATATTAATTTACAAAAATGAATTTAATCTTATGTACGTATTTATTTTGGTTTACATATTATTTGGTATTTTATATGTCGTAAAATGTACTAAAAAGCTAAACAATATAATATATTTAGAACTATTTGTATTCTTTAGTAGTCTTATATACTTTATTTGGATATATGTTTATAATAGCGTTTATTTTGATCTTTACGATGTAATATTAATAATAATAAGTTATGTATTTATTGTGAATATATTTTATCTTATGTATTCAACAGGTGTAAGAATCCTAGATAGTCATATAAAATTTAAAGAGTTACAAAAAGAAAAACAAATTAGACTTTCTTTATTTAAAATTACTCATGAAATAAAAAATCCAATAGCAGTATGCAAGGGATATCTAGATATGATTAATACAGATGATTTAAAACAAGTTAAAAGATATATTCCCATTATAAAATCGGAAATAGAGAGACTTTTAGCGCTTTTACAAGACTTTTTGCTCATAAATAAGAGTAATTTAGATATAGATATTATGGATATTAATATGTTGGTTGAAGATACTTTGGATAAACTAAAACCGTTATTAAATGAAAATAATATTAATGTTAAGTTGAATTTTGTAGATGATGAAATATATATAAATGGTGATTATAATAGACTTAGTCAAGTTATAATAAATATTGTAAAAAATAGTATAGAAGCTATTCCAGAGGGTAAAATCGGTATAATAGATATAAATACTAAAATTAAAAATAATAAATATATTTTAACTATAGAAGACAATGGGATCGGTATGAATAAAGAAACTATTTCAAAGATAAGGGAGCCATTTTTTACTACTAAGAAAAGAGGATCAGGACTTGGAGTATCCTTAATATATGAGATTATGGATGCCCACGATGGAAGAGTAGAATATGAATCAGAATTTGGGCAAGGTACCAAGGTTAAGTTAGAGTTTCCTTTATATAAATAGACAAAATTTTATTGTCTTTTTTTTTAATATTTTATATAATTAAAATGGTGATAGTATGAAGGGTAAACTTATAGTTATAGAGGGAACTGATTGTTCTGGAAAGGAAACTCAAACCAAGATGTTAATTGAAAGACTTGAAAAGGAAAATATAAAATGTTTTAGATTTTCATTTCCGAATTATGATAGTCCTACAGGAAAAATAGTTGGTGGACCATACCTAGGAAAAAGTTATATATGTAATGGTTGGTTTAGCGAAGGTGCAACTAATGTGGATCCCAAGGTATCTTCATTATATTTTGCAGCAGATAGAAAATATAATATAAATAAGGTTGAAGAACTATTATCAAATGGTGTAAATGTAATACTAGATAGATATATGTATTCCAATATGGCACACCAAGGTGGAAAAATTAAAGATAAAGATGAGCGCTTAAAAATGTATGAGTGGTTAGATAAATTAGAGTTTGGTCTTTTAGAACTTCCAAAGGCAGATATAAAAGTGTTTTTACATATGCCATACGAGGTATCTCTTAAGTTAAAAAGTAATAGAAAAGAAGCTTTGGATGAGCATGAATTATCTAAAAATCACTTGTTGATGGCTGAAACTGCATATAAAGAAATAGCAGGTTTGTATGATTTTAAAACAATTGAATGTAATGATAAATTGGAGCCAAAACCCATAGAAGAAATAAATGACGTATTGTATAAATATATATCAAATTTGATATAATTATTTAGATATGTTATAATTATTAGCTGGAGGATGTATATAATGATAGATATTTTAAGAAAGACTATAAATAAAATAGTTGAATACATAAAGACAAATTTACTTATGTCTACTTTTATAATTACATCATTAATAAATTCATTTTTAGTAAGATTTTTTACGGTAGGAAATATATTTGCCTTAAAACCAGTTTTAGCAGATTTAGTAGTATTATTTGTTATAACTGCTTTTGGCTATTTTATAAAGCCTAAGCACCAGTACAAATATTTTTTAGGATTTAGCATATTACTTACACTTATTTGTATAATAAATACAGTGTATTATAGTAATTATATTTCTTTTGCTTCAATATCTTTACTTAAAACAGCGAGTGAACTTGGAGGATATACGGATGCAGTATTTGAAAATATACTAGAGATTAAAGACTTTATATTTTTGATTCAAATATTTGTTTTAACTTTTGTTCATATTCAATTAAAAAGAAAAGGCTATTATGAAAAAGTAAAAGAAGTAGAAAATGGTAAGGTTAGGTTTTTAAATACATTAGTAGGCGCTTTAATTACACTTGGATTTTTTATTTCAATGTTAACATCTACAGATATAAGTAGACTAAACAAGCAATGGAATAGATCTTCTATTGTTATGGAGTTTGGTATATATATATATCAAGCTAACGACTTAGTTAGTTCTATAAAAACTACAGTAAATGAAATGTTTGGATATGATGATGCTTATAAAACTTTCAGGGAATATTATGAGTCTAAAGAAGTAAGTGAAACAAGTAATAAGTATACTAATCTTTTTAAAGGCAAAAATGTAATTGTAATCCATGGAGAGAGTTTACAAGCATTCACTATGAATTTAAAATTTAATGGTAAAGAACTTACACCAAATTTAAATAAGCTAGCTAAGGAAGGAATTAATTTTTCAAATTTCTATGCACAAGAAAGTGTAGGTAATAGTAGTGATAGTGAATTTACTTCTTTAACCTCTCTTTTACCATCAAGTAGTGGTACGGTTTTTATGAACTATTTTAATAGAGATTATGAAACAATACTTAAATTACTTAAAGAGAAAAATTATTACACTTTTAGTATGCATGCTAATAATGGTAGTGCTTGGAATAGAAGTGTAACTTATAAATATTTAGGATATGATGATTTTTATTATTATACTAAGGATTATGAGATAGATGAAAAGATAGGACTTGGTCTATCAGATAAGTCATTCTTTAGACAATCAGTAGAAATTATAAAAGGTATTAATAGTACTCATTCTAATTGGTATGGTACACTAGTTATGTTAACGAATCATACTCCTTTTAGTGATATAAATGATTTTACTGATTATAAAGTTAATCATACTACTACTGTAGAAAACAAGGAAACTCTAGAGCAAGAAGTGGTAACAGATGATTGGCTAGAAGGAACTAAGATGGGGAATTATTTAAAATCAGTTCACTATGCTGATGAAGCAATAGGAGAACTAATTAATGAATTAGATTCTTCTGGCTTGTTAGATAATACAATAATTGTATTATATGGAGATCACGATTGTAAATTGAAACAGTCAGAGTTTAAAAAGTTATATGATAGTGAATACTATAAAGATGTTCTAATAGATCCTAACGATACAGTTGATGGTATAGATGATTTTACTTATGAAATAAATAGATCGGTTCCATTTATAATTTGGTCTAAAGATATAGTAAATACAAAATATAGTACTAATGTAAGTGAAGTTATGGGTATGATAGATGTTATGCCAACTTTGTCAAATATGTTAGGAGTAAAGCCTAAATATGCTTTAGGACACGATATATTTAGTATTAAAGATAATGTTGTGGTCTTCCCTAGTGGAAACTGGATAACTAATAAACTTTACTATAACAGCGCTAAAGATAATTTTAGACAATTAAGTCTGGATACTTCAATAGATGGTGATTATATAAGTAAGTATAATAAATATGCAGATGAATTAATAAATGTATCAAATGGAATTATAACTTATGATTTAATAAAAGCATATGAAACAGGAATAGAAACTCTAGAAGAAAGATAAAAAATTGATTGACTTATAATCAATTTTTTTTGTATACTTATTATTATAGGAGGATTTATGAATAAGGATGTTATACTTGAAATAAGTAATGATTTAAATATAAAAGAAAGTCAAGTTGAAGTTACTTTAAAGTTACTAGAAGAAGGAAATACTATTCCTTTTATAGCACGTTATAGAAAGGACAAAACTGGTGCTTTAACTGAAGAAGAAATTAGAGCTATAGAGGAGGTTTATTCATATCAAGTTAATCTTTTAAAGAGAAAAGAAGATGTAATAAGATTAATAGATGAAAAAGGTCTTCTTACTGATGAATTAAAATCAGAAATTATGAATGCTACTAAATTAGTAGAAGTTGAAGATTTATATAGACCATTTAAAGAGAAGAAAAAAACTAAAGCAACAGAAGCTATAAAAAATGGATTAGAGGGTTTAGCACATGAGATTATGGCTTTTCCAGTATCTGGAAGTATAGAAAATATTGCTAAAAAGTATCTAAATGAAAATGTTTTAACTATTGATGATGCTATAACGGGGGCTAAATATATAATAGCAGAAGAAATAAGTGATAATGCTTCATTTAGAAAGAGTATTAGAAATAATACATATAATTTTGGAACTATTAAAAGTAAATTAAAGAAGAATGCTAAAGATGATAACAAAGTTTATGATATGTATTATGACTATGAAGAAAGAATAAAATCTATAAAGCCTCATAGAATTTTAGCGCTAAATAGAGGAGAAAATGAAGGAATACTTAATGTATCAATTGAAAATGACAGAGAAAGAACAATAGAATTTTTAAAGAAAAAGATTATAAAAAATGAAAAATCATTTGTTTATGATATAGTTTGTGATGCTATATTAGATTCTTATAAAAGGTTAATAGAACCATCTATAGAAAGAGAAATCAGAAGTGATTTAACAGATATTGGAGAAAATGCAGCTATAGATAATTTTGGTAAAAATTTAGAAGCTTTACTTTTGACTCCTCCAATAAAAGAAAAG
Organism: uncultured Mycoplasmatota bacterium; assembly: GCA_900553395.1. GTDB lineage: Bacteria > Bacillota_I > Bacilli_A > RF39 > UBA660 > UMGS1613. The sequence continues at coordinate 51,864 of USDJ01000004.1, read as the reverse complement.
GTAGTTTTAGCATTTGATCCAGGATATGTAAATGGATGTAAAATAGCTGTAATAGACAAAACTGGAAAATACTTAGATTCAACTGTAGTTAAGCCTTTCCTAAAAAATAATAATGATTCTAAATTTGTCTTACAATCAGAGTTAATTGTAAAGGATTTGATACTTAAATATAATGTAGATATAATAGCAATAGGTAATGGAACAGCTTCAAGAGAATCAGAAAAATTTATTGCTAATATGATAAAAAAATACAATTTAAATTGTAAATATGTAATAGTATCAGAGGCTGGTGCATCAATATATAGTGCATCTAAAATAGCTATAGAAGAATTTCCAGATTTAGCAGTTGAAAAAAGAAGTGCGGTGAGTATTGGAAGAAGATTACAAGATCCATTATCCGAACTTGTTAAAATTCCACCTGAAGGAATAGGTGTTGGATTATATCAACACGATGTATCACAGAAAAAACTAAGTGATAACTTGGACTTTGTTGTAAGTAAGGCTGTAAATAGCGTTGGTGTAAATGTAAATACGTCAAGTGCGTCTTTATTAAAATATGTATCTGGATTTACAAAGAAAAATATAGAAAAGATAATTGATTATAGAAATAAAGTAGGCAGGATTAATTCTAGAAAAGAGATTGAAAAATTGTTGACTCCAAAAACATATCTTCAGTCAATAGGATTTTTAAGAATTACGGATGGAGAAAATATTTTAGATTCAACAGGAATACATCCTGAAAGCTATAAAATAACCCTTGATTTATTAAAAGAAATTGGTATGAGTTTAAAAGATGTTGGAACAGAAAAACTAATAAGTGCTTTAGATAAAATAAATCTTAATAAATATAAGGATATATTAAATGTAGACATTTATACTTTAGAAGATATTGTTAAGTCTTTAAAAGCTCCAAATAGGGATCCAAGAGATTCAATGCCACAACCGATTTTAAAAAGTGATGTATTAGAACTTAAAGACTTAAAAGTGGGAATGCGCTTAGAGGGAACAGTTAGAAATGTAGTAGATTTCGGAGCTTTTATAGATATAGGTTTACACGAAGATGGATTAGTTCATATATCTAAAATAACTGATAAATACATTAAACATCCAAATGAAATATTAAGCGTTGGCGATATAGTAGAATGTTATGTTGATGAAATCAAATTAGGCAAAAATAAAGTATCATTATCATTAATAAAGCCAAAAAACTAGCAGTGCTAGTTTTTAAATTACTATAGCAAATAGATTTCCTGAACCCCTATTAACTAATTTAGTTAAAGTTTGTTGTAATTTAAATCTTGCGTTTTCTGGAGTTAGTGATAGTTTTGCTTGGATGCCTTCTTTTACTATATTATCGATGCTTCTTCCAAATATTTCACTTTTCCAGATACTTCCTGGATCTTTATCATTATCTTTCATAAGATAATTAATAAGTTCTTTACTTTGAAGTTCTGTACCTATTATAGGCTCGAAAGTAGATTCAACATCGACCCTAATCATATGTATAGAAGGCGCTACTGCTTTAAGTTTAATTCCATATCTTGATCCTTGTTTTATTATTTCTGGCGTTTCTAATTTCATATCATTCAAAGTAGGGCAGGCAACTCCATATCCAGTGGTTCTTACCATTTTAAGGGCTGATTTAATTTGATCATATTCTGTTTTAGCTTCATTATAATCTTGGAATAGCATAAGAAGATCTGCTTTGCTTCTAACTTCTATGCCCATAGTTTCTTTTAATACTTCATCGTATAAGTATTCAGGAGCTTCAAGATTAATAGTAACTATTCCAGTTGATGTATCAACATTAGATATATAGGCCTTCTTTATATGTTCACAATTTTCAAAATGAGTAGTTATATGTTCAATATCTCTTAATTTGTCAACTTCAACTACACTTTCTCTAATTCTTTCTATGTACTCGCTTTTTAAGGAATTAGTAGGATTTAAGCAAGCAATCCAATCAGGCATATTGATTTTAACTTCAGTTACAGGGAATTCATAAAGTGATTCTCTAAGTACACTATAAACTTCTTTTTCATTCATATTCTCAACGGATAGTGGGATAACAGGTACGTTATATTCCTCTTTTAATTTTTCAGCCATTCTTTCTGTTTCAGGTAATGTTGGATGTACGGAATTAAGTATTACAATAAATGGTTTACCTATGTCTTTTAGTTCATTAACGATTCTATTTTCTGCTTCGATATAATTTGATCTCGGTATTTCACCGAATGAGCCATCTGTAGTAACTAAAATTCCAATACTAGAGTGATCTTTTATTACTTTTTCTGTGCCTATTTCTGCTGCTTCTACAAATGGAATCTCGTCATCATACCAAGGAGTTTTAACCATTCTAGGACCATTTTCATCTTCATATCCTTTAGCGCCTTCAATGACATATCCAACGCAATCTACTAATCTAACATTACAAGAAAAATTATCTATGTTTATTGATGCTGCATTACTAGGTACAAATTTTGGTTCAGTAGTCATAATCATTTTTCCTTGTGCTGATTGAGGTATTTCGTCTAAACATCTTTTTTTCTCATATTCATCTTCGATATTTGGAACAACTAAATTCTCAATAAATTTCTTAATAAAGGTTGATTTTCCTGTACGAACTGCACCAACAACACCTAAATATAAATCTCCACCTGTACGCTCTGTTATACTCTTTATAATCTCAATTTTTTCCATAACAAACCTCGTTTCTAGTTAAATATATGAGTAGCAAATTAACTTATTCTAGAAATATAAAAAATGAGTGAAAAAAATTTAAATTTGATTGACATTTCGTTCTACATTAATTATAATAAAAAACAATTTTGGAGGTGTTCTATGAAATTAAATTTACCTGTTATATTACTAAATGGAATGCCTCTTATGCCAGAAGCTACTCTAAAGCTTGAATTTGCTGATGCAACAAGCAAAAACATAATAGAAGAATCAGAACTTTTCCACGATAGAAAAATATTTGTCGTAGCGGCAAGTAAGAATGAAAAGAAAGAATACGATTTACCTAGAATAGGTGTAGTAGCTAAAATAATGAAGAAGTTAATACTTCCTAACGGCAAAGTTAGGGTAGAATTAAAAGGAGTATCTAGAGCATCTGTAATACAGTATATAAAAGGTAGTGAAGAATGCGAAGATATAGAATCATTTGTAGATGTAATTAAGATTAGCAATGTAGATCCTAAAACAAAAGAAGCTGTGATGCGAAAGTTATATAGTGAAATAGAAAAATATACTGCTAGTATTCCAGGAATAAGTAATAGTGTTTTGTCATTAATAGAAGGTACAAAAGATCTTGATAAAATTGTTGACATTATGGTAAATCATATGTCATTACAAAAAGAGCGCTTATTAGAATATATTAAAGAAGAAAATGTTTTATCTAGGGTAGAAATGCTTCTAGAAGATATGTATAAAGAAGAGCAATTATTTAGCATAGAAGATAATATAGATAGTAAGGTAAAAAAGGAATTAGATAAAGACCAAAAAAATTTCTTTTTGAGAGAAAAGATGAAACTAATTCAAAGTGAATTAGGCGAATTATCTAAAAGAGAAGAAGAATTAATAACATTAAGAAAAAGCGTTCAAGAATTAAATTGTAGTAGTGAAATTAAAAATAGACTATTTTATGAAATAGACAGATATGAAGAAATGTCTAGTATGTCACCTGAACTTAGTATAGTTAGAAACTATATAGATTTTATGTTGAGTTTACCTTGGAATATTACTACCAAGGATAATGATTCTTTAGCTCAAGTAAAAAAATCATTAGATGATAATCATTTTGGTATGGATATGGCTAAAGAAAGAATTGTAGAATACTTAGCGGTAAAAGAAAATTCTCCTTTGGTGGATACTCCAATTATATGCCTAGTCGGTCCTCCTGGAGTAGGAAAGACTACGCTTGCTGCTTCAATCGCCCAAAGCATGAATAGAAATTTTGTTAAAATATCTATGGGTGGAATTGATGATGAAGCGATGATAAAAGGTCATATTAGAACTTATATAGGATCTATGCCGGGTAAAATAATAGAGGGTATTAAGAGAGCGAAAAGTTCTAATCCAGTTTTTCTAATAGATGAAATAGATAAGATGGGAACTAGTTATAAGGGTGACCCTGGAAGCGCACTTTTAGAAGTGCTTGATAATAGTCAAAATAAAAATTTTGTTGATAATTATGTAGGTGAAGAATTTGACTTATCAAATACTATGTTTATAGTAACCGCTAATGACTTATCTAAAATTCCATCAGTACTAAAAGATAGATTAGAAGTAATAGAGGTAAGTGGATATACTGAGCTTGAAAAAGTAAATATAGCTAAGAAATATTTAATCCCTAAAATCTGTAAAAATCATGGAATAAGAGACATAAAAATAGCAGATGAAGAATTAATAAAAATAATTAGAAACTATACAAAAGAATCAGGAGTAAGAGAACTTAACCGATTGCTTTCAAAAATAGTTAGAAAAATAGTTACAAATAAAATATTAAATAATAAAAAGCTTACACTTACTATAAATAATGTAGAATTATATTTAGGAAGTGAAAAATATGGAAGTATTCTAGTAGATGATGATATAGGTGTAGTTAATGGACTTTCTTGTACTACATTTGGAGGAGACACTATCAGTATAGAAACTACATATTTTAAGGGTAATGGAGATCTAACATTAACAGGAACATTGAGTGATGAAGTAAAAGAAAGTGCTAAAATAGCTTTAAGCTATATTAAAGCTAATTCTAAAAAATTTGGTATAGATTATGAATTGTTTAAAAATGATATACACGTTAATATTCCAAATATAGGGATAAAAAAAGATGGACCTTCTGCTGGGTGCGCTATTACAACTTCAATAATAAGCGCTCTAACAGGCTTAAAAGTAAATAGCAACGTAGCAATGACAGGTGAGATGACTTTAAGAGGCAATATTTTAAAAATAGGTGGTTTAAAAGAGAAAGCTATTGGTGCATATTTAAATCATATAAATATATTATTTGCTCCTGAATCTAATAGAGATGATTACAATCAGTTGCCTGATGAAATAAAAAACAGTATAAATTTTATATTTGTAAAAAAATATGAAGAGATATATAACTATTTAAATAATATAAAGTAAACAAAAGTAAGTTTACTTCTTTTTTTGTATTGATTTATTATATAAGATATATATTTATATTTTAAATGATAAAAAACTTTTGTAGATTAAATAACAGTTTTATAATTTAGGGCATTATGTGTTATAGAGGTTAGTAGCATACAATAATATAAAATTTATATCTTAAGGAAATATATTTTATTTATTATACTAAATTATTTGGTGTCAAAAATATTATTTTATAAAAATATTACTTGTTTTTTTTTTTTTTCTGTGATATTATTAGTTTAGCATAGTGGTTGGGAGGTGTTGTATGAATAATAATTTGAATGATAATCAAAACTTTAATTTTAACGTTAATAATCAACCTTTATCACAGAAAGAGATAAAAAAATTAAAGAAGATTGAAAGAAAGAAAAAACTAAAGGCATATGATATATTTGGTACTCATTATATAATTGTTTTATTATTAACATATACTCCAGTTACGCTTCTTCTTATGAACCCTTTAAAAGGTGCTGATGAGGCAGTTAGAAGTATTGTTGCGTATGTAGGTTATATTTTTCTTCCTTTAATAGGGGCATATTTATTAAAATGTATACATTATGGTAGATTAAAAAATTTCATCACTAAAGAAAATTATAAAGAAATAAGAAAAAGTGCTATAGTTGACTTAGTTTTATTGGGATTTTTTCACATAGGAATAAATATTGGTGCTTATATTATTCCAATAGCTCTTTCTTATGTATTGTCCTGTATATATTTAATTTATGAGATGGATAAAATATATAAACTAAAATAAAAGCTTGCTCTTTTATTTTTTTTTTATTTAATGTATAATATATGTGATAGTAGGTGATATAGTGCTAGGTAAAATAATTGGAATAAAAGATAATATTGTTTTGTTAAAATTAAACGTTAAGCTAGAAGAAATGCAAAACATTATAAATCTTTATGTTATGTTTGAGGATAATGAAAAAAAATTAATTGGTGAAATAGTAGATATAGATGAGGGAATAGCCTATGTTAATTTAATGGGTGAACTAGATGGTGATGATTTTAATTTTGCAGTAAGTAAGAAACCATCTTTTGCTGCTACTTCTAAATTGATTTCTAAAGACAAAGTAAATTATATAATAGGAATGCCTGATTACAGTGAAAAAAAATATCTTTTATTAGGAGAGAGCCCTATATATGAAGGTGTAAAAATAGGTGTTAATATTAATGAGTTTTTCAGCAACCATTTTGCTATATTTGGGTCAACAGGAAGTGGTAAATCGTGCAGCGTGGCAAGAATATTTCAAAATCTATTTGAAAAGAAAAAGTCAATTGCTTATAAAGCAAGCATTTTGATATTTGATGCATATGGGGAGTATCATAGTGCATTTAAAGATATTAATGCACATACTCCAGAAATAAATTTTAAGGCATATACAACAAATACGCATGATAATACAATTCCCAATATTAAGGTACCCCTATGGTTGCTTGGTGTTGATGATATAGCTCTTTTATTAGAAGCTGAGTCAAGAGCAGATTTACCAATTATAGAGAAAGCAATGAAACTTGTTAGCATATTTGCTAGAGAAGAAAGCGAAGTATTAAAAAGTAAAAATGATATAATAGCTCGTGCATTACTAGATATTTTGGCAAGTGGTAAGTCTCCAGCACAAATAAGAGATCAAATATTTTCTGTTTTAAGTCATTTTAATACTAAAGATCTTAATTTAGAGACACCTATATATCAGCCGGGATATACAAGACCATTAAAACAATGTTTACTTATAGATTCAACTGGAAAAATAAGAGAAATGGAACTTTTAACAACGTTTATAAGTGAATTTTTGAAAGACGATATAGATCTTAAATTACCAGATGGCACTTTTAAATATACATTAAAAGATTTATATGATGCCTTTGAATTTGCTTTGATATCTGAAGGTGTTCTAAGCAGTGACAAAGTATTTGATGATTATAATGTTTTAAAAGTAAGGTTAAGAAGTTTATTAAATAGTGACTATGCATCATATTTTGATGATTGTGAATATGAAACAAGAGATCAATTTATAAAAGAAATTTTAACTATAGAAAATGGTAGAAAAGCTCAAATTATAAATTTCAATATAAATTACGTTGATGATAGATTCGCTAAAACATTGACCAAAATATATTCTAGAATATTTTTTGAATATTCTAAAAATTTGAGAAGAAGAGCAAGTCTACCTATACATATAGTTTTAGAAGAAGCACATAGATATGTACAAAACGATTCAGATGTTAATGTAATTGGATATAACATATTTGATAGAATTACGAAAGAAGGAAGAAAATATGGAGTTATGCTTGGACTTATTTCACAAAGACCTTCTGAGTTATCTACAACAGCGCTATCACAGTGTAGCAATTTCTTAATATTTAAAATGTTACACCCTACTGATGTAGAATATATAAAACAAATGGTTCCAAATATGACAGACGATATAATTAAAAAATTAAAGTTATTAAGACCTGGAACCTGTATAGCTTTTGGTTCTGGATTTAAGCTACCATCTTTAATAAAATTAGATATGCCTTCTCCAGCTCCTTCAAGCAATAGTTGTGATATAAGCAATATTTGGTTTATAGATAGATAAGAGATAATTTTTTATCTCTTTTTCATATTTTAAAAGCTTAAGCATAACTTTAATTGATAGGAGATGTTTATGAAAAATATAATACCTTTTAAAAAAGATGTGATTTTTAAGACTAATATAGAAGAAATAACTAGTATTTCTCTAGAACATAATCTTTCTATAGAAAAAGATACCGTAAGAGGAGAATTTCTAATAAATGGAGAATACAAAGTAAGTGAAAAAAGTACGTCCGTTGATCCATTTAATTTGCAAATACCATTTGAAATAGTAATAGATGATAGATATGATACGAAAAAGGCTACTGTAGATATTGATGATTTTTATTACGAAATAGTAAACAATAATGTATTATCAGTTTCAATAGATGTATTAGTTGATTCTTTAGAAGAAAAACCTATAGTTAAAATTGATGACTTAACAGAAGTAACTCCTGTAAGAGAGGTTTTAGATGCGGATGATGATTTATTTACACTAAAAGATAACAAAGAAGAGGTTTTAGAAAATAGTCGTGAAGAAATAGAGAAAGCAGAAGAAAAGATAGATGAAGTTAGAGAAGAAAAAAAAGAAGAGGAAAAAACTGAAAAGGGAGAAGAGAGTATGGAAGAGAAAAGAGAAAATAGTAATATAGAAAATATAAATGAAAAAATTAATTCTTTATTTAGTCAAATTTCAAGTGATAGTGATACTTATGTAGAATACAATGTATATATCTTAAGAGATGGAGATTCTATAGATACTATAATGGAAAAATATAATATCACTTTAGAAGAATTAAAAAAATATAATGATTTAAGTAATTTACAATTAGGAGATAAGCTTATTATACCTAATGTTTATGAAAGAAATTAATGAACTATTAAAAAAAAATAGTATTAGAGCATTAAGCTATAAAAAAAATGGAAAAGCGATATTTGCAGATACTAATATAGGAAAAGTTGTTATAAAAAAAAATAGTAATAAAGACTATATTTACGACTATTTAAATACAAGAAGTTTTAATTATTACCCAGAAATATTAGATGAAGGACAATTTGTTATTACAAGATATATAGAAGATATTGATATTCCAAAAGAACAAAAAATTATAGATTTAATTAATTTAGTTTCACTTTTACATAGTAAAACTACTCATTATAGAGAAACAAGTGAAGATGAATATAAAAAAATTTACGAGGATTTATCTAATAATTATGAGTATTTATATGAATATTATTTAGAATTAATAACTTTTATAGAAGAAAAAGTCTTTATGAGCCCTAGTGAGTATTTGCTCGCTAGAAACATAAGTTTTATATTTGCGTCTATAGAAAAAGGAAAAGATTATATAGAAAAATGGTACGAAAAAGTAGAAGGATTAAATAAAGTGAGAGTTAGTATTGTGCATAACAATTTAAATTTATCTCATTATATTAGAAATAATAGAGAATATTTAATAAGTTGGGATAAATCAAAAATAGATATACCAATCTTTGACTTATATAATTTATATAATAGTCATTACTTAGATTTTGAGTTTTATGATTTATTAAAAATATATGAGCAAAATTATCCTTTAAAGGATTATGAATTAGGTCTACTTTTTATATTAATAAATATGCCCAGTAAAATAGAATTTAATGATACAGAATTTAATATGTGCAAAAAAATAAGTGGTGAAATAGATAGATTATATAAAAGTAATAAACTTATAGAAGAGTATAAAAAAAGTAGTTAACAAACTACCATAGTATTCTAAAAAAACAAAGAAATATCCAAAACATAAAAAATAATATTAAGAAGAAATTGAATCTAGTAAAAATAAATATAGTAAGTATTAATTGATAGAATAAAAGTAATGCGAAACAGATTAATAATATCCACCAAAATCCTCTACCGCGGCACCATTTCATATAATCACCTATAACATTTTATGTTAATAAATTAATGTAAAAGATTATATTAGACTATATTATTTATATTTTTAGCCTTTTCACTTATTAAAATAGATTCTTTATCTATTTTTTTTATAATTTTACTTATACCAGCAATTTCTTTTCTTTTCAAAAAGATAAATAATATAGAATATTTGTCATCCTTTTCCCTGATTGTTGTTATTTGATGACCATTAAGTATTTTTTTTATTTGTGATTCATATTTTTCTTTAGTAACACACATAAGTATATTGTTACCGAGCGCTATTTTTTCTTCTATAACACTTCCTAAATAAGAACCTACTACTGAACCAAGGCAAAAAAATATTATTTTTAAAATATCCTTATTTATATTAGTAATTACAATTCCAGTTACAAAAATCCATATGAGCGCTATTAAGCCTTGAAGAAATGCACCAAGTTTTTTTTTCCCATTGGCAACTACTATTAGTCTTAATGTAGCGAGTGCATTTTCAAGTATTTTAGAAAAGAAAATAGCTAAATATAACATAAAATCACCATTATTATTTTTTCTTTAAAGAAATATATTATACAAAAAAATATAATAAAAAATTTATATAAGCATATAATTTAGTGGTGATAATATGGATATAAAAGTAGGAGACTATGTAACAAGAATATCACATAATCATGATATGATTTTTAAAGTTATAAGCATAGATAGTGATATATGTTATTTAAAAGGCGCTAATATTAGGTTATACGCAGATAGTGATATAGAGGATTTAGTAAAGGTTGATTTTAAAGAAAGTAATGATCAGGACATAGTAGATAGAATAAAAAGTTCTAATAAATTAGATAGAGATGACTATTTTTATTTACCTGGTAAAATATTACACATAGATGGGGATCAGGAATATCTAGATAGATGTTTAAAATACTATAATAATATTAATTTAATGGCTATGGGCATATGTGAATATGAATCAGATATATCAAGTAAGATAAGAGATTATTTAGAAGAATACAATCCAAATATATTGGTAATTACTGGACACGATGCATACTATAAAAAAAATGGTAGTATTAATGATATAAATAATTATAAAAACAGTTTGAATTTTGTTAAAGCCGTAAAAGAGGCTAGGAAGTTTGAAAAAAGCCATGATAAGTTAATTATAATAGCAGGTGCTTGCCAATCAGATTATGAAGAATTAATAAGAGCAGGCGCTAATTTTGCTTCTAGCCCAAAAAGAATAAATATTCACGCACTTGATCCAGCTATTATAGCAAGTCAAATGAGCTTATCAGATATAAATAAGGATATAGATTTAAAAAATATAATTTCTAGTACTAAATATGGTAAGGAAGGAATAGGTGGAATTATTACAAAAGGTACTATGTATATGGGGTATCCTAGATGACAATATCAAAAATAAAAAAAGATCTTTTAGAACATTTAGGAGATGTTGTATCAATTAAATATAATTTAGGAAGAAATAAATATGAAAGTTATGAAGCTATAATAAAAGAATTATATGACTATGTATTTCTAGTTGAATGTGAAACTGGTACTAAGTCATTCTCATATATAGATGTGATAACTAAGGTTATAAAAATTGACTATTAAAATTAGTTGTGCTATAATTTTTTTAGTTGGGGCCGTCTAGTTTCGACGGGTATGTTTGAGCTCTAACTGCAAGCCGTAATGTAATACGTTAAAACAAACTTAAAATAACTGGAAACAGAAATCAATTAGCTTTCGCTTAATTTAAGAAAGCTGCCTGAGTAAATATATTCCTACGGTATTTACAAGGGCTCGATTTAGTAGGATATATTATTACGATGTCTATAAGTAATAATGAATGATATAGACTTATCTTTAAATTATTTGTTAATTAATTTATTTGAAGAGACAATTTATAATTAACTAAGCTTGTAGACGTTATTGTGGTAATGTATTCGGACATGGGTGCGATTCCCATCGGCTCCACCAAATTGATAGGAAACTCGAACTTTTATAAATTCGAGAGTAATAAATTACTAACAGAAATGTTAGTTTTTTTGTTATTTAACAAAGGAAAGTGATTGAGTTATGACAATAGAAACTAAAGAACTTGTAATAAGTAAAGAACTAAAAAGAAAGGTTGAAATGGTTTGTAGGTTTGCTAATGTAAAATACGCAATCATAAATGGAAATATCAAAAGTATTAAAAATACAAATATTACTATGATAAAAGAACAAACACTGAAAAATATACTATTTCTAAAAAACAATATATCAAAGATAAAGCCCATTTAAGCACACTTCAAGATAAATACTATCAAAGACTAATAGATAATGTTTTTGACCTAGAAAGTGGCATTAAAAACAGTGATAACGAGCATATTTCTATAAAAAAATTTAAAAAGATTACTAAAAAAACTAGAAAATAGATTAGAAAAGCAAAATTATTTAATGACTAGAGATTTTGAAGAACTAGAAGAAAAACTAAAAACTTCTAAACCAACAATTACAGGTAAAGAAGTTAAGATTGATCAAGATACTTATGATACATTAAATAATTTTATGAATACATCAAAAAGAGTTATAAAAGATATGCCAAATAATCAAGCATTATTTAAAGAACTTACTGATTATACTAAAAGTTATAAAGATTTAGAAAATGAAAGAAGAAATATTCAAGTTGAAGTTAGAAAACTAGAATATCAAAATGAAAAACAACAAAGAAAAAATAATATATTACATAACTTACTATACAATATTTTACAAACCTTAAAAAAGTTCTTTCATAGACTACTTAAAATAAGAACTGAAAAAGATAAAAATGAAGTAATATCAGAAATAAAAGAATACTACAAACAAGATTTATATGATAATTTTGATTTACACGATATAGCAGATAACACATCAAAAGATGAAGAAATAAATGATTATTTATATACAAAAAATTATGAATATGATGATAAGGATTTAAACATTTAAAAAACGAGCTACAGCTCGTTCAATAAAATTAAAATTCCATTTTAGTAACACACTACGCTATTGGCAAAGCCAATAACGGTGTGCAAAGGGAAACTCACTTTTGAAACCCTTTTAAATATAATTTTAGCAAGGCATAAAACCAAGCAAAATTATGTTTTTATTTTCAAAAATAAATCTATAAAAATCTAACGTACATTTACTTACAAACAAAATGGACCGTTTTTTCATTCAATTATTAATTTTATCAAGTAGATCTGAAATTCCATTAGAATAATCACATATTGAATTTTGTATTGAGTTAATCAATACAATTATGGCTTCTGCAAAATCATCTTCAGTATATTCTTTTTGTTTTAAATCTAATAGTTCTCTATTTAATATTGGTTCATTTTGTATATTTAATTCTTTACATAAATTATTAGAAAACGCAGTCAACATTTGTAATTGTTCATAAATGATACTTTGCTTTTCTTTTAATGTCTGTTCTTTAAAAAATACCATATACTCATTTATATCTTCATTCATAATTTCACCTAAACATTTTATTTAATTCAAAAGCAACCTGTTCTTGAGTTTTTTCATTTGTTGTATTTGCTTTAACCCATAATTTTTTAAATTTTCTTTTCTGACCTGATAAAGTCATAATGGATTGTTTTAATTTGTTCATACCAAATAATCTTTGCTGTGCATTATATCTTGCAGCAATTGCTGGATTTGTAGATGTTTGAGTTTTACCTACAGAAGTATATTCATATCTTGGTATTTGACTATCTTTAATTGCCTGTCCCTTTTCTCGTTCTACTTGTGCTCTTTGGGCATAAGTTTTAATCTGATTTTCTAAGTTAACTATTCTTTCTTTTAATCTATACGCCTTACTTACATCAGTATATTCTTCGTATTCTAATGATTCGGATTTATGTTGGTCTAAAACACCAGGATTCCAAGGAACCGAGCCATGTTTTTTAATTGTTATTTTTTCTAATTCTTCTTTTGCGTCTCTTAATTGTATTCTTAGATAATCTAAACTTTCCATTGTTTCACCTACATTCTTTTTATACCTTCCATGGTTTCAGAATTAAGCATATTATTAAATCTATTAATTTTATTTAATGCTGCATTTATATCATTTATTAAACTTTGATAAACATTTGAATCAAATGAACTTTGATTTGAGATTAATATTTTTTGAAATTCCTGTAATTGCAATTCTATATCTCCAATATAGTCTGGGTCCCAACTTTGCATATTATTAACTTCTGATATTAAAGATTCAATTGGACCTGATATTGTTGCAGTATTAATGCTTGCATTGTTTTTGGACTGTGTTTGAGTTTTTTCATGTTTTGGTTCAATGATTTGTTGTACCCATTCTTCTAAACTAGGATTATCTACTGATACATCACTTAATATATCAACAGCCATAAACCATTCATCACTCATACTTTTAACATTCTCGATAATGTATTTATAAAATTGCATTACTTTTGTCCACTTGTGTAAAAAATCATCCTTATTATTTTGAATTGCTTGTTTTGCATCTCCAACGTTTGCAAAATCATGTGCATATTTTTTTAATTCTTCCAATGCTTGTTCTATTGACATTATAATCAACTCCTATCCTATAATATAATAATATAATATCACAAAAATATGGTACAATATCAAAATAATGTAAAATTTTACATTTTTTAGTCAACTTTGTAAATACTGCGATATAATTTGATTAGTTAGTAGTTATTATTACCTATAAATTTATGTCTAGTGGTTGTTGTACTTCCACCAAAAGGACACCAAATTGATTGATAATAGAACTTTTCGAGTTTAATATAAAGAAAGAAACTTGTAAAAAGTTTTTTCATAATATTGTTAGAATATAAGAAAATTCTCACATATTAAAAAGGGAAATATTTACTTCTTTAATGCTAAATATTAATTCCAAATTTAAAGTATACTTAATTTAGACTGAGTACTTAATCTATTACAGATTAAGTACTATTTTTTTATACATAGAATCATTAAGATTAATCTCATGTGATAATATCATTATAAATAAATTTCTTAAATGGTTAAAATGTGTTTTTTGTGATAAAATTAAATAAAGCAACTAATATTTTACAAAAAACAACTAAAAGTTGGTTGTTCGCAACCAATAGAAAATATACAATTGTCTTAGAAAGGAGAAAAAATTATGAAAAATAATTTATCAGAAAATCTAAAAAAAATTAGAAAAGATAATAATCTTTCACAAGAACAGTTGGCAGAAGAATTAGGAGTATCAAGACAAGCTATTTCAAAATGGGAATCAGGCACAGCATATCCAGAGATGGATAAAATAATACAATTATGTAATAGATTTGAACTAAATATTGATGATTTACTAAATAAGAATATTAGGGAAGTTAAAGAAAATGAAATTTCAAAGAATAATCTTAATAAAATAATTGATAGTTTTCTTAACTTTGTAACAGATACTATTAATTTATTTCATAGTATGAGTTTTGAAAATAAAATAAAGTGTATATTTGAACAAGTTTTTATTATTATTATATTGTTTATTTTGAGTAAGATGTTAGGTTATGTGTTAATGAGTACATTTGGTGGGATTTTGACACATTTTCCAGATGGAGTACATTATTTTGTTGTTGATATACTAAATGCAATATATATATTGTTTTGTATAATAGTCTTTGTTGGAATAATTGTTCATGTTTTTAAAACTAGGTACCTTGATTATTATTTGAAAATAAAAAGTGAGACATTAAGAGAAGAACCATCTGATTTAAAAGAAAAAGTGGAACATAATAAAGATAGCGAAGATAGTAAAATATTATTTAGAAGTAATGAAAATAAAATAATTATTAGAGATCCAAAGAATTCAGAATATAGATTTGTTCATTCAATTTTTAAGATTTTTATCTTTGGAGTGAAATGTTTTGCTTTAATTATATTAGGATTATTGTGTTCAGGATTGATAGGACTATTAGCCTGTTTTGTAGCTTCATTTATAATAAGTAAGACTGGTATATTCTTTGTAGGAATTTTCTTATCAATATTATCTACCGCAACTTTAGACATAGTTATTATAATATTATTATTAAATTTTATTTTTAATAGAAAAAATGATAAGCCAAAAATGATATGGACGTTTATAATTTCACTAATTGTTTTAGGAGTAAGTATTGGATTAATATTTATTGGAAGCTTAAAATTTGATTATGTTACTATAGATAAAAATAGTAAAGATATTAAGACAAATAAAATAGTAGTAGACTTTAAAGATAACTTATTTATAGCTGACGATCATTTTGATTATGAGATTGAATATATTGAAAAAAGTATTGATAATATAGAGATTGATATAAGAACTAATAAATTAGTTGATGTAAAAAGTCACATTTATAGAAATGGTGAAATAAGTTTTTCGTATGATTCAAGCGCTAAAAAGATATTCGATAATTTTATCTCAAATTTAAATAAATATAAGATAGTTGAAGTTAATAATGAAGTGTATAGTTTTAAAGTCTATGCTTCTAAAGAAAATATAAATAAATTAAAAGAAAATTATAATATTTATAAAAAAAGTTTAGAAGAAGTTCAAAATTAAGACACAAATGATATTTTTATATTAAGCTTAAATTATCTAAAATAAATTTTAAATATTAAACTATCAAATTGTTGTATAGTGTATTTATTTATAGAGCAATTTATTGTTTATTTGATTATTTTTATGGTACAATGTTTTTGAAAAGAGGGATATGATGAAACAACCAGTAGTTTTATGTATATTAGATGGATGTGGCTTAAGAGAAGAAACAAATGGTAATGCATTTAAGAATGCTTATAAGCCTTGTTATGATTATTTAGTTAATAAATATCCTCATACAAGCTTAGAGGCTTCTGGAAAATTGGTTGGTTTACCAAACGGTCAAATGGGTAATTCCGAGGTTGGGCATATTAACATAGGAGCAGGGCGCATTGTTTATCAACCTCTAGAATTAATCAATCATGCTATAGAAACCGAGAATTTTTATAAGAATGAAAGTATATTAAAAGTTATTCATCATTCACAAGATAACAATTCTAAACTTCACATAATGGGATTAATAAGTAATGGAGGAATTCATTCGCATATTAATCATTTATTAGCCTTAGTAGATATGTGTAAAAAAGAAGGAGTTAATGAAGTTTATTTTCATTTGTTTACAGATGGGCGTGATAGTGATGTTCACAGTGGTAAAGATTTTGTAAAGCAATTGGAAAATAAGATAACAGAAAACAAACTTGGTACTATTACCACTATTTCAGGTAGATATTATGCTATGGATAGAGATAATAATTATGATAGAATTAAACTTGCCTACGATGCTATAGTTAGGGGAATAGGTGAAAAGTATTCATCATGTGAAGAATTATTCGATAGCCAATATGGCGAAGGTATTACTGATGAATTTATAAAACCATCTGTTTTAGCAAATGGAAAGTTAGAAAATAATGATGGTGTTATTGTGTTTAATTACCGACCCGATAGATTGAGAGAAATGTTTACAGCTATTACAAATCCACAATTAGTAGATATGGATACTGTTAAACTTGAAAATGTAAAATTAGTGTCTATGATGCCAATTACAGATAGTGTAAAAGGTACTATAGCTTTTGAAATAGAAAAACTTAATAACACTTTGGGTAAATATTTAGACGATCTAGGTCTTAATCAATTACGTATTGCAGAAACAGAAAAATATGCACACGTTACTTATTTTTTTGACGGTGGAGTAGAACTTGATTTAAAAAATTCTAAGCGAATACTAGTTCCTTCTCCTAAAGTAGCTACTTATGATTTAAAACCAGAAATGTCTGCCGAAGAAGTTACTGAAAAATTACTTGTTGAACTCGATAAAGATTATTTAGATTTTGTAGTTTTGAATTATGCTAATGGCGACATGGTAGGACATACTGGAAATTATGATGCAGCTAAAGCAGCAGTTGAGTTCTTAGATAAATGTATTAGTAGATTGTATAAAAAAGTAGAAGAGAAAAAAGGCATTTTAGTAGTTACTGCAGATCATGGAAATTGTGATATTATGATTAATGAAGATGGTACTCCGTGTACTACGCATACGACTAATAAAGTACCTTTTATAGTAACAAAAGAATCTATTGATTTAAAAAATAATGGAAAGCTTGCTGATATAGCTCCAACCCTGCTTCAATTATTGAATGTCCCAGTTCCTGTTGATATGACTGGAGAATCATTAATTAAATAGAAAGCTACTTATAATAGTAGCTTTTTTGTATGTATAATTAAAACATTAAACTATACGCAATTACTTTTATAAAAAAATATTAGGAGTGTTTAAATTTTTAATTTTTAAATAAATGTGATATAATAATAGCCTATTTATTGAGGAGGGGATTTTATGCAGTTTATAGATAGCAATAATAAACAATATAAACCCGTTTTAGAAGTAGAAGAGAAAAATAATTTTAAAGTAGTTAAGATTTTTAGAGAATGTACTTTTGAGGAACTAAGCAAATATAGGCTTAATATCCCAATGGGATCACTATTAAAAAGTGATAGTAAAGAGTCATTAGGGCTTATAAGAGCTCAAAAAGTATATATTATAAATAATAATGGAATTACTTACTATATAGCTATAAGCGATGATGATATAGCAATTTTGGAAAGAAAGATAGGATTAGATACAAGGGATATATCATTTAAGGTAAATCCAATAAGTAAATCTTTTAGTGTTTCGATGCATTTATTTGATTCAAACAATGTTACTAAAGCTATAAAACATTATCCTTCTCGAAATGAAAACTTTTCTTTAGAGAAAAAGGATGCATTAGGTATAATTAGTCAGTTATTATGTCGCTTAGAAAATGTTCCAAATATTGAGAGATTCTTAAGATTAAATAGAATATATCAAGCTACTAACTTAGTTAGCCAGGATAAGTTTTTTCCTGTTATAAGTGATGGTGTTGTAACTCTTTCTTGGAGATATAGAAAATGTGATGATATTGATTTGAGCGATGAAGCTTATTTAGATATTATTTTAAATGAAACTAAAGAAAAAGTCGGATTCATATTTTTTAATTACAATGCGTCAGAAGAATCTTTATATGATGGAAATGTTGGATATCGTATAAATAAAGATTTTAGAAATAATCATTATGCGTCTAGAGCACTAGGTCTATTAAAATTATTAGTTAAAGGAAATAAATCAGTTTCTAGTAAAGATATCTATATATCTACTATTCCTTCAAATGAAATATCTCAAAAAGTTATAATTAATAATGGTGGAGAAATGGTTTATTTTGGTAATGTTCCTGAATCGGATCCTCTATACTATATGGATGGCGTTGAAAAAGTAAAGATATATAGGATAGATATATAAAAAAAATTCTTTGGTCTTCCTAATTAATTATATAGAAAAGCTTTGCTTTGTGATATAATAAGCTTGTGGGGTAAGGAGGTTAAATTAATATGGAAAAAATTAGAATAGAAATTATGCCTAATCAAGTATTTTTAAATGGAGATAATACTTTTGATAGGGATAGCGCAATTAAATTATCTGGTAAAATTGCAGGAGTTTGTTATGATGAAGAGGGTTTTAATCATATAGATAAAGAGCCAGAAGAAAAAACTATGAGGAGAGTTTCTAGAACAATAAATAATGGCCATCATAGTGTATATGATCATGTACAGATTAGTTTAAATATTATGAATATACCAAAAATATTAGCTATGGTATTAAATAATGAAGGTCAGTACTCAACAAGTGAAAAATCCGCAAGGTATACAAAAGTTGTGAAAAAGGAAGGTTCAATAATAACTGGATTAGAGGAAGAGCTTTATAATAAGTGGCTTAAAATATTTAGAATAAAGATTAAAGATATCTATGGCACTCAACTTTCTGATTCTAGGATAGAGAAATTAGCTCAAGAAAATGCGAGATATTTAGTAACTGTTTTTATGCCTACACATATGATATATTCTACATCATTAAGGCAAATTAATTATATAGCTTCATGGATGCTAAAATATATAAAAAGTGTTGAAACTACAGTGTCAACTGATTTTGACAAGAAGTTAGCAGGTTTCATGAAAGAATTTGTAGAAGCTTTGGACAATATAAATGTTTTAGATGATAGATTAATGAAAAATGAAAAGGGTAGATCATTATCTTTATTTGGTAAAGATTTAAGTAGTAAAGAAGAACATTTTGGCGATGTTTATTCAACTCTATACAAGGGATCTTTTGCTCAGTATGCCCAAGCACAAAGACATAGAACATTAGATTATAAATTAGAAATGTTAGATAGTAAAGAATATTATGTTCCACCAATTATTACGGATGATTTATTTTTAATTAGTGAATGGCTTAAGGATATGGAAAGTGTTAGAGAACTTACTCCACAAGGCGAAATGGTTGAGATATGGGAATCAGGTAACTATGACAACTTTATTTTAAAATGTTATGAGAGATTATGTTCTGGTGCTCAACTTGAAACAATGCAACAAACAAGAGAAACACTTTTAAGATATTTAAAATCTTTAGAAGAATCAGGAAGTCCTTTAGCTAGTGATATTAAAAAATATACATATGGTGCAAGATGTACTTTCCCTGGGTATAATTGTACAGAAAGATGCAATTTTAACGATGGAATTAATTTAAAAAGAACAATTTAGCTCAAATTTTTATTTGAGCTTTTTAATTTGACATTAAATTTTTTGTGTGTTATTATATGACTTAATTATTGGAGGTATCTTATGTCTAATGAAAAATATTTGGTTATAAATGCTGGTAGTTCTTCTTTGAAATTTACATTGTATGAAATGCCAGGATATGTTCAAATCGTTAATGGGTTAGTAGAAAAAATTGGAGAAGGAGACAGTTGCTGCATACTAAAATATGGTTCTACAAAGTCAGAAAAAAAGTGTGATGTTGGTAATCATTCTGCTGCTATTAAGGTAATGATGGATGAGCTATTAAATAATCATTTTATAGATGATATTAGTGAAATAAAGGGAGTTGGCCATAGAATTCTTCACGGTGGAGAAATATATTCTGAATCTGTTGAAATAGATGATGCAGTTTTAAATGATATTAAAGCTCTTACTAAGCTTGGACCACTACATCATCCGGGTGAAATAGCAGGAATTGTTGGTATGAAAACTTATTTGCCTGGAGTACCACAAGTAGCAGTTTTCGATACTGCATTTCATCAAACAGTTCCAGATTATAATTATAGATATGCAGTACCAAAAGAATGGTATACAAAGTATGGCGTGAGAAAATATGGCTTTCATGGAACAAGCCATAAATACATAACTCAGAAAATGAAAGAGATGTTAAATAAAGATGATGTAAATCTAATAGTATGTCATATAGGTTCTGGTGCTAGTATCTCTTGTGTAAAAAATGGTATTTGTTATGATACTACAATGGGGCTTACACCATTAGATGGATTGATTATGGGAACTCGTTCTGGTTCAATTGATCCATCAATTATTGAATACATATGCAATGAGACAAATATGTCAGTTAGTGAAGTTACAACCATTCTAAATAAACAAAGTGGTTTACTTGGAATTTGTGGTAAAAATGATTTCAGAGATTTAGAAAAATTAGTTTCTCATGGTAGTGAAGATGCGAAATTAGCATATAAAATGTTGATGAGTTCTATTATTAAGTTTGTAGCTCAATACTATTTTGAATTGGAAGGAAATGTCGATGCTATAGTTTTCACAGCGGGAATGGGTGAAAATGGTATAAACATGAGAAAAGAAGTAGTAAATGGTATTTCTAAAGTTGCTGGTGTTAGCTTAGATTCAGATAGCAATAATAATATATCAAAGCGTGGTACTCAACAAGAAGGTATTATATCAATGCCCGGTTCAAGATTTCCAATATTAGTTATTCCTACAGATGAAGAACTTATGATACTTGAAGATACTATTAGATTAAGTAATAAAAAAGAAAAAACTAAAGTAAAGGAAAAAGTATAGCATGGAAAAAATCTGTATTGAAGAACAATACATAGCTGACTATATAGTTGAGCAAATTGAAGGATTAAAGAGGCATCCTATAAGTGTTGAAAACTCTTTATATCACCATAATACGCAATATTCTAAATTGCTATCAGCCTTAAAGTATGGATTGCTTTCTCAAAGAGAATTAATGAGACTTGGAATTGTTAGTTATTCTGAAGAAGTGTTAAAGCTAGTAGGTGACATTACCTCACATGTTAATGGACATGATGGTATTTCATTATCAAAAGTTGGATTGACTGATTTATATAGAGATGAAATTGAATATGATCCATTTAACCCTAATTGTGCAGACATATTGATATCAGATAACATTATGGCATTTAGAAATGGTCAAAATTATGGAAATGAATTTATATGTGAATCTATTATATCACCTAAAGACTTTAGAACTATTGATATAAGATTATTGAAATATATAAGAAATTTAGTTACAAAAAGAGATTTTGACTTATCAAAAGCCGTTGAGAAATATAATAGCTTGATACAAGTAGCTTCATATTTGCAAGGAAGAAAAGTCCCAATACCACTTAGAGAAATGTCAGATGAATCAAATACTTCTTTAGATGTCGAACAACTATCTAAAATGCCGGTATTAGTTAAAAAGTAAAATGACTGTATATTAAATTGTACAGTTTTTTTGTTTATAAAAATGAATGATATATGTTATAATAAATACATAAAGTGATAAAGGTGATGTTGTGGCAATTATAAAAGTGAGCGAAGCATTATTAAAAAAGTATCCGCATCTTGAAAAAAATTTTGATAATACAATATTTTTATCAGAGACTGAGCATTGTGAAAATTTATTAAGCGAGACAATCCAAGTAGATGGTGCTTTATTTAGTAAAGAACTATTAAGAAAATTAATAATAAGTCCTAAATATTTAAAGCACGTAAAAAAGTTGTTTTTGGGCAGCTCACCTGAATTATTCATAGGTTCTATTCAAAGGGGCAAGCTACATAATCCTATTAAACTAAATAGAATTCAAATAGTGCATGGAATAAGTAAATTAATTCAAACTGGTGAATTGAGCTTATCAAAAGCAGAGGAAGAAACATTTAGATTTTTGGAGCGCTTAACAGGCTATGATTCATATGTAGAAAATAGTAAAAATAAATTATTTAAACTTTATATAGATGGAAATGAATGTTGTATCTCTATTTCTGATATTATCTCTTTTATGAATTTATCAGAAAATGATTTTATAGAATTATGTGAAAATCCCCGAATAAAGGAATTGCATGGCATGAAAAAAGAGCATTTTATATATGCGGTTGCTAAATATTTTAGCTGCACCACAGATTCTAAAAAGTATGAATTAGCTTTTTCTTTTAAGTCAAGATATCGTGATATCATTTTTTCTAAATTTATAGATATAGAAGCTATTAATAAGTTTGTAATGCCTAGCGATCCAATTGCTGAATCTGCGGTAGTAAGTGATGAATTAAAAGATGCAATTTTATCTAATATGCCTCGTGATTTTAGTGATTTGCAAAAAGCAATTTATATTTATATAAAAATGTGTAAACTTTTAACTTATAATACAGAATATTTTGCTGTGGCTCAGATTGGTGATGCTACTTTAAAGCATAAAAATGTAGGATACATTACTCAAATTACGCCTAAAACCAATGAAGTAGTTTGCTATGAGTTCAATTTGATTTATGCAAAAATGCTTGAGTATTTAGGAATTAATTATAAAATTATTAGTGAAAATAAGACTTATGGAGATGGTCATTCAAGTTTAGAGTTTAGGTGTGGCAAATTTTTGATAAGTGCTGATGCAGTGACTTCAATATTAAATGGTGATTTATTATCTGCTAAATTAAACGATGTACTAAATGGAATTGAGTGCTTTAATAGAAACAAAAAAACTAAAGAAGAATTTGAAACTATTTTATTAGAAGTATATAAAGTTCTTACTATACAAGAATCAGGAAAGAAATTAGAAATACAGCCTGAGAGTTTAGATGATTTAATAGCTGAATATTCAAAATTAACACAGAATTTATCTAGCGTTAGTTTAGAAGAACGTCTTTTGATTTTAGTAGAAAAGGCAAATTCTAAAAAATTAACTGGTTTGGATGAATTATCTTATATGATACGACTTAGAAATGCTTTATTTGATAAATACGAGTGTCTTAGTAATATAAATATTTGTATATTAAGAGATAATGCACATACTTTGCCTGATAGAGTAGCAACTATAAGTACGGTAATAACTATAAATAAAAGAAATGTTAATGCGTATGAAGATACAAATATTTATTTTGTATATGGATTAGATCATAGATTAAACCACGTAACTTTAAGTGAATTAAAAGAAAAATTTAAAAGTGGTGAATTAGAATATATAAAATCAGATGATGATGATAATGAGTTTCACAGTATACCGGGAATACATATAGAAAAAGGAGCTGTACTATGATTGAAAATTTGAGAAAGATAAATCTTAAATTGATAGAGCTTAATAAGAATAACGAGTTAGAATTAAAAAGGCAAAATCTAATTAAAAAAATTTTAAGTGATCCTGATTGTTTTTTTAAAATGGACATTTCTACTTCTTATGCGATTTTAAGAGATTTAAATATATCAGAAGAACAACTAAAAGATATTTATATGAAACTAATTGATTAATTTTGTTGACAATTTATATAAATAGTATTAATATATAGATAATTTAGGGGGTAGTCATGAGTAAAAACTTAAAATTAATTGTTCCTCCAAATTTTAAAGAATTTGGAAGAAGAGTAAATAATCACATTAATGTGATTAGAGACACAAATGAAAATTATATAGCAACTGCAGAGTTTATCAGATTTGGTAACGGAGAAGGTAAGTGTGTACTTGGTGAATCTGTAAGGGAACAAGATGTATATATACTTACTGATGTTGGAAACTATGATATAACTTATAAAATTCAAAGAGGATACACGCATCATGTTATGCCAGATGAGCATTATCAGGATATCGTAAGAATTATTAGTGCAATGGATGGTCATGCTAAAAAAGTTACATTAATAATGCCGTATTTATATCAAGGAAGACAAGATAAGAGAACAAAGAGAGAATCTTTAGATTGCGCAGTAGCCTTACAAAATCTAGAGAGATATGGCATAAGTGAAATAATAACATTTGATGCACATAATCCTTCAGTAGCAAATGCAATACCTAGTAGAATGACTTTTAGTAATGGTTACGCTACGAGTGATATAATTTTAAAAATATTAGACACTGAACATTTAGATATAGATAAACTATTTATTATAAGTCCTGATGAAGGTGCTCGTGGTAAAGCTAAATTCTTGGCTGATATATTGGGCGGAATTGGATACGGAAACTTTGACAAGCGCCGTAATTATGATGAAATGAAAGATGGCAGTAATCCTATTACTTATCATGAATTTGTGGGTCCTAGTGATTTAAAAGGAAAAGATGTAATTATAATAGATGATATGATTTCATCAGGTACTTCTTTGATAGATTCTGCAAGAAAAATAAAAGAAAAAGGAGCTAATCACATATATTTAATGGTTACATATGCATTATTTACAAAGGGTGTTGATGAATTTGATGAAGCTTTTGAAGAAGGCGTTTTTGACAGAGTATATGCTACAAATCTTAGTTATGTTCCAGAGGAATATAAGTTAAAAGAATGGTATAGTGATGTTGACTGTTCCTCAAGAGTTGCTAGAGTAGTTGATAATTTGAATAAAGGAAATTCAATAAGATCTCTTTTAGATGGTAGAGTAGAAGCTTTTCAAAAAGTTAAGCAATATCAAATGCGTAATCGAAATAAATAATAAAATATATTATATATTAATATTTGAGATTTTTGATTATTGCTCTTATAACTAAAACTATTGTTTAGTATTTATAGATTAACAAAAAAATGAAAGAAATACCTTTTCTTTCATTTTTTTAATATTTGGGTTATTATTTTTATTACTTCTTGCTTCATTATATCATAATTAATTAGCTCGTGTTTATGGTAGACTACTTCGTGACAATAGTTTTCTACTATTCCTATTATAATATGCACTTTTTCAAATAAGCATTTTGAACTAAATCCATGACTTGATAATGCATCTGCAATAATTTTTGTAGTTTCAATTTCTTTATTATTAAATATTTTTTGTATTTCATCATCCATATGTGAAAGAGCTATCATTTCCTCATGCTCTTTTTTTGATAATGTATGTGTTTTAATAAATACAGTGAGTAATTTATCTAAAAGATTTTCTAGATTGTCAAAATCTAAATTATTATTTTTTAATATGTCTAATATTGGAAACATTATACCTTCAGAATAGTTTTTAATTCCTTCTATAAATATCTCTTTTTTATCATTAAAATATTGATATATTATTCCAGTAGATACATTAGCAAATTTAGCTATATCACTTGTATTAGTGTTATAGTATCCGTTTTTGCAAATCAATATAAATCCTTTTTCTATTATTTTATTTCTTGTTTTTATAGAACGCTTTTGGCTTGGAATTCTTGTTTCACTCATAACTCTCACCACTAAAATTATACAACTTTTAAATTAATAATTCAATAAAATGTGATAAGAATATCATATTTTTGTTGACTAATAGCTGAGCAATGTATATAATTATAATGTGAAATAAATATCACATTTTAGAAAGAAGATGAGTTATGGAAGAATTAATTAGTTTTAAAAACGTAAAGAAAACTTACTATATGGGTGAGAAAAAGTTTAATGCCTTGGACGGAGTTAGCTTTAATATCAATAAAGGAGAATTTGTAGTTATATTGGGACCTAGTGGTGCTGGAAAATCTACCCTTTTAAATTTACTTGGTGGAATGGATAAAGTAACCAGTGGTAAAATTAAGGTGGGTAACGAAGTGATTTCTGATTATAATGATAAACTTCTTACAAAGTATAGAGCAAATAATGTTGGATTTATATTTCAATTTTATAATATATTACCAACCCTTACAGTTCTTGAAAATGTACAAATTGTAAATGATATAGTAAAAAATGCAAATAGCGCTAAAGAAGTATTAAAGAGTGTAGGTCTTGAGAATCATATAAATAAATTTCCAAATCAATTATCTGGTGGTGAACAACAGAGAGTTTCTATAGCTCGTGCAGTAGCTAAAAATCCACTTTTACTTTTATGTGATGAGCCAACAGGAGCTCTTGATTCAAAAACAGGAAAAGAAGTACTTAGATTATTAAAGAATCAGTGTGATGCCAATAACGGGCAGAACACAGTAGTAGTTGTTACTCATAATTCATTAATCGCTCTAATAGCAGATAGGGTAATAAGGCTAAAAAATGGTAAGGTTGAGAGCAATGAAGTAAATGAAAATCCTAAAACAATAGATGAGGTTGAGTGGTAATATGCTAAAAAGAAAAATGTTAAGGGACATATTGCAAAATAAATCTCAATTCATAACTATATTTTTAATGATTTTAATAGGTGTTATGGTATATGTCGGTATAGAATCATATATGGATGGAATGACAAATGCAGCAGATAAATTTTATAGTGAAAATAATTTGCAAGATTTGAATATAGCAGGTGCTGGATTTACAAGGGATGATTTAAATAAAATAAAGTCATTAAAGCATATAAAAAATGCAGAGAGAAAACTAGTGTTAACTGGACTGGATGCTTCAGATTTAGACAGAACGTATTTGATTAGTTTTATTGAAAGTAATGATATTTCTAAATTTTATGTTGTTAAAGGTGAAGAATTCGATCCGGATAAAAAAGGTGTTTGGGTAGATAATTTTTATGCTTTAGAAAATAATTTAAATGTAGGTGATAAATTAAAAATAAAGTATGATACATTTATTATTGAAGAGGAGATTCTTGGATTAATTAATGTTCCAGACCATATTTATGATACTAAAGATTCTTCTCAATTAGTACCTGATAGGTCATCATTTGGATTTATTTATCTTTCATATAAAGAGATTCCAGAAGAATACATTAGAAGTAAATTTAATGTATCTGAAAGTGATTCTTACATAAACTATATTCCTTATAATTATGTTATGGTAGATGTAGATAGTAAAAATAATGTAGCTAGTGTAAAAAATGATATAGAAGATAATATATCTAGCGCTAAGGCTGTTATTAAAATAGAAGATACTGAATCATATACGATGTATCAAGGTGAAATAGATGAAGGTGCATCATATGTTGGAATATTTTCTGGATTGTTCCTTTTTATAGCACTCTTATCAGTCGTAACAACAATGACTAGAGTTATAAAAAGACAAAAGGAAGAGATAGGTACACTTAAATCATTAGGATTTAAAGATCGCAAAATAGTTTTACACTATGTAGGTTATGGATTTTGGATTTCGCTTTTAGCTGCAATATTTGGAATTATTTTAGGTAGATATTTTATTGGTAGTATATTTATAAATCTTGAAATGTCTTTCTTTGAAGTTCCTAATGGAGTGCCAATTGTAAATTTTAAAAATTATATTGTATCAGGTCTAGTAGTAGTTGCAGTTTCTCTTGTTACTTATCTAACTTGTAGAAAGTCGTTAAAATTAAGCCCAGCAGAATCTTTAAGACAAGAAATGCCAAAAGTAAAAAATGGTAGTTTAAATATTACTACTAAAGGCATATTTAAAAACTTAAGATTTTCTAGTAAATGGAATTTAAGAGATGTAATTAGAAATAAGTTTAGAACATTAACAGGTGTAGTTGGAATTGTTGGGTGTTGTACCTTAATTGTTTGTGCATTTGGAATGCTAAATAGTATGAATTATTTTATTGAATTACAATTCGGCAAAATATATAATTTTGATTATAAGTTAACTATAAAGAGTGATATTAGCGCAGATAATTTAAATTTACTAGAAGAAAAATATGGAAATTCTACAAGTCAAACTTTAGGTATAGAAATAATTGAAGATGATACTAGGATATCAAATACTGCATTTGTAGCTGATACTAAAAAATTAATTAGATTTCAAGATAAGAATTATAAAAATATTACTTTAGATAGCAATGATGGCGTTTATGTTACATATAAATTTGCAAGTAATAATGGATATAAAATAGGAGATACTATAAAGTGGCGAATATATGGTAGTCAAGACTATTATGAATCTAAGATTGTTGGATTTAATAGAGATCCGCAAAATCAGAATTTAACGATGACTAGAAGCTATATGGAAAGTTTAGGGCTTAAATATATGCCTGATTCATTATATACTAATTATGATTTAAAAAATATAAAAGATATAGTAGGTGTTGAGCTTGTACAAGACAAAGATTCATTAAAACAAAGTATACAGTCTATGTTATCAATGATGCGAAGCATGATAATTTTAATTATATTTTTTGCAATCATATTAGGTGCAATTATAATTTATAATATGGGGATATTATCTTATAGTGAAAAGAAATACCAATTTGCTACTTTAAAAGTTTTAGGATTTGATAATTCTAAAATTAAAAAAATATTTATTGAACAAAATGAATGGATTACCATTTTATCTATTTTAGCTGGTATGCCATCTGGTTATTTCTTAACTTCTTGGTTATTTAAAGCTTGTCTAGATGATAATTTTGATTTTAGTGTTCATATTAACTTTACTACATATATAATTGCGTGTATAGGAACATTTGTCGTATCTTATTTTGTCTCAAAATTCATAAGTTCTAAAATAGATAAGATTGATATGGTTACTAGTTTAAAAGGTAATGAATAATCGGTATAAAAATAATTTAATCTTACCAATATAATATGGGAGGGATAAAATGAATGAACAATATGAAGTTGTTCCAAAAATTATAAGTGGTAAAGATTTAGATTATTTAAGTGATATGTTTAATTGGAATTATGGAGCTTATAAATCTAGTTTTAATGCAATATCTAATGTAAACGATGAAGAAATTAAAGATGTATTACAAAGATCAAGTAATATGTTTTATGATTTTATGATTCAATGTTTGAGCATTTTAGAAAACGGAGGGCAAAATGAATAATGAGATAAAGAATCCTAAAGTAGAAGTAAAAGATGGTAAAGAATTAAACGATAAAGATTATAGTAATTCTTTACTTAGTACTTTAAAAGAAATGAGTAAAAACTATGTAGTAGCCCTAACAGAAGCGAGTAATGAATTTTTATTTAAACAATACAAAGACATGTTTGAAAATTATATAGATATGCAAAGAGAGGTTTATGAATTAATGTTTAGAAAAGGTTGGTATGTTTTAGAAGAAGCGCCAAGCGTTAAAGTAAACTCTAAGTATCAAACTTTAAGTGAAGAATTTAGTAGCTTAAATAAATAATTATATAGATTAAAATAATTTATTAAAATATAAAATTATCATATATTATTTATAGGAGGTATATTTTGATAGATTATAATAAAATTTTAAAAAAAATAGAACAAGATCAAAAATGTAAACCTAAATGTGTTTCCGGCCCAATGGGTCCAACAGGACCTAGAGGTGAAATAGGGCCAACGGGCCCAACTGGTCCGGCAGGACCTATGGGCAGTTATCTAATTCGTTCAGCATATATGGTAACTTATAATGATGACACGAGTGCTGATGGAATTCCAGTAGCTTCACTTGTAAGGCTTCCAATCGATAGAATGGAGCTTGATCCTACCAACTTGATAACTTTAGATACATCTGAAGAAACAATAAAGTTTAATCAAGCAGGACATTATAAAATAGATTTTAAAGTATCAGCATACCCGTTAGTTAATAGTATAGATTTTGATCCTACAACAGATATCGTGTCAGTAGG
The DNA here is from genome assembly GCA_900553395.1 of uncultured Mycoplasmatota bacterium. Classification (GTDB taxonomy): domain Bacteria; phylum Bacillota_I; class Bacilli_A; order RF39; family UBA660; genus UMGS1613. The sequence continues at coordinate 21,442 of USDJ01000004.1, read as the reverse complement.
GTTTAGGCAAATAGATACCGATAATGTTTATGTTGGAACAGGTGAATGGGTATTTAATGGAGAAGCAATCGAGGTGAGTGCGAGTGGTATAATTACTGTACTTGATACAAGCGCTTTATATGAACTTGTAAACTTAGGCAAGTCCACAATATATTTAAATACACCAAGTATAAAAGATATTGCATCAAAATCTTATTTTAGTAATCCACTTGTTACACTAGTGATAACATATTTAGGATAAACAATAAAAAGTTTTCAATGTAAAAATTGAAAACTTTTTATATAATAATATTAAGTTTATATTGTATAGCGCTTTATTAGTATGTTCATTTCTGTGAAACTAATTTCGTCACTTCCATTTACGGTTGTTTTAAGTTGAAGAGTAGCGGGACCTATAATATCCACTACTGTCATTTCAGAAAAATCCATATCAGGTGTATTTCCAGCTTCTAGAACAAATGATAAATCACTAATTACGGAATTTGTATCAGTATTTATTAGCGAAAATGATGCGCCTGTATTTTGTGTAACTCCAGAAATTCTTCCACACAATACTATTTCACACACACTAGTTCTTTTAACTTGTATATCCGTACCATTGACTATTGTTAGATAGGAACTGTTTCCCGGAATAACTCTTGTATTTCCGATTTGAGCAACCCCCGCCTTTTTAGTATCGAGATAGCTTGCGAAAGCTATAGCATCATATCCAGTTGGACTAGCAGCGCCTCTTGGCCCAGTAGGGCCTGCATCACCTTTTTCACCTTTTATCCCTTGAATTCCAGTATCACCTTTCGGCCCAGTAGGACCTATTTTTCCTTCTATTCCCTGAATTCCTTGTTCACCTTGATTACCTTTCGGCCCTTTAATATTACCAGAATTATGCCAAGTGTTAGTATCATTTGACCAAGCATATAAATCGCCATTTATAATATAACAATCTCCATTACTACCGCTTGGATGAAGATTTATTAATTCTTCATATGAATCATAAGTTCCAGTTATTTTTAAACTATCACCCTTAGGTCCGGTAGGACCTACTAATGGATATATTCCAGCTTCAAAAGCTTTTCTTCTTATAAGTTGATTTTTTTTGATGTTGTTTATCTTTTCTTCAAAATTCATAAAATATCCTTTCTATTTATTGCTCAGTAAATATTATGTTGCCATCTTCTATAGGTAGACCTTCATATGATTCATCCGTTAATTTAATTGTTCTTAAAGTAGCAGATTCATTTTTAATTTCAATAGTTTTAGTTTCAATATCTAATTTTACTTGTTTAACTGAACTATCAAATGTATGTTCACCATCAGAAGTTACTTGTTTAAAGTAAACATTGGGTGGTGTACCTGTAGTAGAAAATGGCACATAATTAAGTGTTGCATTGCCTTGACTATCTGTTATGATTTCATTACCATAAGTTTTTCCACTATTATCTGTTCTATAAAATTTAGCACCTATAATAGGTATTCCTATACTAGTACCATCATCTGATACGTGTAAAATAAGAGTACCTGTAGCAGCAATTGTAAAATTATATTCATTTATTCCTTCTGTTATTTCTTGTTCAATAGGAATTAAGGAATCATTGTCATATCCTATTACATTAGCTTTTACATCATATTTTCCTTCTATAATTTCTCTGCTTCCTACACCATTAGTAATAGGGATTATGTGCTCTTTTGACATAAAATTAATTCTCCTTTCATAATAGGTAAACCTATATAATTTTTATCTGTTAATTTAAAATTAATACTGCGAGATCTACCATTATCAAATATAAAGTTAATTATACTATTGCAACTATTTACATATATGTGTCTTGATATGCATATTTTTTCACTCTTGATAATTATTTTATAAATGCCTTTTTTAATATCTATATTAAAGCAATTATATTCGCTATATCCTTTATATACTAGATTATTATTTAAGTCATATATATTTATGTAATATTTATTAATATTAAGACTTTCTTTTAGTAAACATTTTATTTTCATGATATCACCTAATTATTTAGTATATTTTATGTAAACAATAGCTATTTTGACTGTGTAAAAATATAAATTTCTATATATTTATTTATCTAAATTTGTTTTTGTGATAAAATATTACAATGAAGTAGGAGGGGTTTAATGATAAATTTATATCATAAGTATGAAGAAATTATAAATTATTTATTTTTTGGAGTTTTAACAACAATAGTGAGCTTATTAGTTTATTATGGGTTAGTATTTACTATTCTTGATCCAAAATCCCCATTACAGTTACAAATATCTAATATTTTATCTTGGTGTGCTGGAGTTTTATTTGCATATTTTACCAATAGAAGATTTGTATTTAAAAGCAATAGTGAAAATAAAGTTAAAGAATTTATTACATTTACAAGTGCTAGAATAATTACTCTTTTGCTAGATATGTTTATAATGTTTATATTTGTAACTGTTTTAAAGGGTAACGATAAAATATTTAAATTAGTGAGCCAAGCATTAGTAGTTATAGGTAATTATATATTAAGTAAGCTAGTTGTTTTTAAGAGGAAAAAGTGAAAAAGATTATAGATGTATGTTATAAGGCCATATTAATTTTGAATATAATATGTTTGGGGATATCTCTTGTGGGTGCTACATTTTTCTATGTAAATCGTAGTAATAATTATTTGAACCCTATAATACTTATTATTGGTGCTGTTATATACTTCGGCATTTTATATAAAATATATAACTTAGTAGTTAAACTTAATACTAAAGCAAAAAAAATTATAGCTATACTTCTTCTTATTATACAATTTGTATTATTATTGATAAGCTTTTGTATGATAAAAAGTATTCCCAAGGTTGATCTTGTTCACATACTAACTGAAATAAATAGTTTAAATAATACTGGAAAAATTATTAATAATACTTATTTTTCCGTATATCCAAACAATAGATTTATACTTATGCTTTTATATAATATTCAAAAAATAAATATAAATAATGAATTAATATTTGGTATTTTGAGTTGCCTTAGCATAACTGTTATGACTATATTCATTTATAAAGCAGTAAAAGAAATGTTTGATATAGATAGAGGACTATTATGTTTATTTATAACAGTATTTTCTCCTATATTTTATTTATATGTATCTTATTATTACACAGATATATTAATGTTACCTTTTGCATCTATAATAATATATTTAATGGTTAAATATAAAGATAATGACAAGATAAATATTAATGTGATATATGGAGTATTAATAGGAATATTGGCTGCTACTGGTTATAAAATTAGAGCAGTCTGTATATTTATTGTTATTGCATATTTTATATATATAGTTATTACTAAAAAATTTAAGACTATGTTAAAAAAAATACTTCCTATAGTTATAAGTATGGTATTTATGCTTACTTTAATAAACAAATTTGAAAATAGTTTTTTTAAAGATATAAATAAAGATCAAGAGTTTCCAATAACACACTGGATAATGATGGGATTTAATGAAGATAATCATGGCTTTTATTCAAAGGATGATTATAAATATAGTTTTAGTGCTTCTAACGTAGAAGAGCGAAAAGAATTAAATATAGCTAAATTAAAAAGTAGAATAAATAAAATGGGTATTATTGGGATGACTAAACATTTAACTAGTAAGCTTGTGACTGTTTGGGGCAAGGGAGATTATAGCTATCAAAAATATTTAGATTTAGTAAAAGATTATAATATATCTTATAGATACTTAGTAGAAGATAAAAATATTGTTATAAATTATTTACTGCAATTTTCTAAAATATGTATATTATTTTTGAGTATAACCTCTTTAATTCAAATATTAAAAAATAATGAAAAATCCTTTGTAGCAATCGCAATTTTTGGCGCAATTCTTTTCTATCTAATTTGGGAAGTATGCCCAAGATATGGTCTTTCTTTTCTACCTTGGTTAATAGTGTTAAGCAGTTATTCATTTTCTATATTTAACTTTGATTTTAATAAGATTAAGGCACATAAGTATTTTAAGTATATAATTCTTACTTTTACACTTATATTATTTATATTTTATTTTAATAAATATACTGAAAATAATATTAGAAAAAATATAGTAGCTAAAGATATAACTGAAAAAATCAAGTATGTTACTTTAGATAAAGAAAATGTTATATATCAATCATTAAAGCTTAATAGTAATTTTAATTGTATTAAGATTAGGATAGATAATCCTGATATACTAAAAGATAATAATTTAAACCTAGAGTTACTAGATAATTCTAAAAAAAGTTTATATAATGTACTAATTGATTCAAACAAAGTAAAAAGCGATGGATACATCATAGTTAATTTAGACAAGCAGTATGGCAAAGGTATTTATTATATTAAACTATCTACGTCTTCATCTGCAAAGATAGATGTATATACTTCTAATAAACCATCGTTTGATTTTTATCCTGAAGGAAAACTTGTGATTAATGATAAAGAGGAATCTGGAGATTTATTGTTTGAGATAAGTAATTATGAAAAAAGAGGTATTTATAGTAAGATAGAATATATATTTATAGCAATTTTAAGCTTAGGAATAGAGTATGTAGTTTTATTTAGAAAGAAGGATTGTAATGAAAAATAAAGCAATATTAAATTTAGTTATACCTTGTTATAATGAGGAGGAAGCACTTCCATACACAAAAAAAGAATTAGATAAAAAAATGAAAGCTTTAATTGATGACGGATTAATAAGTAAAGAAAGTAAAGTTGTTCTTGTTAATGATGGGTCAAAAGATAAAACTTGGGATATCATTACTGAATTTCATAATAAAGATAATATGTATGTTGGAATCAATTTGTCAAGGAATAGGGGACATCAAAATGCTCTTTTAGCTGGATTGATGTATGCTCGTGATAATGCGGATATAAGTATTAGTATGGATGCGGATTTGCAAGATGATATTAATGTAATAGATGATATGATAAAAAAATATAATAATGGTGCGGATATAGTGTATGGCGTTCGTAACTCTAGAAAAAAGGATACGTTTTTCAAAAAATTTACTGCTGAAGGCTTTTACAGATTTATGAATATAATGGGTGTTGAAATAGTGTTTAATCATGCAGACTTCAGATTAATGAGTAAAAGAGCATTAGAAGCACTTTCAAACTATAAAGAGGTTAATTTATTTTTAAGAGGAATGGTACCACAATTAGGCTTTAAAACAGATATTGCTTATTATGGAAGAAATGAAAGAGTAGCAGGTTCTTCTAAATATCCTTTTAAAAAGATGCTTAGTTTTGCAATTGATGGTATAACGTCATTTAGCATTAAACCACTTAGAATGATTGCATTTCTAGGAATTATCATGTGTATTATAAGTTTTGCTGCACTTATATATACTACTATTTTAAAGATATCAGGTAAAGTAATCTCTTTAGAAAGCTTTATCATGTGTTCTATATGGCTAGTAGGTGGTATACAAATATTATGTCTAGGTATAATTGGTGAATATATTGGAAAAATCTATAACGAAACAAAAGCAAGACCTAGATATATAATAGAATCTATATTAGATTAAAAAGATAAAAATTATTTATCTTTTTAATATACAAATATTGTACTATGTGATACAATATAATTAATAAAGGAAGATATTTATGCCTACAACTTTAAAAATTACTAAAGAAAAAATACTTGATGCTGCATTTTCTATTGCGAGAAGCTATGGGATAAATAAAGTTAGTAATAGAGAAATTGCTAAAAGATTAAACTGTTCTATAAGGCCAATATATTATCAATTTAAAAATGTTGATGAGTTAAATAAAGAGTTATATGTAAAAATAGAAAAGTTCTTTTATAAATTCATAATGGATAATATGATTGATACAATGCCTCTTTATAAACAAGTTGGAATAAATTACATAAAATTTGCAAGAGAAGAAACTAATTTATTTAAATTTTTATTTATGACAAGATCAGATTTAATACCAAAAGAGTTTATTTCAAAAGATCAGGAAGATTTCAAGGAATTAGTAAAACTTATTAAAATAAGTACAAAATTAAGTGATAAGGATGTAGAAAGTTTTCATATAAAAATGTGGATATTCGCACATGGAATAGCAACTTTGTCAGCTAATAATACAGTAGAATTTAATGATGAACAAATTTCTCATTTATTATCACTTGAATTTCAAGCGCTTATGCTTTTAGAAGAAAATCCTGATAATAAATGGATACTTAATAAAAGAGATGAGAATAAGTGAAAGAATTTTTAATGGCAAGTATTCCTTGTTACTTGATTTTAATTTGGCACTTGGTATTTTTCCATTTAATTTTATGTCTACTTCCTATTTTATATTTGGTTTTATACAAGCAATAACTGGATATATGTGTTACGTATTTTGTTGTCAAGAAAAATTTATAGTAGATGAGAAAATGTATAAAAATAAAGATACTAACAAGGATATAGCTTCAGTTTACTTTTCAAGGATGGGTTATACTAAAAATGTTGTTTTTGAAATATCTGATAAATTAGGTGCATCAGTTCTCGAGGTAACAATACGAGAAAAGACAGAAGGACTTTAGGATTTTGGTGGTGTGGTAGGTTTGAAATGTTAAAAAAAGATATGCCTATAAATTTTGATGAAGATTTAAGCAAGTATAAAAAAGTTATAATATGTACACCCATATAGATATTTACAATGTCTTTACCTATAAGAGCATTTTGTAATATGTATAGTAATAAATTAAAAAATGTAGATTATGTATTCGTGCCTTTTATGAAGAGTAAATTCACTAGAGCAGCAGATGAAATGGATAAAATACTAAAAGTTAAAAGAACAAATTTTAAAAGTATTTGTGCCCGTTTAGGAAAGACAAAAGGAGTTGTATATGAAAAATAAGCTTAGTATAATATTTAATTTGATTTCAGTTATATTTTATCTGTATTTACTTTTATATATAAAAATATAACTTTAGGAATTATTTTTTGCGGATTAGGATCCACATGGCTTTGCTTAGGCACAGAATTTAATAAAAGAAAATAGTGGAGGTATAATATGATAGAAATTAAAAACGTAAGTAAAACTTATAATGGAGAGACTAAAGCGTTAAATAATATTAATCTTGATATAAGAGATGGAGAGATATTTGCATTTATAGGACATAATGGAGCAGGTAAAACTACTATGATAAAATCAATAATAGGAATATTAGATTTTGAAGAAGGTGAAATATTAGTCAACGGAAAATCTATTCGTAAAAATCCAATAGAGTGCAAAATGCAGATGTCATATGTGCCAGATAATCCTGATATGTATGAAAATATGAAGGCGATAGATTTTATTAACTTTGTTTGTGATATGTATGATATTTCAAAAAATATTAGAAAAGAAAACATATCTAAATATGCTAAAATGTTTGAAATAGAAGATAAACTAAATGACGATATTTCAAGTCTATCTCACGGAATGAAACAAAAAATAGCTTTAATAGCAGCTTTAGCGCATAATCCAAGTGTACTTATTATGGATGAACCATTTGTAGGGCTTGATCCTAAAGCTGTTTATGATATGAAAGAAGTTATGCGACAAATGGCTAAGGAAGGCAAAACCGTATTTTTTTCAACTCATATATTAGATGTAGCAGAAAAATTGTGTGATAGAGTAGCTATTATAAAAAACGGTAAGATTGTTAAAACTGGTAAGATGAAAGATATTATAAATGACGAATCATTAGAACAAGTATTTCTTGAATTAGAAGGAGAATAATATGAAGACTTTTTCACTATTACGCGCCATTCTTAGTCAAGATATGAACTTATTTAAGTATAGTACTAAAGAAAATTCTAGCAAAATAAAGAAAATACTTTTACCAATTGTTTTATTTTTCCTTGTCTCATTTTCTATTGGATCTTATGCATTTATGATTTCTTCTAAATTAGCGCCTTTAAATTTGACTTATATAATGCTTAGCATGTTCATTTTTATGGTCGTAATACTTACATTTATGCAAGGAATATATAAATCTCAAGGAATATTATTTGAAACTAAAGATAATGATTTATTATTTTCTCTCCCAATTTCAAAAGGGAAGATATTATTTGCTAGAATATTTAAATTATTATTGTTTGAATATTTGTATAATTTAATGTTTTTATTACCAGCTTTTGTTGCTTATATTTATTATACTAAACCAGGTATAAGTTTTTACATTATTTCAGTTTTAATGACAATTTTAATTCCAATAATTCCTACTATTATATCTAGTTTTATTGGATATTTAGTAAAGCTTTTTTCAAGCAAATCTAATAATAAAAAAATAGTTCAAACTATATTATCAATTATAGTATTTATGGCGATTTTCTTTCTGTCAACAAGATTAGATTCGTTTATGAATAATATAGTACTTAAAGCTAAAAGTATAAATGAAATATTAACTAAAATTTATTATCCCATTGGATTATATGTGAATTTAATAAATAATTTTAATTTATTAGATTTAATTAAATTGTTATTAATAAATATTATTCCATTATTACTATTTATTCTTTTATGTTCTAGATTGTATTTTAAAATAATATCTAGTTCTAAAAGCTATAGTAAAAAAGCTAAAAAGTCTAAAGGAGAAATATATATTCAAAGAAAGCCTTTAGTATCATTAACAATAAAAGAATTAAAAAGATATTTTTATTCTCCTGTTTATATGTTTAATACATCGTTTGGATTATTTTTAGCTATTGTAATTTCAGTTCTTCTATGTATCAAAGGTAAAGGCGCTTTTGATTCATTATTAGAGGCATATGGTGACGTTAAAAATATATCTATTAATACTTTATATTATGGCCTTATCTTATTTTCAACTTTAATGACTTCTATAACTTCTTCTAGTATATCTTTAGAAGGAAAAACTATCAATATTACTAAAAGTCTTCCCATTAAAGAAAAAGATATATTAAATTCTAAGATAATTTATTCATGTATTATAGAACTTCCTTTTATACTCATTAGTGAAATTATATTTTTTATAGCATTTAAACCAAGTATATTTTATATGGCATCTATTTTTATAATGAGTATTATAACTATATTTTTACAATCAGTTATTGGTCTTATTGTTAATTTAAAATATCCTAAAATGAACGCTACTAATGATACAGAGGTAATTAAACAAAGCATGAGCTCTACTATTTCAGTGTTTATTGGTATGTCATTATTTATAATAAGTATATTAGCAATAGTTCATTGTAGTGAGTTTTTAAGTATTGAAGTATTAATTTTAATACATCTATTATTAATTGGCTTTATTTCAGGTATACTTTATAAAGTCCTTATGAAATATGGAATAGATGATTATAAAAAAATTAACGTATAAAATAAAAATAGAAGTTTTTTCACTTCTATCAAAAGTTATTAACTATAAATTCTACTAAATCTTTAGCAGAATTTTTATTTATGTATTCTTTTTGATTTTTAATCATATTATTTTTTAAATTTTTATCACTTAAAATTCTTTTTATTGATGTTATTATTTCTTCTTTAGAATTGCATTTTAAACTCATGCCTTTTGTGCTGAAAAAATTAGAATTGTATGTTTCTATTCCTGGAATTGGAAATATGTGTATAAGTGGTTTAGTAATAGATATAATTTCTGTTGTTGAAAGTCCTCCTGGCTTTGAAAGAACTATATCGCTTGAATAAATTAAGTCATTTATATTATTTACAAATCCGAGCACAATTATTTTACTATTATTTAGATTTGAAAGTTCGCGATATAGTAGAGTGTTACTGCCACAAACAACAATTATTTTGGTATCATCTATATTAGTTATATCGTTAATTATTTCATTTATTCTTCCAAAACCCATGCTCCCTAGCATAACTAAAATTACATTTTCGTCATTTATTTTTAGCTTTTTTCTTATGTTTTTAGCAGATTTAATAAAATTTGTAGATACAGGAATCCCAGTACTTAATAAGATATTTTCATTTATACCTTTATTTAAACATCTTTTTTCTAAGCCTTTTGGTATTACTAGAAAATTAGGTTTAACTTCTTCTATAAATGGGCAAGGCTCATAATCTGTTGCTACCATAATAAAATTGATATTATCTTCTTTTTTATCATTTTTTATAGCTGTCAAAGCAAGCCCAGGAAATAAGTGAGTAGTAATAACAAGATCAAAACTATTATTTTTAATATATTTATATAGCTTTTTTCTATGTGCTTTACTAATTAAATATATTGGGCTTTTAATTTTGGTACTACTATAAAGTTCACCCATTTTATAAACTTTTTTAAATATCTTGCCATCTTTACCTAAAGAATTTAAATATATTTTAGACGCTAACGATTTAGCCTTTTTATTTACTATATCGAAATAATCTTTAAATTCATAATCTATATTTTTAGATTTTAATTCTTCTGAAATGTATTTGGCGCATGAATTGTGTCCACCACCAGTACTGCAAGATAAAATTAATATTTTCATCATATCACATCCATTATCAATATAGTTACTATATCATATAAAGTAATTAATATCAAATAAGATTAGTAATGATTTTATCATAATTTTAAATAATTAACTTAATTTTTTAATTATTATATAATTGTTGTATGGAGTATCATGAACCAAATATTTAATACAGTTACTTTTCTTGGTAATTATAATGGCATTCCTATCTTTCTTGCATCTGACACTTAGAGTTATAAAAATTATAGAAGTTTTACTATTTTAAAAGAAGCTGACAAGTGAATATTATTTTCACAATTTATAATAATTTTTAGTGCCAAAAAATATAACGACTATTTCGTTTTAAAAAACTATTGTAAGTTAATGTATGATGACTACTGTTAACTTTTAAGCAATTATGTAATAGTAGTAAGCTTAATAAGAGGGCACGGAATTAAAAATAATTATTGTGGATTACCTTATTGGAGACTTTAAAATCACTTATGTGATTTTTTTGTTAAATATAATAATTATATAATTTTTCTTTAAAAAATAAGCATTATATGTTAAAATTAGATAGTAGAGGTGTTGTTTATGATTAAAGGATTATTACAAGGTATTTTTTTAATTATATTAGGTTGCACGCTTTATTTTGTTTCACAACATAGTAATTTAAACGATTTCTTTTCGGGGGTATTTATTGGACTATCTATTGGAGTAAATATGGTGGGTGCTATAGTAGTAATTTATTATATTGAAAAGCAGCAAAATAAATAATATTGTTAAATTTAGGGAGGAATTATGGAAAACATTGTAGAAGTTAAAAATTTAACTAAAAAATATAAAAAATTAAAAGCAGTAGATAATTTATCGTTTGATATAAAAAAAGGTGAAATTTTGGGTTTATTAGGTCCAAATGGATGTGGGAAAAGTACAACTATTAATTGTATTCTTTCACTTTTAAAATTTCAAAGTGGTAGTATTAAAATTTTTGGAGAAGAGATGACTCCAGATTCTTATGATATAAAAAGGCAAATTGGTGTCATATTTCAAGAGATAGCTGTGTTTGAAGAATTAACTGTATATGAGAATATTGACTACTTTTGTGGGTTATATGTTAAGGATAAAAGCTTAAGAAAGAAATATGTAGAAGATGCTATTAAACTGGTAGGATTAGAAGAATTTAAAAAATTTTATCCAAAACAATTATCAGGAGGATTAAAGAGAAGACTAAATATTGCTTGCGGGATAGCACATAAACCTAAATTAATATTTTTAGATGAACCTACTGTTGCAGTAGATCCTCAAAGTAGAAATAATATATTAAATGGAATAAAAAAATTAAGAGATGAGGGCGCTACAATTCTTTATACTACTCATTATATGGAAGAGGTAGAGCTTATTTGTGATAGGATAATTATATTAGATAAAGGTAAAATTATTGCAGAAGGAACTAGTGATGAGTTAAAAACTCTAGCTAATATAGAAGAAAAAATAACTATAGAAGTAGGTCATATTGATAATTCAGTGTTAGATGATATACGTAATTTCAAAACTGTAGAAAGCGTTACTTTAAACGATAATGTTCTATTAATTATTTATAAAAAAGGCAAAGATAATTTGGGTGAACTTATAGACTACTTGAAAGAGAAAAAAGTAAAATATAGTAGAATATTCTCTGAGAGACCAACTCTAAATGACGTATTTTTGGAACTTACAGGAAAGGACTTAAGAGATTAATGTTTTGGCATAATTTTAAATATACATTAAAAACATTATTGAAAAATAAGCCTCTAATATTTTGGACATTTGCCTTTCCAATTTTATTAGCAACTTTATATAATATGGCTTTTTCAAACATAGAAAAAAATGAAAAGTTAAGTATTATTGATATAGCTGTTGTATCAAATGACGAGTTTGAAAATAATGAATTTGTAAAGGGTGCACTAAATAAATTATCAGATGAAACTAGTAAAGAACAACTATTTAATATAACGTATACAACATTAGAAAATTCTAAGAAACTATTAGAAGATAACAAGGTATCTGGATATTTAACATTTGATGGTGATGATGTCAATATAGTAGTTTCTAAGAGTGGTGTAAATCAAACTATAATTAGAATTGTTATTGATGAAATTAATAGTGAAAAAGATATTTATGAAAGTTTAATTAATGCTGAACTATCACAAGAATATAAAAATGGAAATTATAATATTGATTATGATAAGTTATATGAAAAAGTGTCAAGTAAATTAAACAATACTCGTGTAAATATAAATGATATAACTAGGGCTAATATAAGCTATACTATGATAGAATATTATAATTTAATTGCTATGGCTGCTCTTTATGGCGGCTTAGTATCTATGACTGTATTAAATAAAAGGCTTGCAAATATGGGTAGTGTAGGTAAAAGAGTATCTGTATCTCCAACTAAGAAGGGTAGTATGTTAATGGGAAGCTTATTTGCTAGCTTTATAATAGAAATTATAGGATTAGTGCTACTATTTATATATACTATATTTGTAATAAAAGTAGATTATGGAACAAAATTACCTTATATTTTATTGCTTGCTATAATTGGAACGATTACTGGACTTACTCTTGGTGTTTTAATTTCTACAGTATTAAAGACTCATGAGGGTGCAAAAACAGGAATACTTATTTCAATTACCATGTTGTGGTGCTTTCTATCTGGAATGACAGGCGTTTCTATAAAATATATTGTTGATAAAACGGTACCAATATTAAATATTGTTAATCCTGCTAATATGATAACAGATGGATTATATTCATTATATTACTATACTTCATTAGATAGATATTATTTTAATATAATAAGTTTACTTATATTTTCTTGTCTTATGATTTTTATTTCTCTTAAAGAATTAAGGAGGCAAAAATATGACAGTATTTAATACTTTCTGGAAAATAGTAAAAAAATATAAAGGTACAATAATACTTTATACAGTATTACTAGTTGTATTTGGGACTATTAATATGACAAGTAGTAATGTAAATACTACTTTTACTGATAGTAAACCTAGTGTATTAATTGTAAATGAAGATGAAAATATTGGACTTACAAAAAATTTAATTAATTATATTGAAAAAAATTCTGAAATAAAAAAAATCGCTAACTCGGAAAGCGCTAGAGATGATGCTATATTTTATAGAGATGTAAATTATATAATTTATATTCCTAAAGGATATAGAAAAGATATTTTAAGTGGAAAAAATGTTAACATTGATATAAAGTCTTCTAAAGATTTTAACTCTAGTTTAGCAGATATGATATTATCCAGATATTTAAAAGTTCAAAGTATTTATAGTGAAAATATTAAAGATGAAAAAGAACTAATAGATGCTATTAACAATAATTTATCTACTAAAGCAAATGTAGAAATCACATCAAAAGTAGATAAATCATATTTTTCTAATTTAGCTAACTATTTTAATTTTGCTAGTTATAGTATTATGGCTGTAACAATATATATAATTTGTTTAGTTTTATCTAGTTTTAATGAACAAACAGTTAGTAAAAGGATAATTACTAGTAGCATGAATTATAAAAAACATAATAGATTAATATTATATTCAAGCTTTATTTATAGTTTTATTGTTTGGATTTTGTATGTTATATTAGGATTAATTTTACTTAAAGCTAATATATTTGATTTAAGATTTTTATTATATTCATTAAATACTTTACTTTTTACTTTTACTTCTTTGACACTAGCTCTTTTAATATCAACTCTAATAAAAAATAAAGGTGCTATAACAGGAATAGTGAATGTGGTTTCACTTGGATCAGCCTTTTTATGTGGCGCTTTTGTACCAGTAGAATTTTTACCAAATACTGTACTTAATATAGCACATATTTTACCTGCTTATTGGTATATAAATTCTAATAATTTACTAGCTGATCTTGAAGTGATTAACTTAGTAAATTTAGAAAACTTATTTTTTAATTCTTTGATACTTATTTTATTTTCAGTATTATTTATAATACTTAATAATATTATTTCCGGTTATAAAAGGAGAGATTAAGTTATGATAATAAGTGAAAAAGTAAAAGACAAATTACCAATAAAGGATTTAAATAATTATTATGTAGTTACAGACTTTGATAGAACCATTACAAATGGATCTTCTAAAACATCTTGGTCTATATTAGCTGAAAGCAATATGGTACCAGAAGTTTATGTTAATGAAAGACAAGAACTTTATGACAAATATAGACCTATATAATTAGACAATAATATGGACTTTAATGAACGATCAAGATTAGTAAGTGAGTGGTATAGAAAGCAGGTAGAACTATTTATTAAATATTATATAAGTGAAGAATTATTTGGAAAAGCAGGTTCAGATTTAAGGATAAAGGATTTAAGACCAGGTGCTAAAGAATTCTTGTACTTTTTAAAAGAACATAATATACCATTAATTATAATTAGTGCTGGTATAGGAAACTTTATAGAAAGTTTCCTTAAAAAAAATGATTGTTTATATGATAACATTTATATAAGTAGCAACAAAATAATATTTAAAGATGGTATTGCTGTAGGCGTTTCTGAAAATATGATTCATAGTCTAAATAAAAATGAAGTATCATTGCCAAACTATATAAAAGATAAAATTAAAGATAGAAGCAAAGCTATACTATTTGGAGACCAAATAAGTGATTTAAATATGGTAGATGATAAGAAAAAAGAAGTAATAAAAGTTGGATTTTATTCTTCTAGAACTAAGAATACTTTGGATGAATTTACCAATAGTTATGATATAGTTTGTGAAGATAGTGATAACTATAATGAGTTATTGAGAGAACTATTTTAAATATTGAACTTTTAAATTAGTATTTGATAATGAAAAATTAATTAATATAAATAGTATTAATTAATTTTTTTGTGTTTTTAAAAAGTTTACAAATTAAATATTATTTGATAAAATTTAGTGGAGGAGTGTATTATGAGTGTAGACGAATTAGAAATTTTAAGAAAAAAAGCAAGAAACTTATTTATTAGTTCAATTATTATAGGATTAATTATAGGTGCTTTAGTATCATTCATAACTAGAAGATATATATTTGGGTTTTTTGCTATTATTATTTCTATAATTGTTGCAACTATTATTAGTGCTAAACCTACAAAGAAATTTATTTTAGCCTTTAAAGATTTATTTGTTTTAAGATCACTTAAATTAGTTTTTAATGATTTGGTATATAAACCTGAAAATGGATTAGATGAATCTGTTATAAGAAATACACAAATGATGAATATGGGCGATAGATATAATTCTAATGACTACATAAGTGGTAAATATAAAAATATAAATGTTGTTCAAGCTGATGTACACATAGAAGAGGAAAGACAGACTACTGATTCTGATGGTCATACAACGACGACTTGGGTTACTATTTTTAGAGGTAGATGGATGATATTTGATTTTAATAAAACATTTAAATCAAATATTCAAGTTTGCCAAAAAGGATTTGGAAATTCTAGAATAAGTAATTGGAGTTCAAAATTAAAATATAAAAAAGTTATGATGGAAGATGAAGAGTTTAATAAAAAATTTAGGGTATATGCTCAAGATGAACACGATGCTTTTTATATATTAACGCCATCTTTGATGGAGAAAATTAAAAACTTGGCTAATAGTATTAGAGGAAGACTACTATTTTGTTTTATAGACAATAAACTTCACATAGGACTTCAAAATAATAAAGATTCTTTTGAACATAGTATATTTACAAAGATAAATGAGGAAAAAGTTATAAATGAAATATCAATGGATATAAAATTGATTACAGACTTTATAGATAAACTAAATTTAGATAATGATTTATTTAGAAGGGAGGTGTAGTATATGCTACGTATCATGATAGCTATAATAGTATTAATTGTCATATTTTTCGTATGGTATATATCAGTTTCAAATAAATTAAATAGGGCGGTTGTAAAAATAGATGAAGCTTTATCAGGAATAGATGTCGCTTTAACTAAAAGATATGATGTTCTAACTAAGATGATTGATGTAGTTAAATCTTATGCAAAACACGAAAAAGAAACTCTTTTTGATATAGTTAATCTTCGTAGTGATATGTCTATTAAAGAGAAAAGTGATGCTAATCTAGTTATGGATGAAAACATCAAAAAGATTAATGTAGTAGCTGAAAATTATCCAGAACTAAAATCAAATGAAAACTATAAAACACTACAACTTGCAATTTCAGATGTAGAAGAACATTTACAAGCAGCTAGAAGACTATACAATGCTAATGTTTCATTATACAATCAATTATTAGTATCATTCCCTTCAAGCTCTATTGCTAAAAATAAAGGAATGGTAAAAAAGGATTTTTTTGAGGCTGATGAAATCAAAAAAAATGATGTTAAAATAGACTTATAGATAGTAAATATTACTATCTTTTTTTATAAAAAAACTAACTTTTTAGTTAGTATTATATTGCGCTTTTTAGTAGTTTATATTTAAATTTTCTATTCGATTTGATTTTTTAAGCTCATTTACTATTTTCTTATTTAAATCTATTTTTGATTCATCGAAAACATAGTGATAAACTTTAGTATCAATCATATCACTAAAATTATATGATACAAATAGCTTTAGTTTAGTAATTTTATCTATAGTATCAATAATTCTATTTTTTATATCATTATTTAGTTTATTTTTAGTTATAATAGTAAAGCTTCCATTTTGTTTTTGAAATGCTATACTCAAATCTCCTTTAAATATATTTATACCATCTATTTCATAGATTATTAATTCTGTATTGTTATAGTCTATATCAACAGCTTCAAAGCAAGTATTTTTTTTAATTTACTTATAAAATCTTTAATAAACTTTTCATTATATAAGTTTATACGACTAACTTCCATATCAATATTATCACATTTAAAATAATTAAAACCCAATTGATAAAATTGAAGAAGATCATGATATAATTGTATATGAAAGTGAGGAGCATTTGATGGAGACTATAGTTAATGTGAAAAATGAGAATTTAGCAAACTATATAATGTTTAAATTGGATAAACTTGACAATAACTTTACTGAACAAGAGTTAAATCAAATAACTGAAGTAGTAATTGATTATAACGATGAATCTGAAAGCAGTTTTGCTTTTTTGGAGGAGTTGACAATGCTTAAGGAATTAAAGAGCATTACTTTAAGAAACGGGTACATATTTAATGATAATTATAACATTTTTTTTAATTTGAATAATTTATCAGAATTTGTATTTGAAAATTGTGAATTTGAAAATGCCGATTTAATTGCTTCACTAAAACTTAAAGCTTTGTCTTTAATTAATTGTAAAATAGAAAATTATGCATTTGTAAATTTATTTGAGCTATTAGAAGAATTGACAATAATAAATGGGGAAGTTGAAATTGGAAAGATCAATATGTTGAAGAACTTAAAATATTTGCAACTATCTTATTCAAATATAGTTAAAAATGCAAACTTGAATATCGACAAATTAGAAGAATTATATATAGATAATACTAATATTGATAATTTTAACTTTTTAAATAATTTATTAAATTTAAAAAGGATTAGTATAGATAAAAAACAATATAAGACGAATAAAAGAATATTTGATGATTTAATGAAAAATAACATTTTAGTTTTAAATGAAAATATGGTAGAATTTGGAGACGAAAACAATGAAGTATAATTATCAATATAAAATTACTTTTAAATTAAATCAGCCTTTTGATATAAACTATATTAAAAGTGTATGTAATAGATATCCAAATTCTAAAATATTAGTTGAGGTTCAAAATACTAAAGGAATAACTTCTTCTATGATAAGACAATTGAGTTCAAATGTTGCAATAAGAATCGCTGGAGGATATGACGAGGAAAGAATTGCTAGATATAGAGGATTGTTTTTTGGTAATGAATCAACGCAAGACTATTATTATAATTCTGTCATTTATACCAAAAATGAAACAATAAAAATACTTGAAGAAATTGAAAAAATAGAATCTGGAATGAGTAAAAATTGGTCAAGTATTCAAAGATTAATTTATGTATATGATAGACTAAAAACTGGAATAATGTATGATCCAAAATATGAGCGAAAATCGTCAAGTGAAGTAAGAAGTCTAAGGGGGTTGATTACAAAGCGAACAGTATGCGCTGGATATGCTGTTATTTTAAAAGAATTTATGGATAGAAATAATATTGAATGCGAATTTGTTAGAGGAGGAACTAAAAAGGGTAAAACATCAGGTCACGCCTGGAATATTGTAACTATTAATGGTAAAAAGTATCCTGTTGATTTGACTTGGGATAATACAAAATTTAGATCTGGTAACTCAAGAGGTTTTGAGTGGTTTGGAAAAGATATTTTAACTTTTAATGAAAGCCATTATCCTGCACCAGGAGAAAAAACTCAAGATTATGAACATACATTGACACAAATTGATCCACAACTTATAAAACAAATATATTCACAAACGGGTGTATCAAGAGCTAGAGATTATCATTCAACGACCTATTATGGAGTGCGAAAGGATGGCTCAAGATTCATAGTTGCTCAAGTTGGTAATCGTACTATTGACAATATAACATACTACAGATATTATTATGTTGAAATTTCAAGAGATGGAACAAAACAGTTACCATTAATACTTTATAGTGATACAAACGTTACACATTTAGTCGATTGCAAAAATTTTGGGAGGCCTGTTCCATCAAATTACGAAGAAACTGTTGATAATATTTTATTTTCGAGAGAAAATATTTTCGATTCAATTTCAAAAAACACATATTATATTGGCATGGTTAGAAAAAGTAAAGCCGGTAATAAACTTGAATTAGTTTCATCATGTCGAGAGATATCTAAACCTGAAGAAAAAAGAAAGCTATTTATGTATCCAACAAAAAGATTTAGAAGAAGTAATGGAAGCGTGTTTATAGCTCAACAAATGTTTGAAACTCCGTATAAAGCCAATGGTATTGATATTATGAGATATGATATATTTGAAATGGTCAATGAAAACGGTAAAGAGGTATTAAAGAGAAATACAGTATTTACAGAAAGAAACTTTTTTAAAGATAGTAGACAAAGTATGATTGATGATTATTTAAGCCGAGAAAGACTCGACAGAAAAGTTCAAGAAGCCGGAGGATATATAGGATACTATAACGCAAATGGAATTAGAACTTATAATCCGGATTTAGTTAACTTTTTTAAAACTTCAAAAAAAGTTGATATTGATTTATTAAATAGTCAAAGACAACGAATACAAGTTCCAAAATCTAATTGTACTGATAATTCTAACTTTGATACTGGAAGTAATAATGCAAAGAAAAGACGACCTATCTCTTAAAAACGTCTTTTCTTTTGCTTAAATCTAGTCCTTTAATATTAACATCTAGCATAACTATACTTATTATCTTTACCATGGGTTATGTATAGGACTGATATTAGTTTTTTTAATAATAATACGTGTGTTTTTTAAAGTAGTGTTTGAAAGCTTACATATTAGTTCTAACTTCTTTTTTAATGATTCTTCAATAACAACTTCTTGCTTAATAATATTTACCATAAATACCATCCTTTCTTTGTAGGATAGTCTTTGTATAACTTCCAAGCTTAAGCGTGGAGTTCGATACACAAAAAAAACTAACCCAAATCTGAGTTAGTTGTATTAAAAAAGCTCGAAAAGTTCGAGCGTATTTCCTTATGGAGCAAATCGCATACAAGTTACGAACTAAGTTCTCTTTCTAAAAACATTATACATAAAGTTTTATTAAAATTCAATGGGAGTATATGAAAATTTAATAAAATATAGTATAATTAGTTTTAAATGATATTTATTATGCCACTTCCGCGAAGTTTCGTGTATATATCTATCCTAACACTAAAATATGTATCATAAAATACTAAAATCTAGAGGAGTGAATTTAAAATGATTAATAAAATAATTAATTTAGTAAACCCAGATAATAAAGATTTAAGTGAATTATCAAAAGATGAATTATTAGAATTATTAGTAAAGTTAAATAAGTGTTTAAGATGTCTGGATGAATCCGAAAATGTTCTTGAAGAAAATATGCTAGCAGGTGATTTAGTATCACCTACAAAAGAAGTTCAAATGAAAACACTTGAATATTTAACACAAAATATGTCAAAAGTTCCAGATAAAAAGGCAAGAGCAACAATGGTATATTATACATTGTTAAATTTACATATGTTTAGTGATGGTAATGGAAGAACATCAAGATTTATGTATGATTTAATAAGTGGTGATTTAAATGAAGATAATATTTCATATTATTTTCATAAAAGTTCTAATAATACAACAAACCAAAATAATGATTTAGAAAAAAATAAGGGAATATTAGATATATTTATTGCCAATCAAATACCAGATGAGTTAATTTCCAGTCAATTAGAGTTTGTTCCTCAAGAAATATTAAAAAACTATAGTTGGATAACAGTTGGTCACACTAATACTAGTCCATCAACAGAAACAATAATTCCTAAATCTTCACTAGAAAATTTGACACAAAAAGAACTACAGGATTTAGATAAAATTTTACACGATAGTTACGGTATGAAGTTATGTCCAAGTGGATTGGCGATGTTATATGTATCAAATAAAAAAGGGCAACTAAGTAAATGGATTGACATAAATAAAAACCATATATCATCAATAAAAGGGCTTGAAAGAAGATTTAATTTTTCAATATACAAACATCCTGAAATGATAGCTGATTGGACTCCAGATGATTTTAGAGAAGTTATAAATGTGGGTAATGCTGTTAAATATGCAAGGTTGAAGACTTTAATAGATGTTATTGCTCAACCTGAAAAATATATAAATCCAGATTCAGGTAATACTTATTGTGATGATATACTTGGTATATCAAAAGCTAAAGAAGTTGGTAGGGTTGACAGGTAAATAATATTTAAAGAGGGTATGGGAATTTCCTATATTAGAATTTGCGCGGGAGTACAAATTCAGTGCTGGCTAGACATAGA
>USDJ01000003.1 GCA_900553395.1 uncultured Mycoplasmatota bacterium | reverse complement strand
TATATCCGCATTGGTTTGACGACCTTTGCGGATTTTCTTTTGTCGTTTTTTGTCGGAATACAGGACAAGCCTGTTTCTGGCGTGGGCTGTCGTTCCCCACCTCACAATCTGGATTTTTCAAAAAAATTCAGATTGGAGGAAAACAAAAGTGTTCGACAACACAAACCCTTATACCATTCGCATTGAGGAAACGAATGGTCAAAAACGCTACTTTGTAGCCTTTATAGATGGACAAGGTATCTTCCGAGAGTCGGAAGTATCTTATGAGGTCTATACACAGTTTTGCCGCTTTGTTAAGTGCGAGCGAAATCTGCGGAGGTCTGATGAAAGACATCTGGAGCAATCGGAACTGACCGAGGAAACGCTATGCAGGCGAGCTTTACATAAGCCGAAGCCTGTTGACGAAGCGGTTAATGATAAAATCCGCAGTGAACAGCTTGACCGAGCTATTATGGAACTGCCCGAAGTGCAAAGGAGAAGATTTAGGCTCTACTTCGATTATGGTTTGACCTACGAGCAAATCGGAAAAATAGAGGGCTGTTCAAAAATGCCCGTCAAACGCTCCATTGACAGGGCGATTGAAAAAATCCGAGAAAAAATAAAATATTTTTGATTTTAGGGGCTACTTTTAGCTTCTAAGTGTGGAAACAGGTGAAGGGATAAAAACCTTTGCCTGTTTTCCTTTGTGTGGCGAAGATGGGGCAGTTCCTTGACAACCGAATACCCATTCGCCAAATACTTCCTCTTTGTGATTGTGATGAGCATAAGCGTGTGCAGCGGTACGCCATGACCTGCCGAAAGGCAGAGAGCGATAAATGCCGACTCAAAATATCGGGTAGCTCCCGATTCCGCCATAACCCACAAAGAGAACAATGGTACTCCCGTCCAGTCACAGTCCGAGCGTGATTAAACCGTCGCAGGCAATGAGGGCGGCTCTGTCAGACCGACAGTTGGGGTGAAACTCCCGTGGTGTCAGTTCGCTGCTGACCGTTTGGCGACTTCCCATAGCATTTCGGGGTGTCGAGGACAAATTGAAATGCTTCCTATCATAATGCCAGACACAGGGCGGTCATAAGAACAGAGTTTTGTTTATATGCTCCCGACCTTAAATACTTCCTTGTGTTTGGCTGTTACATAGGCAGGATGCTCCTGCCTAAATCTAAATGGGGGTCAAACACTATGGATAGAATCATTAAGCGTGGCGACATCTACTACGCAAACTTAAACCCCGTCATCGGCTCGGAGCAAGGCGGTACACGACCTGTACTTATCATTTCTAATGATACAGGGAATAAGCACAGCCCTACGGTCATTGTAGCGGCGATTACAGGACAGATTGGAACAAAGAAAAAACTACCGACACACACTATCGTACACAATGTCAATGGACTTGATAAAGATTCCATTATCTTGTTGGAGCAAATTCGTACCATTGATAAACAACGCCTGCAAGAGTATTTAGGAACTCTTGATGGGCGTTTTCTTGTTGCTGTTGATAAAGCTCTGGCGATAAGTGTCGCTCTTGAAAGAGGTGGTAAAAGTGCTTGATGTGAAAGTTGATGAATACGAAGCAGCTTTGAAGCTCATCGAGATATTGCTTGAAAAAGGAAAGATAAATCAAGCCACATATACAAATATAATGAAACACCGAAATTCGCACATTTCACAAGCGGCTTGATAAAAGATACAATATGAGCGAACAAAGCAAAGGAGGTACGCTTTATGAACACAGCAGTTAATACTAATCAGTTCAATTACAGATTTAAGCTAACAGACTATTCGCTTTTTGATAGAAACAGAGCAAGAAGGGTCGCTATTTACGGCAGAGTTTCAACGGAACACGAAGCTCAATTATCCGCTTTGGATAATCAGTTGCAATGGTATGATGACCAAGTACGCTATCACCCGAATTGGGATGTGGTTGCAAAATATATTGATGAGGGTATCACAGGAACACAGGCAAAGAAACGACCAGATTTCTTGAGAATGATTGAAGATGCCAAACAGGGCAAATTTGATTTAATCGTTACCAGAGAGGTTTGTCGTTTTGCCCGAAATGTTGTTGATACGCTTGTCGTCACAAGAGAGCTTAAAAGTATAGGCGTAGAGGTCTTTTTCATTGAGGATAACATTTGGACAATGGACGGTGACGGCGAATTGAGATTGTCGCTTATGGCTACTCTGGCACAGGAAGAAAGCCGCAAGACCTCGGAACGAGTAAAAGCAGGTCAGAAAATCAGCCGTGACAACGGTGTGCTTTATGGCAATGGTAATATCCTCGGCTATGACCGTGTGGGAGATACCTATGTTATAAATGAAGAACAAGCAGAAACGGTCAGAATGATATACGATTTATATTTGCAGGGCTATGGCTCTATGAAGATAGCAGGCATACTGACGGAACGAAAAAGGAAAACTGCTTCTGGGCTTGTAAAGTGGAGTGTATCAAATATTATGAGAGCTATCAGAAATGCCACTTATACAGGTACAAAGTGCTATAACAAATCCAGAAGCAACAATTTTCTGGAGCAGAAGCGAATTAACAATCTGGATATGTCCACTTATGAATATGTTGAGGGCGATTTCCCTGCTATCATTTCTCAAGAGATTTGGGATAAAGCACAGGAAATACGAGAAAGCAGAGTAAAGCCGTCTTTGGTATCTGCAACAAAGACCACTCATAGTAAGCGTGACTCGGCTGATGTGTGGGTGAATAAACTCCGTTGTTCGTGCGGCTCATCATTTCGAAAAAATAAGTGGCACACAAAATTAGACGGAAAAACCTCGTATGGCTATCAATGCTATAATCAGTTGAACAACGGCAACAAGAAAAAGAGAGAAGAACTTGGATTAGATACAGACGGCTATTGCGATACCAGAATGATAACCGATTGGAAACTCGATTTTATGGCGAAAGCTCTTTTAGAGCATTTATGGACAGAAAGAAGAAAATCAGTTCTTATTGCAATCGACCTTATTAAGTGTTATTATAAGGAAGAAAAAGAAATCGGTAAACAGTCTGATGTGGTGGTTGTGCAGGCAAGATTGGACAAGGCGAACACAAGGCTCACAAACCTAATTGCTATGAGAGCTGACGGCGAAATCACAAAGGACGAATATCAAGTGATGAGAACGCCGATTGATACGGAAATACAGGAGCTTCAAAAAGTACTTGAGAATATACCGACGGACAATGACAATTTGAAAGGTTTTGACTTGGACAGTATTATTTCTACGCTGAATAGCCTTGTTGATTTTAGCGGGAGTACTATCAGCCACGATGTTATAAATCAGTTCGTTTATCTGGTTACACCGACTTCTGATACTACTTTTGAATGGTATGTCAATTTGAATGGCAAACCAAATGTGAAAGCTACCTTTACGGCAGAGGGCAGGAAGAAAAACTGCTTGATAAGGTTAGAGGAAATCGAAAGGATTTCCTCGTTACATAGGAAAGAGAATGAGAGCAATGCTCAATTAATAAAAAACCCCTGTTTATTAACCTATCTGCACAAGCTGTAGTACGCGAAAAGGAGAACAATTAGTCTGCGATTGAAAACAATTTTAACACATATAATTGTTTGATTACGTAAATTTACATATAAATTAGATTAAGACTTTAAAGTCTTAATCTTTTTTTGCAAAAAGTCTTGATTTTATGGTATAGTATATAATAGGTAAGGTGAATATATGGATATAGAGGAAAAAATAAAATCAGAATATAACAGACATTATGAAAAGATTAGACAACTAAATGATATACTTAAAATGTATAATGCTAGTGTAAGAGATAACGCAGCACTTGTAGAAAGAAATGTTAATCAAGCAGCCGCTTATGGAATTGATCCAGATAGAATTGTTTCATATGAGGAAGCTAGACAATATGAAAATCCTTATGCAAAACAAATTGAAGAGATTAAATCAGCTATAGAAAGTGAAAATAAATTACATGAAAGAAATATATCTGCCTTAACAATAGAAAAGCAAGAAATAGAGCAGAAGAGAGTGGAAGCCGAATTAGCTAGAGAAAAAGAAAGACAACAAAGAGCAATCGAGTTAATTAGTTTGCAACAGGAAATAAATAGAATGGAAAATGAAAGATTAGAAATAGAAAAAAGATTGAGAACTATTTCTAGTGAAACACTGGGAGCATATGTTTCAAAGCAAATATCTGAAAGGTATCCAGATGAATATCAAAAATTTCAGCAAAATAGAGAACAAGTAAGAAGTTACTCAAGTAGGGTTACTCAGATTTCTGACATAAGAGAAAAATTTAACAAAGTTGCTGAAGATTTAAAATTCTATAAAGATATGTTGCCATCATATGAGAGTTATTATCAAAGATTTGAAGCAGTAAAAAATGAAAGGCACCAACAAAGAGTTAGTGAAATTGAGCAAAAGAGAATTTACGATTTAATACATAGTGCTGAAAACAATAGACTAAATGAAAATCGTAGCTTATATACTGCATGGGATTTGGGTGATAAAATTATTCCATCAGAATATCAAGGCATGTCTTATGAACAGGTTGAAAGTTTATTAAATCAAAAAGCAGCAGAAAAAAAAGCTAGACAAGCTGCACAAGCTACTAGAGATGAATTAATAGGTAGAGCTATAAGAAAAGATTTAATGGTTCCGATGGATTACAATTTAAGCTCAACGCAAATTAAAAATTTAAGTGGACAATTTGCAAGCTATAGTAATGAAGAATTGCAAGAATTTATATCAGGTGCAAAAAAGCAAGAAACTATTGCCGAAATTCAGCCCCATTTATCAGAACATGCAGCACCACAACCAATTCAACAACAATCCATATCAGAATCACAAATATCAGAAATCAAAGGACAACCAACAAGCAATTACGAAAAATTTCAGCAGAGTTTAATTAATTTCATTGAAAATAAAAGTCCTAATTTTGGTAAGGTTTCAGAAATAATATCGGTTTCTGGCTATCCAGACTCAATTTATGAAACTCGCTTTGAAAGTGGTGAAATTCATCCAGTAACAATTACTCCAGATGAAGAAAAATTAATAGAAAAGCAGTCTCAAAATCGTGGATCATCAAGAAATGAAACAACTCAGCCAATTCAACAGCACACTATTCTAGGGTCTAGTACTATTAAAGAGGGACTACAGACAGAAGAAAAAAGTAGATTAATAAATGATATAATTGAATCAATGCTAAAGGCTGGTAAATTTCACGATTCTGAATTGGATATTAGTCAAAAAATGGAAGACATCGAACGTACTAAAAAAATATTATTATCAAAATCTATGGAGGAATTAGAATGGGCTTTATCATTTTACAATCCACAACAAGATGAAATTAGTCCTACTGATATAAAAAAGGAAATATAAAAGTATCCACTTGAAATAGTGGATATTTTTGTATTGAAAAATTACTGTTGTAATTTAAAAAATAGAAATATCTTCTTTTTTATGTTATAATAACAAACTAATGAGGAGTGAACTATATGGCTTTTTATCCATTAGAATCTTTAAAAAACGGCCAAGTCGAATTTGTTTTTCATAGAACATCATATGATTATGATTCATTGATTGATAAAGTTAGAAAGGCACCAGATAGAGTAGAAATAATAAATGGATTTCTTCTTAAACTAAAAGAAACTTTGCCATCTTTTTGTTTTAATATAATTTATGATATTCCAGAATTTGCAGATGAAGCATATAAGTTATTAGATATTAAAAATGTTACCCCTGAAATGTTAACTAATCTTTTAAACAATTCTCCTTTGGGTATTAAAATATTGTATGAAAACTTTGATGAATTCTTATCTTCTAATGAAAATCATGAATATTTTGACTGTATTGTTAAATATGTATTTGATAATAACAATAGAGAATTGATTCATAAATTATCACGATATATGGATTTACATATTCGCTATTTATTTATGGAATATTTAATTAAAAATTATCCAGAGCAAATAGATACAATATATGATGACATTACTAGATATACTACCCAAGCTACTTATGGGCAATATGACCAATTATCTCTTTGGCCACAACTAATGAATCCAGATGACATCTCTAAATTAGCAGTTTTATTACTAATGAATAATCGTGAAAGAGATTATAAAAAATTAAAAGAATTTATTCTTAAAGATTACAAATATAATTATTTAGCTTCAAAATTGTTAGAGCACGATTTTACTATAGATCTTGATACAGGAGCGATATTAGTTGATCCTAATAAGGAGAAAAAAGAAAGTGCCTTTAGTGCAGATGCTGATGCTTTATTTAGCACCTCAGCTGATTACCGCTTTGTTATATATTTAAGACATAAAGAAAAGATAAGCCAAGAATTGTTAAATGATTTTAGAAATCGCATAAGATACTTTTTTAGGAAAGATGCAAATTTGGGACTAGAAACTATATATCGTTGCGGTTTGGGCCATCAACTTGAAGAGTGGACAGAAAAATATATGGAATTAAGCCAGAGTAAAGAATATGGCTTTGTAGGCAGTGGAACGACTTGCGAGTGTTACAGAATTGGAGATTATGTTATCAAACTAGTAAGAACAAAGTGGTCATACGAAGATGTTATATGTCCTAATCTTTATTTAATTGCTAAAAACTATGAAGAAGTATATTTAAGAGATAAGCAAGGTGCAGTTCGTGGTGGCTTGGAAGTTCAAAAGTATTTAACTAGAAGAGCTAATAATATTGATCCTAAATATTTTAGATATTTTGATTTAGCGCTTGATAGATTAGGTTATAAAAGAACAGATACTTTAACTAAAGGAGAATGCGGAGAAAATACTATGCTATTAGATTCGTATCGTGATGCTGATTGTCCAAATCCGGAAAGAGTGCCAGTTTGGTTTAGAAAATATCCTATAGTATTAGTTGATAGAGATAGAATATACCCTAAAGATAAGGTATATGTAAAGCAACTAAGAGGTGGCTATTAAGTGAAATTTAATAATAAATCATTTTATTAATTTTTGAGATATGAATTTTGAAGGAAGTAGTAATACTTCTCTTTCTTTAATTTAAATTTTGAAGCATAAATAATATGCTTTGATATAGTAAATTCTAAATATTTATGATATATTGTAATAGCGATGAAATAAATGATTAAATCATTTCTAATTATTACAGTAATAGTTGTAATATCATTTGGTGTATTTAAATTAATTTGTAGTCCAATAAAAGCAGATTCATCAGGTAATAAGTATTATTAATAATTAGTAAAATTGATGCTTTTTTATAGGCATCAATTTTTTGCTAAATTTAATATGTAATTTATATAAATTGCAAATATATCAGATGTATGATATTATATATAGCCAAGGCAAAGCAAAGTGTGACGTTAGTAGTTATTTATATTGATACGCTTTTTATAGGTGTCTAATTACCCAATAATGAAAGAAGTGATTTTATGAGTGAAGTACCTGTAAGGAAAAAAATAATGTTTTATAAAACTAATTGTATTCAATGTTTTAAGTATGCAAATCAAGATTTTATTAATTTGGATTTGGAGGATTGTACTTTAGATGGCAATGTAATATCAATCTTGCGTGAAAGAAGTAATGTTCCAGTAATATTGATGTTTAATGGAAGTACAGAAAAATTGAATCAATTATTTAGACAACTATCATACTTTAATATTTCAAATCCTATTGAAATCAGATTTGGTAACAAAGTTAAAGTAAATAAAAATGATGCTTTAGAAATAAGCAGTTTAAGGAATAATGTAAAAATAGCTATAGTAAGTGAAGCAGTTTATGACCCAACTGAACTAAATAATTGGTGTCTAAATTTATCTGATGAGGAATTTAAAATTGTATACGATAAAATTGCTGTAAAAAGACAAGCTTTGGAATTGCTAGAAGAAAGAGAAATAGCAAGAAGTGTGTACTTAAGGTTATCTAGGAAGATTGATTTTAATAGCATGACTGATACTTTCAAGATGAATTTTATGTATGACTGGGTATTAAACCATTCTAGTTATGACTATGATTTAATACAAGCTGACGGAAATTTTAAAGATGATGTTGATAGGACACTAGGTTCTGATCCTTGTAAAGTGTTTAAAAGAGGAAAGGGCGTTTGCACTGGAAGAAGTAGACTGTTAAAAATATTACTTAATAATCCATATATGAGAGTAAACTGTTATACAGCACACGGACTTTGTGGTCATTTAGAGCATGAATGGAATGAATTCATTGATGAAAATGGACGTGTATTTGCATATGATATTTCTTACAAGTTGAAACACGTTGATGATATTACTAAATGTAATAAGGGTCACCATAATATAGTGCATAACCATGTAGTAGAGTCTAGTATAAATGGAGGTCAATTCGCACCCCAATCATTATCACCGAGAAGAAATTCTTCATTACAAAAAGCAATTCCACCATTACCACCGAGAAGGAATTCTTCATTACAAAAAACGATTCCACCGTTACCACCGAGAAAACATTAATTATATTGTTATTATAAAATTTTTATAACACAAAAGAATTATTAAAAGGTACTAAAGCAGTGCTTAAAAAGAATCAAAAAAGTTTTAATTGATAGTGGTAAAATTAATTATCACTATTTTTAGTATCTCTCGGTTGTAGAAACTACTAATATATTTTGTAAAATTAGTGTTCAATATTAGTATATTTAGGTATAATGGATGTGAGGTGGAATATGAAAAAATATAATGTAATTGTAGTTTTTGACAAACAAATAAAGAAGACATTAATGTGTAAACGAACTAAAGAACCATATAAAGGAATGTTTAATTTAGTAGGTGGAAAAATCGAAAAAGAAAACGATGGATTAAATGAAGCCTATCGTGAGTTAAAGGAAGAAACCAATATAATAAATAGTGATATTTCTTTAGTGCATTTTATGAATATTGAATATATTACATTTAATAAATCTCTTGAAGTTTATTATGGCATTTTAAATAAAGACGTTGATTTAATAGAAGAAGTTAATGAGCTTGAGTGGGTTGACATAGAAGATGATTTCTTTAATACAGATAAATATGCAGGTGAGGGTAATATAGGGCATATAATTGAAGAAATAAAAATAGATTTAAATAAATAGTAGCGAAAAAGAGGCACTTGACCCCTTTTTTAATCGTTATTTTCTACTCACTACTGATTTTAGGAAGAATAGAAATAAATCAAGAGACAGTATGTGAAATAATATGTGAATTTTATGACTCTCCTTATATCGGCAAGTATAATTATTTACTAGAGTTTAAGGACTTAATTAGTGTGTTTTATTATTATCAGTCGATTTTATGGACTAAGCTAACAGATGAGCAAATATTAGAGTATTTAAAAGAATGTTTTGATGGCAAAGTCGAATTGTTATATGAGCTTTGTCTTAATAATTTGATGGAAGAAATAGAAAATGATGTTAATGAATAAGAATAATATAGTAGATATTAAATCAATTACTTTAGATAGTATAGATTCAGATAATTATATTAGCACTCTTTTGCAAACACTATTAAAACATAAAATTATTTCACTAGATAAGTATAGTGATATAGCTTCTAACTTTTCAAAATTATTAGTAAAAAAAATAAATTGTTATACTGGTGGCCTTACTAGTACGATTGATATAAAAGTTTCTCAAAATATTTATAGTTCAATCTTATGGGCAATGGATTTATATTTAGGTCAAAATTTGATGTTATAGATGTTCTTAAAAGTATTGAACTTTATTTAAAAGAATTATTTAATTTATTTAATAATTTTAAAATTATAGAGCTTATGGTATTAAAAAAATGGTATAATGATAACAATGATGACTCTATAATATTTTTAGCTTTAAATAAGTATATATGTACAAAAACTATCAAATATCAAAATATTATTAACAAAAATTATGACTTTATTGTGATTGGTGAAATATATGAAAGATAAAAAGATAGTTTAAAATAATATAGAAAAAGTACATACAACAGGTTTGGGGTTTATAGATTAAAAAGATTCATTAAAACACAATAATAATTCCAATGAAAAAGATTTGGAAATTTTTAGACAAACAGAAAAATGGCTTGATATTTATTTTAGTGGAGGGATACCTGATTTTACTCCAAATATAAAAATAGAAAATAGGAGTAAAGTTATTGAAATTATGAACAGTATTTCTTATGGTAAAGTTATTACATATGGTGATATTTCTAAGAAAATTGCACTAGATACTGGAATAGGTAGAATGTCTTCACAAGCTGTTGAATGAAAGCTTTGTTGTATAATTATTCGTTACCACAGAGTTGTTGGTGCAAAAAACAATCTAACTGGATATGGTGGAGGGCTAAAAAATAAAATTATTAAAGCTAGAAAAAAAATATTAGTGAATTTATAATGCCAAAGTAGGAGTTTTATGAATAGATGTAGATGGTGTAATATAAAAAATGAAAAATATATTGATTATCATGATAACGAGTGGGGAGTACCTAATTTTGACGATAAATACTTGTTTGAAATGCTTATACTTGAATCATTTCAAGCGGGATTATCTTTTGAATGTATACTAAATAAGCGAGAATTTTTTAGAATTAGTTATGATAATTTTGACATAGATAAGGTGTGCAATTATGATCATCAAAAAATAGATGAACTGTTAAACAATAAAAATATAATTAGAAATAGATTAAAGATAATATCTAGTATTAATAATGCTAAAATATTTAAAAATATTCAAAATGAATATGGATCATTTTATAATTATTTAAAAATATTTACAAAAGGTAAAACAATCTATGAACTAGATAAGACTACTAATTGTTTATCGGATGAATTATCGAAAGATTTAGTTAAAAGAGGAATGAAATTTGTAGGTTCTACAATAATGTATTCATATTTGCAGGCAATAGGAGTTATTTATTCACACGAGAAATGCTGCTTTTTGTATAAAGAAGATATGATTTAAATGTAAATAAAAATACAAAATAGCCTTTTTGTGTTATTATAATAATGGTGGTTTTATGGAATTAGATGAAGTTATATTTTTAGATAATCTTCCTAGCATAGATTTACACGGATTAGATAAAGATACAGCTAGGGTTAAAACATTAGAGTTTATTAAAGACAATCTTAGTGTTAAAAATAGTATCTTTTGTATAGTACACGGAATTGGAAGTGGAGCTTTAAAAAATGAAGTACATAGTACATTAAGCAAAAGTAAAGTCGTACTTGATTATAAGCTGTTTTATAATAATTCTGGATGTACTATAGTAAAAATTAAAGTTTAATTTGAGGTGATTTAATTGTTTGCAAGTGTTTTGATAGAACTTAAAGCTAAAAATTTAGATAAAACATTTACCTATAAAGTTCCAGAAGCTTTAGCTAGTTTTGTTTGTGTAGGTAAAAGAGTTTTAGTACCCTTTGGGTCTCAAAAACTAGAAGGATTTGTTTTGAAAGTTTCGGATTCTGAAGATGTAGAATACGAACTAAAAGATATAATATCAGTTATAGATGAGAAACCAGTTTTGAATTCAGAATTATTAGAACTTGGAAAATATATTAGTAAAAAAACGTTATCAAGTTTAATAAGTTCATACCAAACCATGTTACCTAAGGCACTAAAGGCTCATAAAGATTTTATTGTAAATAAAAAGATTGCTATATATATTGAGTTAAAAGATAAAGAGTATAAGCCGCAAAATTCAAATCAAGAATTAATAATAAATGAGTTAAAAACGAAAGCAGTATTAAAAAGTAAGCTTACTAAGATATCTCTATCATCAGTTAATACTTTATTAAAAAAGGGGATAATTAATCAAGTAGAAAAGGAAGTTTATAGACTTAATGATGAATATTTAGAAGAATATAAAAAAGTTGTCTTAAATGAAGAGCAAAGATATGTTGTTGATACTGTATGTGAGGATTTGAATAGCTTTAAACCTTATCTTTTACACGGAGTAACTGGAAGTGGAAAGACAGAAGTTTATATGAATATTATAGATCAAGTTCTTAAACTAAATAAAAATGTAATAGTTCTTGTTCCTGAAATAAGTTTGACTCCACAAATGGTTAGTATATTTAAAAGTAGGTTCAAAAGTAAAATAGCCATTTTGCATAGCGCACTATCTGATGGTGAAAAGTATGATGAATGGAGAAAGGTAGAAAATGGCGAGGTATCAATAGTTATAGGCGCTAGAAGTGCCATATTTGCACCTTTTAATAATATTGGACTAATTGTTTTAGACGAAGAGCATTCTGATACATATAAGCAAGAAAATATTCCAAAATATAGTGCTATAGACGTCGCAATAAAAAGAGCAAAAACACATTCTTGTCCTATAATTTTTGGAAGTGCTACTCCAAGTGTAGAAAGTTATACAAGAGCACTAAATGGCATATATACTCTTTTAGAACTAAAAAACAGAGTAAATAAAAACCTACCAAGTGTTAGTATAGTTGATATGAGAGATGAGCTAAAAAAGGGGAATAAAGTGTTATCGTCATATCTTAAAGATGCAATTAGTGAATGTTTAAAGAAAGAAGAACAAGTAATATTGCTTTTAAATAGAAGAGGATATTCAACTACAATTATGTGTAGTAACTGTGGTGAAGTATTGAAATGTCCAAATTGCGATATACCACTTACTTATCACAAAAATGGAAATAAGCTTAATTGCCATTATTGTAACTATACTACCTTCAATCCTAATAAATGTCCTAGTTGTGGTGATACCGGTATGACTAGCTTAGGACTTGGAACAGAAAAATTGGAAGAAATTGTTAAAGAAACTTTTGAAGATGCCAAAATTATCAGGATGGATGTTGATACTACAAGAAAAAAAGGAAGTCATGAAAGAATTATTAGGGACTTCAAAAATAAAAAGTATAATATTCTTATAGGAACTCAAATGATTTCTAAGGGACTAGATTTTGAGGATGTTACTTTGGTTGGAGTTATTAATGGTGATGCTACATTAAATATACCAGACTTTAGGAGTGGTGAAAGGACTTTTTCATTATTAAATCAAGTGGCAGGTAGAGCAGGCAGATCTGGAAAAATTGGCAGAGTTTTAATACAATGTTTTAATACAACACATTATAGTATAGTTTATGCTTCAAAGCATGAATATAAAAGCTTTTATTTAGAGGAAATGAATATAAGAAAAAAGATGAATTATCCTCCTTATTATAATTTAGCTTTAATAAGAATATATGGGGATGATTTTGATGCAGTTGGAAAGGAAGCTAATAAGATTAGAAAATTTCTAGATGACAATATTAGTAATGTAATAATTTTAGGTCCGGGAGTAAGTAATATGCCTAAGTTAAACAACAAATATTATATGCAAATAATATTAAAATATAAAGCAATAAATCAAATTTATGATTACTTAAAATTTGTACTGGATAAAAATAAAATTAACAAAAAAGTTTCTGTTGATATAGATTTTAATCCTAAAAAAATATAAAACATACATTATTAGTATTGTTTTTTTTTTTCAATAATGGTACAATTTATATGTTAATAGTGTAAGCTAGAGGGTAAAAAGAATACAAAGGGTGAATTTTATGAATGAAGAAACGTTATTAAATGGTTCTGCAAACACTAAAACTTCAGATTTGGATAATTTGTTTGAAAATTTAACTAGTAATATAAATCATGTAAATAGGTTTATTTCTAGTTTGAGTGATCAAAAAAGAGCAAATATTGATGAACAACAAGAACTTGATCAAGAAAAACAGAAACTTGAAAGTGAAAAAAGCGAATTTCAAAACTATATGAAATTGCAAAAAGAGGAGCTAAATAACAAATATTCTCAAGTAGAACAATATTTAGCGAATCAAAAAGAATACTTACAAAAAGCAGAATCTGAGTTTAAAGCTAATATGGATAATTCCCTAACAGAACTTGAATTAGCCAAGAAAGAGCTAGAAATCAAAAAAGAAAAAATAGAAGAAGAAAAGGAACAATTTGAATCTTATAAAAACCTAGAAATGGGTAGAATTAAGCATGCCGAAGATATTTTGAATTCTGAAAAAGAGCAGTTTGAAAAGTATAAGGAAGTTACTAATAGTAAGATAGAATTAGAAAATAAAAACTTAGAACAGAAATGTGCTAGATTCAAAGAAATTATCGGACAGTTCAATGCTAATTTTAGACCTATAATAGAAGATAAAGATGAATAGGGGTAATAATATGGAAAATTTTGAAAACGGAGTTTTTGGATTTGGTGGAGAAGAAGAAAATAAATCATCCACTACTAATAATGATTTTAATATTGAATCTATCAGTGGATTAGGTGAAAGTAATTATGAAAATGAAGATTTATTCGCATTTGATAATTCAGACCGCACTGATTCTGTAAGCAAAAATAATAATGCTAATTTTGACGGATATCTATCTAATCAAGTCAGTGATTTATATGAAAGTACACCAGCTAGTAACACTTCAACTTTTGGTAGTGGCTTTAATAATAATGATACTACTAATGATGCTTCAGAAAGTATGACTGAAAGAAATGATTTAAATAGTGATGATGTAAGTCATGCTAGTGAGCCCACTTTAGAGACTACTGGTGAAGAGAATACACCAGAACAAGTAGTAGAGCCAGATAAAAAATTAGAAGATAGTGTTACAGAAGTAAAAGAAGAAGTTACTGAAGACGATAATGATTCTACTGAAGATGGTGGGGTTGCGGTAGTGCCTGATACACCTGAAGATGACCTAAGTAAATTAACAGAATTTAAAGAAGAAAAAATAGAAAAAACAGATATAAATTCATTATTTGATAGAGTAAATGTAAATGTTAAGGAAGCTTCTGATATTTTTAGAAAAAATACAGAAATGAAAGAAAAAATCGATGCTAGATTTGATGAATTAAAAAAACTTCAATCTGAAATAGAAAAAACTAAGCAAAGTCAAATTGATGAGGTTAATAAATATAAAGATGAGGTTTATGCAAAATTAACAAGCAAAAAAGAAGAGATAGAGCAAAGATTAAATACTTTAAAAGAAGTACAAGCTTCTCTTGAAAAAGAAAAAAATGAATTTGAAGCATATAAGAAAAAAGAAAAAGAAAATATAGAGGACATAAAGAAAGAAGTTCAAAGAGATTATGATAGCAGAAGAGAAGAACTAAACGGCATCGAAGATAAATTAAGAAAACAAAAAGATTCTCTAGATGCTGAAAGGAATGAGCTTACTTTAGAAAAGATTCAATATGAATCTGATAAAAATGAACTAGCAAACAATTTATTAAAATTTAATGAATTAGTAGATTCATTTACAAATGGAATGTCTGGTATAAAAGAAGGGGAATAGATTTTTATTCCTCTTTTTGATATAATATTTTAGGTAGTGATAATATGAATGGTGTAATTTTAAAATTTATAGATGAACTAAAATATGAAAAGAATTATTCTGAACATACAACTAATGGTTACCTTAAGGATTTGTATGAGTTTTTGGAATATATTAATAATAAGGGCATTAAAAAATTTAATAATGTAACTTATCAAGATTTAAGATTATATATTAATTATTTGTTTAATCAAGGTTATAGTAACAAAACAATATCAAGATTAATTAGTTCTCTTAGAAGCTTTTTTAAATATTTAAAGAAAGAAGAACTAATTGATAATAATCCTTGCACTTTAATATCTAATCCCAAACTTGATAAAAAATTGCCCAAATATTTGAATTTTGAAGAAACAGAAAGACTTTTAAATGCATTTAATATAGATACTATAGAAGGAATTAGAGACTCTCTTATACTTGAGATTTTATACTCCACAGGAATAAGAGTAAGCGAGCTTGTTAATATTAAATGTAGTGATATCTCACTATCTAATAAAACAATTATAGTAAATGGTAAAGGTAGTAAGCAACGAATTGTTTATTTTGGAGAAAAATGTTTAAAAAAGCTTGAACTATACATGAAAAAAAGTTATAATGAACTTAATGTTAACAATGCAGAGTATTTGTTACTAAGCAAGACTGGAAAAAAATTAAATGATAGGACTGTTAGAGAAATAATAGATAGAGCTAGTTCTATAGCAGGTATTAAAATGAAAATTTCTCCACACGTTTTAAGACATACGTTTGCAACACATATGTTAAGTGATGGCGCAGATCTTAGAACGGTGCAAGAACTTTTAGGCCATGAGAACTTATCTACTACGCAAATATATACGCATTTAACTAACGAAGAAATAAGAAGGGTTTATTTAAGCGCTCATCCGAGAGCTAAGAGTGGGAGGTAATTTTTTTGGCAAAGTTATATGTGAAATTAGGATGTATGAATACTGGTAAGTCAACAGCACTTTTGCAAGTAGCAAATAATTATGAAGAAACAGGATCTAAGGTATTAATTATGAAGCCTAGTATAGATACTAAAGGTGATGATGCTGTTGTATCTAGATTAGGAATTAAAAGAAAAGTTGATGTTTTGGTTAAACAAGAATCTGAATCAATACTTGATAATGAAACTACTACTGGTAAACCTATTAATTTTGATGGCATCAGTTGCATATTGGTAGATGAGGCTCAATTTATGAGTCCAAAACATGTATTTGAACTTTGGACTATTACAAAAGAGCTTAATATTCCTGTAATTGCGTACGCACTTAAGGTTAATTTTAGAGGAGAGCTTTTTGAAGGAACTAAAGCTTTACTTCAATATGGTGAAAAGATAGATACTCAATCTCAGGTAGCTATGTGCAGTTGCGGCTGCGGCAAGAAAGCTAAGTTTAATGCTAGAAGAGATAAAGACACATTGGAATTTGATTTAACAGGACCTGAAGTAAAAATAGATGGAACTACTAATGATGAATACTTACCACTTTGTGGAGAGTGTTTTTACAAACTTGTAGCTTCTAAAAAACCAGGCTCAAAGAAAGTAATAGAAAAAGTAAAAGGATTTACTAAAAAGGAACATTGATTCCTTTTTTTAGTCTTTTTTAATCTTTTCTTAATAAAATATTATAGGTGATATCTTGAAAGCAATTAATGGAATAAGATCATATTTGTTAGATGATGAGCTAAAAATAACAATTCTAAAAAATAAGATAGATATTTTAAATTATAAAGATATAGGGCATTTTGATAACGATAAGGTTATCGTTAAGCATAGCACGGGCAATATAATAGTTAAGGGAAAAAATCTAGTTGTTTCAAAGCTTATGTCAGATGAGATATTAATTACGGGTGATTATTCTACAATAGAATTCAGGTGATGCATGAAAAACTATTTAAAATTTTTGATTAGCAGTAAGATCCTTGTAAAAGTTAGTGGGAATAACGTAAATAGGTTTATAAAAAGATTAAAAAACAACAATATCGATCTTATTAGTGTATCTTGTATAGAAGATTCTTTAGCATATATTAAAATCTATGTAAAAGATTTAGAAAAACTTATAGATTTAAAGACAATATACGAACTAAAAATAGTAAAATATTATGGCTGGTCCAAGTTTAAAAATAATATATTTAATAATAAGTTTATGATTTTGTTTATACTTATTTTTACAATTTTTTTATACGTTATAAGCAATGTTATATTTGAAGTTGATATATATACCAATGATTATAAAATGAAAGAAAAGCTAATCTTAGAACTAGAAGAAAATGGCATAAAAAAATATAAATTTAAAAAAAGCTATAGCGAATTACAAATAATAAAATCTAAGATATTAAATAAATATAAAAACGAGTTAGAGTGGATAGAAATAGAATCGAATGGAACAAAATATTTGATTAAATATGAGCCAAGAATAATAAATAAAGATGAAGATAATCCAAAATTTAGAAATATAGTAGCTAAAAAGGATGCGGTTATAACTAGTGTAGATATATCAACAGGACAAATAGTAAAGGGTGTAAATTCTTATGTTAAAAAAGGCGATGTAATAGTTAGTGGCTATATAAGACTTAATGATAGTATAAAAGACGTAGTAGCCGCAAAAGGGATTGTTTTAGGTGAAACCTGGTATAAAGTTAATATTACATATCCGCTAACTTACTACGAAAATTATGAAACGGGTAATTCTAAGAATGTGTTTGTTATAAAGTTTTTAAATAATGAATACGAACTATTTAATTTTAATAAGTATAAAACGAAGAATAAAAAAAACTATGTTTTATTAAAAAACAATTTATTACCAATAAGTTTCGTAAAACAAAATCAAAGGCAAACGAAAATTATAAATGAGAAAAATACTGAAAAAAGTGCGATAAATAGAGCTTTAGAATGTTCTAAGAGTAAAATAGAAGAAAAACTAAAAGAAAAAGAGTATATAAAAGACTATAAAATACTTAATCTAACTAGAAATGATAATTCAATAACTTTAGATGTATTTTTTACTATAGTAGAAGATATAACTGAATATGAAGAAATAGATTCTAATTATGAAACAATTGATGAATAAATTACTGATATGTGTTGAAAAATGACATTATTTATACTATAATTATGTTGTTAGGTGAGTTTATGAATGAATTTGAAATAATTAATGAAACAGAAGAAGAAATTGAGGAATTAAGCAAACTAAAAGATGTAGTTGATTTTGCTTTGAAACATGAAAATATAGAAAACAGTATTTTTAATATAATAATTGTAGATGAAGAAACTATAAGAGAATTAAACAAGAATTACAGGGGAAAAGATAGCGTTACTGATGTTATAAGTTTTGCACTGGAAGATGATGATACATTCGTTAAAACTGATTTCAGGGTGCTTGGCGATATTTATATTTGCCTTCCTAGAGCAAAAAGTCAAGCTTTAGAATATGGACATAGTTTTTTTAGAGAAATTTCATTTTTAGCTGTTCACGGATTGTTACATTTGTTAGGATACGATCATATGAATAAAGAAGATGAAAAAGTTATGTTCACACTTCAGGAGTTGATATTAAGTGAGTATGGAATTAAAAGAGAAAATTAAAGTTGATTTAAAAAGGAGAAACTTTACCCCTAATACAGTTTTAAATACCATTAAAAATTCATTTAGTGGTATTAAATTTTATGCTATGGATGGAAAGAGCATATTAATTTATTTACTTGGAGTTGTTGTTGAAATAGTTTTAGGTATTGTTTATAAAATAAATGGATTAGAGTGGATTTTAATAGTATGTATATTAGGAATTATACTTTCTGTTGAGCTTTTAAATACAGCTATTGAATCTACTTGTGATGCTATAACTAAGGAATTTAATAGTTATATAAAAATAGCTAAAGATTGCGGCAGTGCAGCTACTTTTGTTATCTTTATTGTATCTATTATTTTAAACATAATAATATTTTTTCCTAAAGTTATGGCAGTTTTAGGAATTTGGTGATAATATGAAAAGCGGATTTGTAGGAATAATAGGAAGACCTAATGTAGGAAAAAGTACACTTATAAATAATATAGTAGGTAAAAAAGTAGCAATTACATCAAATAAGCCACAAACTACCCGCAATATTATTCAAGGAATATATAACGAGGACAAGGTACAAATAGTTTTTGTCGATACTCCAGGAATACATAAACCAAATAACAAGTTGGGTAAAACACTAAATAAGCAGGCATATTATAGCATTGATGATGTTGATATTGTGCTTTTTTTAGTAGATGCGTTTGAAGGATTAGGCAGAGGCGATATCTATATATTAGATAGATTAAAAAAAGTAAATAAGCCTGTGATACTTGTTATAAATAAGATAGATAAAATAACACACGAAGAAATACTTAATAGAATAAATGATTATAAAGATTTGTATGACTTTGATGAGATTATTCCAGTTTCTGCATTAAAAAGAAATAATATAGATGACCTTGTAGATACATTAAAAAAATATTTACCAGATAATATTAGATATTATGGTGAGAATAGTGTAACTAATAAATCTATAGACTTTTTGATGTCAGAAATTGTTAGGGAAAAAGTTTTTAATTATACTTCTGAAGAAGTTCCCCACTCAATTACTTGCGTTACAGATAGTGTAGAGGTAGGGAAGAATAGTTATAATATAAGAATATCTATAATAGTAGATCGAGACTCTTTAAAAAAGATTATAATAGGCAAGCAAGGCGATATGATAAAACAAATAGGAATAGATTCCAGAAAAGACTTAGAGGCTCTTTTAAATAAAAGTGTTTACTTGGAATTATTTGTTAAAACTGTAAAAAAATGGCGTGATAAAGAAAAATATTTAAATGAGTTTGGCTTTACAGATTTTAAAGATTAGTGAATAAAATAATTTTTTCTGTTCACTATTAAATAGGTGATGATATGAAAAAATTATTATGGGACTTATTTAAAAACACAGGAAAAATAGAATATTATATAAAATATAAAGATTTTGATAGGAATGAAAACATTGATGGAAAGAACAGTCAAGGTAGGAAAAAAATATAGACATTTTAAAGGAAAAACATATAAGGTATTATTAGTAGCGCTCGATTCTGAATCAGATAAAACTTTGTCACCTAGAAAAATAGTAATATATGAAGCTTTATATGGTGACAATTTAGTGTGGGCTAGAGATTATGATATGTTTTTAAGTGAAGTAGATCACAAAAAATATCCAGAGATAACACAAAAATATAGATTTGAAGAAATAGATGATTAGATGATTATTGATGTAGAAGGTATTGTATTAAATTCAAGAAGTTATGGAGATAGTAGTAAGATTTTAGATATATTTACTCCAAATTATGGGGTTATAGGTGTTATAGCGAAAGGCTGTAAGACAATGAAAAGTAGTTTAAGAAGCTTTACTGATAAACTTACGTATGCTAATTTTGTTATTTATTATAAAAAGGACAAACTATCTATATTAAGTGAAGCTAGTAGTATAGATAATTTTTCAAAAATAAAAAATGATATAGAAAAAATTAGTGCTGCAAATTTTATACTTGATTTAGTGAATCAAGTATATAAGCAAAATCCAAGTAATGAACTATATGATTTACTTATTTCTTGCTTGAAAAAAATTAACGAAGATTTTAATCCATTGGTTATAATTAATATATTAGAACTTAAATTGCTAGATTATTTGGGCATTATGCCTAATCTTAATGGATGTACTATATGTGGTAATAAAAATGTAATTACTTTATCCAGTGATAAAGGCGGGTATTTGTGTGAAAATTGTAGGACATGTGAACCTATAGTATCAAAAGGAGCAATAAAATTAATTAGAATGTATTATCTGGTTGATATTAATAAGATATCAAAACTGGATTTATCTAGAGATGTTACATTAGAAGTAAACAATTTTATAGATAACTACTATGATCAATATAGCGGTTTATACTTGAAAAGTAAGCAATTGTTAAAAAATGTTTTAAAGATTAAATAAAAAAATATTTATTAGAAGATAGAAAAGTCTATCTTTTTTTTACATATTTTGCTATAATTATATATGATGATAGAGTGTGATAATATGAAGAATAATAAAGGTCAAGCTTTAGTTGAATTTATAATAGTATTACCTATACTTATTTTTTTGATAATTTCAATTATTGATCTTGGAAATATTATGATTAAA
Source organism: uncultured Mycoplasmatota bacterium (assembly GCA_900553395.1). GTDB lineage: Bacteria > Bacillota_I > Bacilli_A > RF39 > UBA660 > UMGS1613. Next base: position 115,086 of record USDJ01000003.1, on the reverse strand, counting down.
ACTTATTCGCTTAATGAAGATTTAGATACAGTATCTGATATGTATATATCAGGTTCTTTAGATGATATAGAAAATTATGTAGCCGCAAACAATATATCTATAAGCTATAAAAGTGAAGATGAATTTACTACTATAACATTAAAAAAGAACGTTAAGATTATGTCTCCAATGTTAAATATTGCATTTGGAAAAAATTATGACATAAAAGCTAGTAAAACACTATATGAGGATTCAAATGAATAATAAAGGTCAAGTTTTAATTATATTTGTTATACTTATTCCGATACTTATACTAGTTATGTCAATGATAGTAAATATAGGATATTTGCAAATAGAAAAGAAGAACATTGATAATACGGTTCGTGATGCTTTAGAATTTTATTTAAATAGTTCTGACACTGATAAAGATACATTAGCTAAGGAATTAATAAATAAAAATATAGCTACAAATAATATATCTATAGATGAAACTGAATTTTATGTAGAAATTTCTGTAAGTGCTCCTGTAAAAGGGATTTTAAATAAAAATGAGGATAAATATAATGTTACTTATAGAGGCTATAAGGATACTTTAAAGATAATTAAGGGGTGATATAATGTCATTGAATAAAGCAAAAATTTTCACAGTTACATCAGTTAAAGGTGGTGTAGGTAAAACTACTACTTTAATTAATTTAGCTGGAATTTATTCCAAACTTGGTAAAAATGTTTTAATTATTGATCTTGACTTTTATTCAAGTGATATAGCTGCTAGTTTAAATATTAAATATGATAAAGATATATATAATTTATATGAAGATTTAGAGAATAAAAAGTTCGATTATATTGAAAATTATATTTCAAGTTATAATGATTTAATTAAAGTTCTTCCAGCCCCAAAGGATCCTAGGTTTGCAAGGAAGATAGATAGTAAAGTACTTAAATTAATCCTTTATAAGGTTTCGATGAAATTTGACTTAATTTTAATAGATACTAATCATATATTAACGGATATAAATTTATTTGCGCTCGATTATAGTGATCAAATTTTATATGTCATAAATAATGATTTTATAAATTTAAAGAGTATGAAATCTATGGTATCTATATTAGCTGATATGAACAAAACTAATTATAAAATTATATTAAATAATTCTAATTGTAAGGGTAAAAATTATTTTAATAAGTATGACATTAAAAGTATAATAAATAAAAATGTTAATTATATAATACCAGATAGCTTTTTTAATAAAAATTATGATAAATATTTGATAGATGGTAAAATTATGACTCTATCTGATTCATTATGTAAGAAGAATAAGAAGGCAATTAAAATTTATGATTTAATAGCTACTGATCTTTTAAAAGAAAGTGCGGTGGAAGTTGATGGCTAAATCTTTTATAGATGAATTTCAAGTGGTAGAAAACAAAAACTATTATAATAATTTGACTGATTATGATACGTTTAAAAATAAAGCCTTACTAGATGAGCTTAGAAATAAAATAATACAAAACCTAATAGATAATAATGTAAATAATAATATAGAGCTTTCTAGTTATGTTAACGAGCAAATAAATAAGACTATAGAAGGCTATGACCTTTCGGTTGTAGAAAGAAGTTATATTACTAATCTTATAGACAATGAAATAAATGGATATGGACCTATAACAGAATTATTAGACGATCCATCTATCACAGAAATAATGGTTAATGGTAAAAATGATATTTATATAGAAATAGATGGTAAAATTATAAAAGATGATAGTGTATCGTTTATAAATAATAATCATATCATAAGAACAATTCAAAGATTAATTCAACCTATTGGAAGGACTATTGATACAGCTAACCCAATGGTCGATGCTAGACTTTCTGATGGTTCGAGACTAAATGCCATAATAGAGCCACTTAGCTTAAAAGGACCTGTACTTACTATAAGAAAGTTTAAAAAAGAGTTAGAAACTATAGACGATTTTTTAAGAAATGGTACTATGACTCCTTATATGGCAAGATTTATACAAGCTTGTGTTAAAAGCAAAATGAACATTATTGTTTGCGGTGGTACCGGAAGTGGTAAAACAACTCTTTTAAATGTTATGTCATCATTTATAGGAAATGACGAACGCATCATTACTATTGAAGATGCTGCAGAGTTAAAGCTTGAGCAAGAACATGTTGTATCACTTGAGACTAGAGTTGAAAATTATGAGGGGACTGGTGCTATAACCATAAGAGATTTGGTTATAAATTCTTTACGTATGAGACCAGATAGAATAATAGTAGGTGAAGTTCGTGGCAAAGAGGCTTTTGATATGCTTCAGGCTATGAATACAGGTCATGAGGGTAGTATGACAACACTTCACGCTAACAGTCCTAAAGATGCTTTAAATAGACTAGAAACTATGGTTTTAATGGCTGGAATGGAAATTCCTATAAAGGCTATAAGAGAATATATTGAAAATGCTATAGACATAGTTATAAATATCTCTAGACTTAGTGATGGTAAAAGAAAAATAACCAGTATATCAGAAATAGTTGGTCTAAAAGATGATGAAATAAAGTTAAATGAAATTTTTGCATTCAGGCAAACCGGAATAACTAAAGATGGCGAAGTCATGGGAGAGTTTGTATTAAATAAGGCATCTAAAGGAGTTTATAATAGATTAAAATCAAGAGGAATAACAGAATTAAAAGATATATTTGAATAGAGGTGAATTATGTTAGAAGGATTAAGTATTAATAGCGTAGATAGCACTAATAGAGATGTTATAATTACATATACTCCTTCTAATAGTGTATCTAGATATTCTTATACATTAATAAAAGATAATAAAATATATGAATCTAATATTGTTAATAGTAATATTTCAACTACTATAACTCTTGTTAATGATGGTATATATACACTTGAAATTACTACTTATGATAAAACTGGAAAAAGTACCTTATATAAAAGTGGAGAATATAATATAGATAAGGAATCACCAGAGATAAATATTCCACAAAAAACATATAAAATTACAACTAAAGATGATTTTGATGTTTTAAAAGATGTTAAGGCTGTTGATAAGCAAGATGGAGACCTTACTAGAGATATTAAAACAAACCTTGAAAATTTAGACTTCAATACGCCAGGTATAAAAAAGATAGAGTATGAAGTTAGTGATAGTGCTGGGAACAAAGCAAATGAAGTAGTTTATGTTACTGTTGCTAAAGATAATTCAAATATAGTAAAATTAGGCCAATTATCTTTAATTTTGATTTTTATTTTACTTATACATTTATTATATCGCTACATTCGTGGCATCAGACTTGAAAAAAGGTTTTCAAAATATACTATTAATTCATCTAAAAATAGATATATATCACTATTTGATAGAATTTATGGAGTATATAGTATAATTTTATTAAAAATTACAAATGTTGTATCAAAATCTTCATTTTTAACAAAAAGAGCAGCAAGATATGATAAATATGTAAGTGCTTTTAATCTTAAAAGTAATATCGAGGTAATGTCTAAAAAAATATTTACTGGGTTTATATATTTGTTCTTTACAATTGTTATAGTGCTTACACATTCAAAGATGATAAGCCTTTTTGAAATTTTGATATCGTTTATAATTGGGTTTTATACTTTGGATATATTTTATATTTATAAATATATTCAGTATAAAAAAAGACTTGAAAATGATTTACTTCAGGCTATAACAGTTATGAATAATGCATTTAAGTCTGGAAGAAGTATTATTCAGGCTATTGACTTAGTATCTAGTGAGTTAGATGGCCCAATATCAAAAGAGTTTAAAAAGATTGGAATGGAATTATCATTTGGACTTGATATTGAACTAGCGTTTAATAGATTTGCAGATAGAATAAAACTAAATGAAGCAGTTTATTTGACTTCTAGCTTATCAGTTTTAAATAAAACTGGTGGTAACATAATAAAAGTTTTCGATTCTATAGAAAAAACATTATATAGCAGGAAAAAGCTACAGGTAGAACTTAAGTCTTTGACAGCAAGTTCAAGGCTTATCATGTACGTATTGATGATTGTTCCTATTGCTTTTGCTGCATTTATGAGTATTGTAAATAAGAACTATTTTGCGCCGATGTTTAATAGCCCACTCGGAATAGCTATGTTATTTATAATGATAATTTTATATATTACATATATTATAGTAGTAAAAAGAGCCATGAGAGTAAGGATGTGATATAATGAATATTGGAATTGTTAAAAAAATTTATCGAGCTAAAGATTTAAAGGCTTTACAGTCTAAAATTGATCTTCTTGGTAGCAATGCCAAAATTAAGTTTGATGCATCAAAATTTATGATTATAAGAGCTTTAACTACTATTTTGCTTGCTGTTATATTGATTTTATTTTCCAATATTCAATATCTTATAATTCCATTTATATTGATTTTATATTATAATTTATTTTATTATATATTAATCACTAATCCTATAAATAGAAGAATAGAGAAGCTTGATAGGGAAGCACTTACTTTTTTTGAGATTTTGACATTGACATTAGAATCTGGAAGAAATTTAGAAAATGCATTAGAGATTACTTGCTCAAATGTAAATAGTGAACTTTCTAGGGAATTTAGCAAGAGCCTTATGGAGATTAAATTTGGAAAATCTCTAATGGAAGCTTTGGAAGATTTAAAACTTAGAATTCCATCAGAGACTATTAATAATATTATTTTAAATATAACACAGACAAGTGTTTTTGGTAATAGTATTATTGAGACTATGAATAGTCAAGTTGAATTCTTAAGAGAAAAACAAATAATGGAAATAAAATCACAAATAAATAAGATTCCAAACAAGGTTAGTATTATATCTGTAATATTTATTGTACCACTTATATTACTTATAGTACTTGGGCCTTTTATACTAGAATTATTATAATGAGGAGAGATTTATGAAATATTATATGGTAGGAATAAAAGGGGCTGGTATGAGTGCTTTAGCACTTTTATTATCAGATTTAGGATATAATATTGTTGGTTATGATGATGCTAAAGATCATAGATTTACAGAAGATAAATTACTTGAAAGAGGAATAAAAATATATACAGGTCCAAATCATGAAATGGATTTGGAGACTGTTGTTATATACTCTTCAGCATTAAAATTAAATGAACATCCGGAACTTATAAAGGCACAAGAAATGAATTTAAAAATTTATGAGTATCAAGAAATGCTTGGACGCTTAACTAAAAAATATAAAACCATTTGTATTTCTGGCTGTCATGGTAAGACCACTACAACAGCCCTTATGAGTCATATTATAGATACAATGTTTGGATGTAATTATCTAATTGGTGATGGTGTAGGACATGGTAATAAAAGTTCTGATACTTTTATATTGGAGGCCTGTGAATATAGAAGACATTTTTTAGCTTATACACCAGAATATGTAATAATCACAAATATAGAGCTTGATCATACTGACTATTACAAAGATATCAATGATATGATTTTAGCTTATGAAGAATTTGCTAATAAGGCTGAAAAGATGGTTATTGCTTGTGGGGACGATTCATATACGCATCTGTTAGAAGTAAAACCACAAATATTTTATTATGGTTTAAATGATGACAATGATATCCAGGCAAGAGATGTAGAATATAGAAAAGATGGAACTAGTTTTGACGTGTTTGTAGAGGATGAATACTATGGGCATTTTGACTTACCATTATATGGAAAACATATGCTACTAAATGCTTTAGCTGTTATTTCTTTATGTCATTATGAGAGATTGGAAGCAAAAGAAGTTGCTAAAATATTAAAAACTTTTAAAGGCGCTGAGAGAAGATTTAAAGAAGAAGTGATAGGTAATAACATAATAATTGATGACTATGCGCATCATCCAACAGAGGTAAGAGTAACAATTAAAGCAGCAAGACAAAAGTATCCAGATAAAAAAATAATTGCAGTGTTTAAACCACATACTTTTTCGCGTGTAAGTGAGTTTGCCCTAGAGTTTGCAAATGCATTAAACTTGGCAGATAAAGCATTTGTTATGGATATTAATTATGATAGAGAAAAGCCTAGCGATTATCCAGGTATTAATGCTTATACTATTATAGATAAACTTGATAATGGTGATTACATCGAACTAGGAATGGCAAAAAAATTATTAGAATATGAAAATGCAGTAATATTATTTATGAGTAGTAAGGAAATATATTTACTTGAAGACGAATATAAAAATCTACTTTTAAATAAAAATTAAGTATGATTTTGGAGTGTGATATAAATGTTAGAAAAAAGAAAAAAAATAGGGTTTAAATTAATTACTATAAGTGCAATTTTACTTCCAGCATTACAAGTTTTATTTATAATAGGTTTAAATTCAAATTATTTAATTAGATTTCCTTATTTTATTATAATTTGTGTTTTGATATTAATATTATTAATATTTTTAATAGCTGGTGTTATTTTATTTGTTAAAAATAGAGGTGCTAATAAACGTAGATTGAAAAAATGGCTTAGAATAGTTATTGGGATATTCTTAACTTTGTATTTGGCAGGGTGTGTATCTTTTGTTACTCTTATGTATGGACCATATGAAAAATTTAGATCTTGGTTAATTACTACAGCTATGAATACTATGAATCATCAATATCTTTGTAAATGGTTCTATAACGATAAGCAAATAGAAGAAGTAATGAGCAAGAATTATATAAAAGAAAGTGGGGATTCAACAGATACTAGTCAGATAAAGCATGGTGAAGAATTAGAGTATAATGAATATGAGAAAGAAATAATGATTCATGAAAAAGACGAATTATATAAAATTATTACATTTAATGTAAATGGTGCTAAAGCATACTTGGCAGCTATATATGATCCATCTTTAGTAAAATTAGAGGTTACTAATCAATTAGGTGTTAAAGGTGAATATGTATCTCATATGGCAGAACGTGCTGGAGCTCTTTTAGCTATAAATGCTGGTGGATTTGTTGATGGATATAATTGTTGGGGAGAAAGACCAACTGGTATTACTATAAAAGATAAAAAAATTATAACTAATAACGAATATGGAACTGCAACAACTACTGGTGGATTAATCGGTATGACAGATGATAATGTACTAGTATTACTTAAAAATGTTACTGCTGATGAAGCTATTTCTATGGGAGTTAGAGATGCTGTTTCTTGGGGACCATTTCTAATAGTTAATGGAGTAGCATCTGAAGTTTCAGGTAATGGCGGCTGGGGCGGAGGTGCCAGAACTGCTATAGGTCAAAGAAAAGATGGAACTATTCTATTCTTAGTTGTTGATAGTAATTCTATAAGAACTACAGGAGCTGGAATGGAAGATTTGGTTCAAATTATGCAAAGATATGGTGCTGTTAATGCCGCTAATCTAGATGGAGGAACTTCAAGTGTTATGGATGTAAGAAGACAAGAAGCAATACAAAATTATGGTGCTGACTGCCACGACTATTGGTCAAATTATGCATGTCATATTAATGATCCAATTGACTCTACTGGAACACATCAAACAAGGTATATATCCGATGCTTGGGTTGTTGTACCAAAATAAAAGAATCGTGAACTTATTCCGATTCTTTTATTTTTATAGTGTTTTTAAAATTTAATTTAGCTATATCATTTAACTTATCCATACCATATTTTTCAACTATTAAACGTGCTGTATCATCTACGTTAGTTCCAGAACCTTTTGGAAGATCAATACCAATACTGTTAGATAGTTTATTAAACTCTTTTATAAATATAAATCTACTGATTAAAGAGGCAACAGCAACCGCTAAACTTTTATCTTCACCTTTAGTCATAAATGTAATGTTACGAATAACATTACTACTATCTTTTAGATAATTAAAATATAATTGTGGCGCTGCAAATTGGTCTACAACTATAAATTCATAGTCTTTTATTCTACTACTAAGTTTAAATAAAACTTTATTGTGTAATACGGCTTTAATTTTATTCATATTTAAGTCTTGACTATAGTATTTATTATAATCGGCATTGCTTAGTATAATTGACTCATATTCAATCATATTTATAAGTTTAGGTACTAATTCTAATATTTGTGCGTCGTTTAATTTTTTAGAATCCTTTACTCCTAAATTTTCCAAAGTAGGGATAATGTCTTTTTTTACGTAAGCAGCTGTTACTACAATAGGCCCAAAATAATCTCCTGTTCCGACCTCATCAGACCCTATAGCAGAGCTATAATAAACTTTCTTATCAATATATATTTTATTATTTTCTTTTTTTGCTTTAGTTGCACTATTTTTGACATCAACTTTACCAGAATTTATTTTTTCAGTGGTAATCCAAAAGTCACTTGCTAAATCTGCATCTTTTCCTTGAAAAACAACCTTCCCAGATTCATATAAAGTTATGACAGTATCACCATCTTTAGCTTGCCATTTGGCGTAATTAGGAGTATTTTCTCTTTTGCACCAATTAAGTTCTTCGCTCATCATTTCCTGAGTCTTACTACTGGCTAAAAAAGATATAACATTATTTTTATTCATTTATCTCACCTAAATACATTTTATCATAAAAAAGCATAAAATGCTTTATTTTTGATAACTTTTATAATATAATTAGTATGGAGATGATCGAATGACAAGTGTTGTTGATATAGTATTATTAATATTAATAGCTTTTGGAGCTTTATTGGGCTTTAAGAGGGGATTTACGAGAGAACTTGTATCTTTAATAGGAATATTTGCCATATTAATATTATCCTATATCTTAAAAAATCCTGTCAGTGTTATACTTTATAAATATTTTCCATTTTTTAATTTTGGTGGTATATTTAAGGACATAACGATAATAAATATATTAGTTTATGAAGCTATTGCTTTCTTTCTTGTGTTTTTTATGTTAACCATAGTATTTAGATTTTTATTATTAGTTACTAAGATATTTGAAAAGATATTAACTATAACGATAATACTTGGAATACCATCAAAGATATTAGGTGCTATCTTAGGTGCTATACAATCAGTTATATATATTTTTGTAATATTATATATAATTTCTCTACCTACATTTAATTTTAAAGCTATAAATGATTCTAAAGTTGCAGCCACTATTTTAGATAAGACTCCAGTTTTAAATAAAATATGTGATAAAACAATAGATGTTTTTGATGAAATTATCAAATTAAAAGAAGAATATGATAACACAAACAATTTAGAAGAGTTTAACAAAAAAGCATTAAATATAATGATTGAAAAAGGAGTAATTACTAAAAAGAATGCACAATTTTTAATTGACAAAGGTAAAATACCTGCGATTGAATTAAATTAGTGTATATAATGTGTAAATTAACACTTTGTAAACTGTTATAAAATAATGATAAGTAAAAAAGTGTTTAAAAAAGAAAAAATAAATATTAAAAAAGTATTTAAAAACTAAGTTAACTATGATAGAATAGTTATTGTGATAAGAGACTATAAAATAATGGAGTGATGAAAATGATGACAATTTATAACTTTTTTGCTTCAAATATTTATCTATATATTTGTGTAATAATCGCTTTAGCTATTCTTGCAACTATACTTTTTATAATTCGCACTAATCAAAAAAGTAGAAAGAAAATAAAAGATGATTTTGTAGAAGCTGAGAAAGTAGAAGCAGAATTAGAAAATGTTGAAAATGAGTCTAAAATTAGCAATTTAGAAAACATATTGAAGAAAATGCAAGAAGATGTAGATGTAAAACCAGAAGATGTAGTAAAGAAATTTGAACAAGAGCAAGAAGAAAATGCAATAATTAGCTATCAAGAACTCGTTGATAATGTTAAAGCTGGCAAAATTGAGGTTACTGATGATGAAGAATCTGATATAAATTTCGTAGAGAATTTAGTAGCTGATCAAAACACAACAGAGCCTATTGCAGCTATGGAAGAAATTAAAAGTGATATAACTCCAGAAATGGTTAAAGAAGCAGTAGAAAACATATCATCTAGTTCTATAAAAGAAGAACCTAAAAAGTTTAAACAGAGTGAATTTATTTCACCTATATATGGAGTAATTGAAAATAAAAAATTGGATTATCCTACAGTTAAAAAAATTCAAAATAATAATTACTTAGATATAATGAATACTAGAGATTATAATGAATTAACAGAAGAGATAAAAAAACAGGAAGAATTTTTAAATGCATTAAAAGAATTTAGAAACAATCTTTAAAAAGCCATTGCGCTTTTTTTATTTTAGTATAATATTTAGGTATAGTATTTAATATACAATTATGATATAATAATCTGGGAAGTGAATTTATGAAACAACAAAAAATATTAATGATTTTAACACCGATAGTATGTGCAGCTTTAGCAATTATTTCTTATTTAGGAGTTAAAAATAGTGAGTTTAGTGATGCTTTAAAATTTAAAAAAGAATATGAATCATTAAATGGAAAAGTTAGTTACGGAGAAAATAAATATAAAGATTTAAATATAAGTAAAAATAATCCAATAAAGTATTCAAATTACGATGAAATTATTGATGTTATAAATAATGGTACAGGAATAATTTATTTAGGCTTTCCTGAATGTCCTTGGTGTAGAACTGCAGTGCCAGTTTTACTTGATGTAGCAAAAGATAATAAAATAGATAAAATATATTATTTAAATATAAAAGATGAAAGAGATTCATATGTAATAGAGGATGGTAAGCTTACTTTAGCTTTAAACGACGATGGTAAAGAAATAAAAGGGACTAAAGGATATTTTAGATTGCTTGATGCCTTAAAGGATAATTTAAGTGACTATATTATTTCTTATGAGGATAAAACATATGAAGTTGGTGAAAAAAGAATTTATGCTCCATCAGTGATTTTTGTAAAAGATGGAAAAGTTTTAGGAATTCAAGTATCAACAGTTGAAGGACAAACAGATCCTTTTAAGAATTTAACTGAAGAACAATATGAAGAGTTATATTCGATATACGAAGGATATGCTAATAATATTTATAGTTCAACTTGTGACATAAATTCTTCTTGTTAAGGCACATTAATTGTGCTTTTTTGGAGGGTATATGGAAGTAAATGATATAGAAAGAAGTATAATCAAAAGATATAGAAAAGATATATGGAAACCATTTATAAAAGGGATAAATGAATATAAACTAATAAATGAAAATGATAAAATTGCAGTATGCATAAGTGGTGGTAAAGATTCTTTTTTACTTGCTAAATGCATGCAGGAGTTGCATCGTCATGGTAAAATTAATTTTTCTTTAGAATTTTTAGTTATGAATCCAGGATATAATGATAAAAATTTAGAATTAATTAAATATAATGCAGAAAAATTAAACATTCCTATAAAAATTTTTGATAGTGATATTTTTAGTACAGTAGATAGTATTAGTGAAGACAGTCCTTGCTATTTATGTGCTAGAATGCGAAGAGGTTTTTTATATTCAAAAGCTAAGGAGATGGGATGTAATAAAATTGCCTTAGGACATCATTTTGATGATATAATTGAGACAACATTACTTAGTATACTTTATAGTGGTGAGATGAAAACTATGATGCCAAAGCTACATAGTACAAACTTTAAAGGTTTAGAATTAATTAGACCATTATGCTATGTAAGAGAATCTGATATAATAAATTGGGCTAGATATTGTGATCTTAAATTTTTAAATTGTGCTTGTAAATTTACTGAAAAAAGTGAAAGAGAAAACAATTCAAAAAGGAAAGAAATTAAAAGTCTAATAAAAGAATTAAAAAAGGTAAATCCATATGTTGAGACTAATATATACAAAAGCAGTAAAAATGTAAATGTAGATGCTTTAATAGAATATTTAAAAGATGGCAAAAGGCATAACTTTTTAGATAGGTATGATGAAGATGAATTATCAAAATAAAATGGAAGAAATATTAGAAAGTATTAGCGATGAAACACCCAGATTATTGCTTCATTGTTGTTGCGCTCCTTGCAGCTCTTATACACTAGAACTTTTAAGCAATTATTTTGAGATAACACTTTACTATTATAATCCAAATATTCATCCAGAAAATGAGTATACAAGAAGACTTCAAGAACTTCAAGATTTTATTAAAAAGTTCAAAACTAAAAATAGAGTAGAATTAGTAGAAGAAAATTATGATACAGGTGATTATTTTGATAAGATAAAAGGCTTAGAATCTTTAGGTGAGGGTAGTAAAAGATGTTTTGAGTGCTACAAATTCAGAATGGAAAAAGGAGCTAGTTATGCTAAAAAACATAATTTTGACTACTTTACCACTACATTATCAATTAGTCCATATAAAAATTCTACTTGGATTAATGAAATTGGTGAATATTTAGAGAATAAATATGATATAAAATACTTATTTTGTGACTTAAAAAAGAAAAATGGGTTTAAAAGATCGCTGGAATTATCAAAAATTTATGGACTTTATCGTCAAGACTATTGTGGCTGTATTTATTCAAAGCAAGAAAGAGAAAGCAAAAAGGTGACACATGAATCAGTTTGAGAGATTAGAACTTTTAATAGGTGAAAAAATAAATTTAATTAAAACAAAAAGAGTTCTTATACTTGGTTTAGGTGGCGTTGGAAGCTACGCAACTGAAGCACTCGTAAGAAGTGGTATTCAAAACTTTGTAATAGTCGATAATGATATTATAGTTGAATCTAATTTAAATCGCCAATTAATGACTAATGTCCACAATATAGGAAATTATAAGACAGATGAAATAGAAAAAAGAATTTTAAGTATAAATCCCAAATGTTCTATAAAGAAAATTAATAAATTCATTACTTTGGATAATATAGAAGAATTATTTTCTGATAATATTGACTATGTTGTTGATGCCTGCGATACAATTACAATTAAATTAGAACTAATAAGAATATGTAAGAGAAAAAACATAAAATTAATATCTAGTATGGGTACAGGTAATAAAATGGATCCATCTAGACTAAAAATAGTAGATATTAGAAATACTAGTTACGATCCAATAGCTAAAATTATACGCAAAATGGTTAAGGATGAGCGCATTAAAGGTAAAGTTTACGTAGTTTGTAGTGATGAAAAGCCACGTGTAAAAATTAATAAAACAATACCATCAAATTCATTTGTACCAGCAACTTCAGGATTGTTATGTGCTAGTTATGTAATAAATGATATAGTAGGTGATATAGTTGAAAAATAAGCTAAAAGATATAATAAAAAGTTTTGATGGAAATGTATTGGCAATTGGAATTGATGATAACCTAGTTGAATTACTTAATAAAAAGAAAAGTGTTAATCTCTATTCAATCAATAGATTTCCATCAGGTGGTAATTTAAATCACAAATCAAAGAAAAAAGCTAAAAGAAATACTAACAAAGGAAAGTATATAAATATTAAAAAATTAAGAAAATATATAACTAAAAAGTCTTCAAATTACTTAATTTGTAATATGGATGAAATTATTGAATACTATAAATACTTTATAAGAGACAGTATATATATAAATAATAATATGATATATGTATATTTGTCTAATGATATTGATTCAGAGTTTATAATAGATAAATATAAGAGGTATAATGTAACAATTACCAAAATAACATTAAAGGAAGGCATTATACTTGAAATAAATAATACGAATGGCAAAAATAATAAAATAAAAGATAAGTTATATTTTATTAAAGATACGTTTTATAATATTGCTGAGACTATAGGAAATATTTTAGTAAGTTAAAAGGATAACAATTTTTAGTTATCCTCTTTTGATATTATTTTTTGAAAATCATTTAATTTTTCTGGTTCTTCTTGTTCTTGCCTTAAAGAAGAAGCTAAATCTCTAAGATTTTTATATCTTCCTTTTTGATGTTGTATTCTTTCTAAATTTTTCGAAGTTTCTTCTGAATGCTTTGGATTTTCTGATAAGCTTCTTGTATTTTTGTTTACGTTATTTAAAGCTTTTTCTTTTTTGTTCTCATTACTATTGGCTAATTCTTCATCATTGCTTTCAATTATTTGTTTCATTTTAAATTCTTTAACTTTACTGTTATTTATTGCAATATAATTACCAGCAGTTAGAAGTTGCATTATAAAAGTGAAAACAATAGCTATATTTGAAATTTTTAACATAGTTAAACTTATTTGTGAAAAGAATCCTAAACCTAGAGTCAAAAATAATGGCCACATTTTAAGTTTGCCCAATTTACTACTTTCAAATTTAACATTTTTATGTTTTAAACCATAATAAACATTTATAGAAGAAATAATTCCTTCACCTATTAGTGTAATAATATAAAGTGGATTAATCATGACTAAGCATATTCCTGTTAATCCAGAAAAGACTTTGTCGGTAACTTGATCCAATAATTCGCCAAATTCACTTTGACTATTGTATTTTCTAGCACTTCTACCATCAAAAAAGTCTGTAGTAGCTGCCATAGCAGCTATAATAGCGCTCGCTATAAAAAGAGCAGAAATGCCACTAGAAATGGCAATTATAGTTAATATTAAGTTTATAAAAGGAGCTACAAGTCTTGTAAATGTCCACATGTTTGCTCTTTGCTTTTTATTTGTCTCTTTTTTAAAAAACTCTTTAAACATGGTTTTTGTTCCATTTTTAAGAAGATTGATGTATTTTTTTAATTTATTCAAGAGAACCACATCCTCGCACAATATTTTATCACAACATATAAAAAAGTCAACATATATTGGATTATTTTAAATATAATATAGTGTATTATGAATATAATACTTGAAATGATAATGTAGTTATTTATCATTTCTTTTTTTCGACAAAACTTAATTACAGTTTATTGTATATTAAAATTGGTGATAATATGAAAAAAAGATTTAAATCTAAAAAAAGATTAAAACACAAAAGCAAGTTTTTCTTATTACTGATTGCAATAGCAATATTGTTTATTAATAATTATAAAATTTCAACAATAAATATTAATAATAAAGTTTTAAAGTTTATTTTAAATAGTTCAAATTATTATACATATAATAACAAAAGCAATAAATTCATAAACTCATTTTATTATTTAGTAAATAACGATATATTTAATTCACCAGAAAATATACTAAAAAGTCAAATCATGTATACTAAGAATAGTAGTAACACTAATAATACTATATCTGTTAATTTTAACTATGCTAAAAACGATCCTGTTGATGTTTATATATATAATTCGCATCAAGGTGAAAACTATTCTAAAGAATATTTAGAAGATTACAATATTACTCCAGATGTGTTAATGGCATCTCATATGTTAAAAGAAAAGTTAAATAATTTAAATATTAATGCATTTGTAGAAGAAAGTGATATCTTGGCATATATGAAAGAACATGGCTTAAACCATGCTGGAAGTTATATAGCAAGTAGAGTTTTTCTAAAAGAAGCATATAAAAAAAATAAGAGTGCTAAATTATTTATTGATTTGCATAGAGATGCAGCATCAAAAGAAGCAACTTATGTCAATATTAATGGTAAAGATTGCGCTAAAGTATTATTTGTAATAGGACTAGAATATGACACTTATAAGGAAAATCTTGAAATTGTTACAAAAATTAATAATATAATTTTAAATAAATATCCTACCTTAACTAGGGGAATTATGAAAAAAGAGGGATATGGAGTAAATGGGGTATACAATCAAGATATAGGCCCTAATGTTATTTTAATAGAAGTAGGAGGTAATAATAATAATATAGATGAAGTAAACAATACTTTAGATCTAATAGCAGATGTGATAGGAGAATATATTAATGAAACCAGATAAAAAGAAAAAAATATTTAAGTTTATATTTTATGTGTTTTTTATAAGTTTTTTAGCTATTTACTTATCCGAATTAACAGGATATTACGAATACAAGAACCACGAGAAAGCTGTAATGACAGAAGAACAAATAAAAAAATTCGAAGAGGACGTTAAAAATGGTAAAGAAGTGGATATAAATAAATACTTAGTCGTAGAAGAAACCAAATATAACAATAATTTATCCAAATTAACTAGTAAAATTTCACAAGGAATTAGTAAAGCTGCTAATAAAGGTGTAGAATCAAGCTTTAAGTTTTTATCCAAATTAGTTGGAGAATAATGAATGATATGCTATAATTAAAGAGGTGATTTTATGAAAATGTTAAAAAGAGAATACTGGTGGTGCTTTTTACTATTATTCCTATCAGGTGGAACTGGCACAATTTTACTAGGAGCACTTCTTGATGTTTTTGATGAAAATAGTTGGTATGCCAAATGGTACTTCTGGTTAATTGGAATGATTCTAATTTTACCATTTGCTGTAATGATAATTGCCCTTTATATAGAAATATTATCTAATGTAAGTGCGAAATTAAAAATAAATGGTAGTGAATATTATTTATCTCCTTATATATGGATAATTCTATTTATTGTACCTATTATTGGATGGATATTTCTATTTATATTAATATTATATTTAATGATAAATATACTTATTAAGCTATATTCAGGAGCTGGAGAAGCATATATTAAATAAACTGACTAATTATTAGTCTTTTTATTTTATTTAAATAAAGATACTTTTAAATAAAGTTAAAATATGATAAAATATTTATTGGTGATAAAATGAAACAACTAACACGTAGTGAATTAAGAAAAAATATAATGACTATTTTATATCAGATTAATTTATATGATATAAATAAGATAGATTACAATGTAGAAGATGTTATCAAAGAGGTTAATCCAGTAGATAACGAATTTGTAAAAGATATAGTATTTGGCGTAATAACTAAAAAAGAAGAATTAGATTCTGTAGCAAACAAATACTTAAATAAGTGGACTATAGATAGATTAGGAAACACTGATCAGTCTATATTAAGATTATCTATTTACGAATTACTTTATACTAACACTCCAGAAATTGTAGTAATAAATGAAGCTGTTGAATTAGCTAAAAATTATAGTGATGATGATGTTAAAAAAATGATAAATGGTGTTTTAGATAAAGTATATCATAATAAGGTAGATAAAGATGGAGAGTAAGTATTTATCAATAAGTGCTATAACAAGATATTTGAAAGCTAAATTTGAAAGCGATACCAATTTAAGAGTTGTATATTTAAAAGGTGAAATATCTAATATTAAGTATCATTCTACTGGACATATATATTTTTCGTTGAAAGATGAAAATAGTAAAATTAATGCTATTATGTTCTCATCTAATGCTAAAAAACTTTTATTTAGACCAGTAGATGGCTCTAAAGTACTTGTAACAGGAAGAATTAGTGTATATGAGGCAACAGGCGGATATCAAATATATGTAGATGAGATGCTAGAAGATGGTATAGGGAATCTTTACATTGCTTTTGAAAAATTAAAAAAAGACTTATCAAAAGAAGGACTTTTTGATGCCAAATATAAAAAGACAATACCAAAAATACCAGAAAAAATAGGTGTAGTGACAGCACCAACAGGAGCTGCTATTAGAGATATAATATCTACAATAAAAAGAAGATACCCTATTTGTGACATAGTAGTATTTCCAACTTTAGTTCAGGGAGATCAAGCTAAAGATGATATAGTAAAAAAAATTAAGCAAGCTGACAATTATAATTTAGATGTAATTATTGTGGGGCGTGGTGGAGGTTCCATAGAAGATTTATGGCCATTTAATGAGGAAATAGTTGCTCGTGCAATATTTGAAGCTAAAACACCTATAATAAGCGCTGTAGGACACGAAATAGATTTTACTATAGCAGATTATGTAGCAGACCTAAGAGCACCAACACCAACAGGAGCAGCCGAATTAGCCGTTCCTAACATCTCTGATCTAATAAACCATTTAAATAATTTAACCATAAGATTAAATGAATCTATCAATGGAAAAATCAACTATCAAAGATTAATATTAGATTCAATTAAAAATAGTTTTGTTATAAAAAATCCATTAATAATGTATGAAAATAAAAAACAAAGACTAGATTATATAGTAGAGTCATTAGAAAAAATAATAATTAAAAAGCTAGATGCATCAAAGCACAAATTTGAGTTGTTAAAGAGAAATTATATATTAAATAATCCTCAAACACTATATAAAGACTCAAAAGATAAATTCTTGACCCTAGTTGATAAACTTGAACTAGTAAATCCGCTTGGAACACTAAAAAGAGGATATTCATTAGCATATCAAAGTGATAAGTTGATAAGTAGGGTAGGAGACTTAAATAAAAATGATAAATTAAAAATTAAATTTTATGATGGTGATGTTATTACTGAAGTGATTGAAATAAAGGAGAATATAAATGACTAAAGAAGTTAAATTTGAAGATAAATTAAAAGAACTAGAAAGTATTATAAATGAATTAGAATCTGGTGAAATAGACCTTGATTCTTCAATAGAAAAGTATACTTATGCTATGAAACTAGTAAAAGAGTGTGATAAAAAACTTAAAAATATTGAAGATAAAGTTACAAAAATAATAAGTGAAGATGGTTCTGAAGAAGAATTTAAAGTTGAGGAATAAATATGATAAAAGTTATTAAGGGTGGTACAGTAATCACCATGGGCGAAAAAAGAAAAGAACAATACGAAAAGTTAGATATTGTAATCAAAGACGATAAAATATTTAAAATAGTTAAAGATTATGATGGCGAATACGATATGTTAATAGATGCTACTAATAAGGTTGTATTGCCAGGACTTATAAATGCACATACACATCTAGGCATGAGTATTTTTAGGGCTACTAATGATTCATTAACACTTAATGAATGGCTTGAAAATAAAATTTGGCCTATAGAAAACAATTTAACAAACGATGATGTATATTATTCTACTTTACTTTCGTGTATAGAGATGATTAAAACAGGAACTACTACTAGTAATGATATGTATTTTAACTGTGATGGCAGTATTAAGGCTTTAAAACAGACTAAACTTAGATCTTTATTTAGTAGATGTCTTATGGATGGAACTGGTCAAGGACAAAAGATGATTGATGAGTTTTTAAAACTATATGAAGAAAACAAAGATAGTGATCTAATTAAGTTTTCTGTAGCTGTTCACTCATTTTATACAAGTAGTGAAGAATATTTAAAAAAGTGCAGTGATTTAGCTCTAAAATTAGATTTACCACTACATATACATTTTTGTGAAAATGAAACAGAAGTTAGTACAATAAAAGAAAAATACAATATGGATCCAGTCGATGCTTTAGAAAAAGTAGGAATGCTTAGAAATAAACTAATTTTAGCTCATACAACTTTTATTAGTGAAGATAAATTAAGTAAATTTTTAAATAAAAAGGTAAGCTTTGTTCATAATCCAATTAGTAATTTAAACTTAGGATGTGGTATTGCAAATATATCAAAATATAAAAATTATGTTAATGTTTGCCTAGGAACTGATGGTCAGGGCAGCGGAAATAATTTGAATTTGTTCTACCATATGTCAATGGTTGATTTATTACAAAAAGGTTTATATAAAGATCCTGTTGTGTCTTCTTCATATGAAGTTTTAAAAATGGCAACAATAAATGGAGCTAAAGCACTTTTTATGGATGATAAAATAGGAAGTATTGAAGTAGGTAAAAATGCAGATATTATCATAGTAGATTTAAATGAGATAGAAACTTATCCTACTGTTGATGTCATTAACAATGTAGTACATAATACTGGATATTCTAATGTTGATGCAACTATTGTAAATGGAGAAGTTTTAATGCTAAATCATAAACTTCTAGTTCCTTTTGACGAAGTAAAACTTAAAAAACATATAAATAATATTATTAATAGAGTTATGTAAAATACCTTTATGGTATTTTTTTCATTTCATAAATTAAAATATACTCTTCATAATATTAATGGTAGTCTATAAAGGAGTTGTTTTTATGTTTTTAAAATTTTTTAAAAAACAATCTCTAAAAATACTTCTTTTAACACTAATTAGTATTCCACAAATTGCTTTTGCATATTCCGACAAAATAATTGCAAGTGGAGAAACAGTAGGAATAAGACTAAATACAGATGGTATATTAATAGTTGGTTCTTATGAAATAAATGGACATAATCCACTAGATGAATCCGGTTTAAAAAATGGTGACATAATAAGTCAAATAAATAATAAAAAAGTTCAATCAGTGGAAAATATGGTATCAATTATAGATACTTGTAATTGTGAAAGTTTAAATATTGAATATATTAGGAATAAAAAAGCAACAAATACTACATTAAATCTATATATAGATTCTGGTATTAAAAAAACAGGTTTATATGTAAAAGACTCAATATCAGGTGTTGGAACTTTAACTTATATCGATCCAAATACCAAACTATTTGGAGTTTTAGGACACGAAATCACAGATTCTAAAACAGGAGAAATAATTGATATAATAGGCGGTACTATATTTGATTCTAAAATAACAGGAATAACTAGAAGTAATAAAGGAAATCCAGGAGAAAAAAATGCTATACTATACAGTGATAAAGTAAACGGAACAATATTTGAAAATACTAGTAAGGGAATTTTTGGTAATTATACCTCAAATATAGATGATACTAACCTTTATAAAGTGGCTAATATAGACGATATAAAATTAGGTGATGCTACTATAAAGACTGTTTTAAATGGGATTGAAGTAGAAGAATACAAAATAAAAATTTTATCCGTAAAAAAAACAAGTAATAAACTTAAAAATATTGAGTTTGAAATAACGGATCAAGAATTATTAAGTAAAACGAATGGAATTGTTCAAGGAATGAGTGGCAGTCCTATACTTCAAGGAGAATATATTATAGGAGCTGTAACACACGTAGTAGTTGAAAATCCACATAAGGGATACGGAATACTTATAACAAACATGTTAGAAGAAGCTGAAAACTAGAATTATTTCTAGTTTTTATTTTTTTATGATTATGATATAATCAAATAGTGATTATTTATGAAAAAAAGATTTAATAAAGTCTATGTAGAAATTACTAATAGCTGTAACCTAGATTGTGATTTTTGTATTAAGAACAAGCGAAAGCAAGAATTTATAACTATAAACAACTTTAAAAAAGTATTGAAAGTTTTAAAAAATTATACGGATTATTTATATCTCCATATTTTAGGAGAACCATTATTACATCCTAAAATAAATGAAATAATAGATATTGCTAGTAAAAATTTCAAAATAAATATAACTACCAACGGATACTTATTAAATAAAATAGAAAATAATAAGCATATAAGGCAAGTTAATATTTCGCTACATAGCTATTCATCCAGATATAAAGTTAGCTTAAACGATTACTTAGAAAATACATTTAATACTGTGGACAAATTACTTGAAAATGACACATATATTTCACTAAGACTTTGGGTTAAAAATAAATATAGTGAAGATATTATTAAATATATAAATAATAGGTACAAAGTGAATATTCCATTAAACTTTTCAAGCTTTACTATAAAAGAAAAATTATTTTTAAATAGTTTTCACGAATTTATATGGCCGGATTTTAACAATAATTATTATAGTGATTTTGGCACTTGTTATGCACTAAGAGATCATATTGGTATTTTAGTAAATGGAGATATTATTCCTTGCTGCTTAGATAGTTGTGGTGAAATTAAGTTAGGAAACATATATGAGATAGACAATCTAGATAATATATTAAATAGTAATAGGGTAGTTAATATGATTGAAAACTTTAAAAACAATAAAAAAGTCGAAGAACTTTGTAAACATTGTTTATTTATAGAAAAAAATAATTAGTATTTGCTAAAATTTCGTTATATGGTATAATTTAGATGGTGGTTGAAATGATAAAAGAATTTAAAAAATTTATTTCTAAAGGTAATGTAGTTGATCTTGCAGTTGGTGTTGTTATAGGAAGTGCTTTTGGTAAAATAGTAAGTTCATTAGTTGATGATATAATAATGCCACTAGTTGGAATTGTTATAGGAGGTATTGATTTTTCAAACCTATACTTCAAAATAGGTTCTGCTAAAGTGACTTATGGAATATTTATTCAAAATGTTGTAGATTTTTTAATAGTAGCATTTTGCATATTCATTGTAATAAGAGCATTTAACAAATTAACTCATAAAGAAGAAAAGAAAGAAGAAAAAAAGGATACAAAAAGTGATGAAGTAAAACTTTTAGAAGAAATAAGAGATTTATTAAAGAAAGATACAAAAAAACAATCTAAAAATTAAAATAGATTGTTTTTTTATGCAAATATGGCAAGTAAAGTAGAACCTACCATAGCAAGTAATAGTATTATTATAACTGCTTTTTGTACTTTTGGATTCATTTTCACACCTCAATAAATATTATAATATATTTTTTCTAAAAATGGAATAAAAATATATTTATATAATATTATTAATTAGGTGATATAATGAAAAAAGCATTGGACAAACTAATTAACAATATAAAATTTGACAAAAAATACGTATTATTTTCTTTAATTATAGTTATACTTGGAATAATAACTGGAGCCATATTTATAGTAATATTAAATTCTGCAGATAAAGCTATTGTAGTAGAATATATAGAATCTTTCATTGAACATTTAAGACTTGATAATTTTAAATATATAGACAATTTAAAAAACACACTGATAATTAATTTTTCTATTATATTTATTATAAGTTTAATTGGATTTACTTATTTTTTCTTTCCAATAAACATAATAATATTATTTTATAAAGCATTTATTATTGGATTTAGTATATCTTCATTCATTTTTACTTATAAATTAAAAGGATTAGTATTAAGTATTATATATATTTTTCCTCACTTAATAATTAATATATTGTTAATTTCAATTTTAACGGCATTTACAACAAAGTTATCTATGAATATGATTAACAATATAGCAAAGAAAAAACAAGTTAATATGAGAAATTATACCAATAAATACTTGTATGTAGTTTTCTTTTTTACAATATTAGTTCTTTTAACTAGTTTATATGAATCTTTTGCAAGTCCCTTTCTTTTAAAACTTGTAATTAAAATTTTAATCCACTAATATATTTACCATTACTTTACACTTGACAATTGTAAATAATGTGATAAAATTATATTAGGAGGGTAAAAAATGAATACGAAGTTAACTGAGCTATTACGCGAATTAGGAATTTCTAAGGTTAAATTAGCTAAATTCTTAGGCGTTTCTAGACAGATGATATATAATTATTTAGAATTAGATGATATAAATAAATGGCCAAAGGATAAAAAAGTTTTATTATTTAATCTTTTAGGCATTAAAAATGCAGAAGAAATTAATAAAATTAAAATAGATACAGACTATATAACTGAAGTAGAAGTAAGACTAAATAGTCTTTGTGATCAAAAACGTGAAGAAAATAGTGGGGTAGGAGTAGGCAACGAAATATTAAATGGCATCTCACCTAAAAATCAAGAACTATTTATTGGTATTATGGACTTAGTTAAAGAATATCTAGAAGATAATGGTAAAGAAGGATTTAATATTGTAAATTATTTTTATCATTATTTACAAGCAATAAATAATACCAAAGAATTAAAATATATTTTAGCCTATGTTGCAAAAGAAACTGGATTTGAAAAGCCAATGGAGTTTGTTTTTGAGGAAGATGAACAGTTTATATTTGAAAGCGTTATGTTTAGCGCTATGGTATTATATAGAAGTGGTAAAGCATCTAAAAGCAAATTAGCAGAATCACATAGACGATTTGTCAACCAAATTGAACAAAAAATCGAAGATAAATTGAGTCGTACAATGGAATTAAATAATATAAGATCACAAGCTCTAAAAGAACTTGGATATACTGAAATAACTGATAATAATGCTTCAGAGGTGTTTGAAAAGATTGCAGAAATAGAATCAAGAAAAACAGCATTTAAAAGAATAGACGAAGAATAGTCTATTTTTTGTGTACACTTCCCCTATCCTGATGATTTAAAAGTAGGGGACAAAACTATCTAATACTACGCATTAACTACATTAGATTGATTTAATACTTAATTATAATATAATATATCTCATTACAATACAATCGATAATATATAAACTATATAAATGTTGAAAGATAGATAGATTGATTATGAAATTATTGCATTATAAAATTAATTTATAAATTTTAAATTAAAAACAAGATTAAATAAAATAATATTATAATTTGAAATACAATATGTAGTAATGTGCTTCTAAACATAAATTAGCATTAGGAAATTATTATATAAATTGTTTATTTTTAAATTCCGACAATATATATTATGTTAACTTCTTTAAATCTTAAAAGAATACTTATATTAATGGAGCTTTTTGCTCTTTTTCTTTTCTTTCTTTTTCATCTGTTTATATGTATTAACTAATATCAAGCCCATCAATTGTTCTGTGTCTATTTTTAATAATCTTGCTTTTTCTTCATAAAATTTATATATCTGTTCATCAAATTCTAATTTTACTATATAATCACTCATTTAAACCTTTCTCCTTATATTCTATAAAATTTATTTTTTCTTCAAAATAAGTTAAATATTCCTTTTTATATACAATATTACTTTTATTTACAAAATCTAAATAATAGAAAAATTCTATTTCATTTATACAATCAATACAATATTCTTTCGGAATAACTAAGTTATTACTATTGAAATATCTTTTCTTACCAAACAAACGATTGTCAATGTCTTTAGTCATATATTTTGATAAATAACCAACTACATTAACATTTTTCATATTAACTACGTTGCTAAAGCCATTTTTCCAATAACGAATAGTTTTAAATATTTTGTTTTGCTTTGTTTTAAAATTATATGTTTTCTTTGTGTTATGCCATTTATTGTTTTGCTTTCTTAACACTAAATTTAAATCATTTAATTTAATTAATTTATTTATTACTACTTCCCCTACTCTTTTCTTAATTAGCTTATATTTGTGTTTATGGATATTATTTAAAAAATTATAATATATGATATTTTCATTGATTAATTCAATATCATTGTAGCTTACATTTGTTAATAAGTGATAATGAACTCTGTCATTTTTTTGAAATTCTGGAACACATACGTATTTAAAGTTTTTAAACTTTCTTTGGAATGTATCTCTCCAATATCTAAATTTCTTATTAGCTTGTTCAATGTCTTTTACGTCATCATCAAAGGTTAAAGTAATAAATGTTTTAAATTCTTCCTCGTTTGCTTTTACTAATCTCTGTAATTTAAATTTACTCCTATTTATATTTTTTAATTCTATTAATTGTTTTTCTTTTTTTCTTTTTATGTTTTCTTTTTTGTATAGATATGTGGTATCAATTTTCTTATATTTTTCATAGCTACTATCATTTTTAATTTTTAATCTATCATAGTAGTAAACTTGCTTATATTTACCACAATCTATAACTTTTAGATAGTATTTTTTTAATTTTGTCGTAGATATGAGACTACTATCAAGTAATAGAGCATCCAGGTGTTTCACACCTTTATGCTCTATCAGAAAGTCTTTATATTCTGTTCTTGCTAGTTTTTCTTCTTCATACGACAAATAATTATGACTACTCCTCTTCATAATTACTATCGGTTATATGCGACATAAATGTCGCGCATATAACCTAGTATCCTTCCCATTCTTTAGTTGGTAGTTCTTTATATGAATAAGAATCAAACATTTTCCATAATTTAGGACAATATATATATTTTACTCCTAAAAATGCAAAAGAATATTGGTCTATTAATTGTTTGGTATTGTTATCTATTCCTATTTTCTTAGTTATTAATTTACGTTTTACGAATCCTGGAAATATTGATTTACTTACTATGTATAATCTTGTAGCTAACTTTCTCAATTTTACATCTACGTCAAAATCTTGTGAAAATAAAGCTATATCTACATTATAGTGTCTATGAAATTTATAAAAGTAAGTTTCATCATCACTAAATTTTTTAAAATTTCTATTATTATAATCTATTCCAGCCTCATCCATAAGTAATAAAGTATCTTTTAGTAAATACTTGCCAATATCACTTTTTTCAACCTTATAAGCTCCTTTTATAGGCACATTACTATGTACAACGCCTAGCTTAGGATTCTTTTTACCCATTTTTCTTCTTTTTTTGGTCAAATAAGCGGCAAAAGTCGTTTTACCACTTCCTGGTACACCAATATACATATCGAACGTATTACCAGGCTTTTGCATTAAATTTCCTATAATAATCCATAAAAACAGAATTATTACTAAAATTATTATAACCATTTAATCATTACTCCTATCTATAAATCATATTTTTACCTAATATGACTACAAATTTAATTAATTTTATCAATAAGTATATACAGAATATTGCAAAGCAATTTAATATGATAAATCCTATAAATAGTGCATTATCGCTTAGCACTAAATTAGGAAAGTTGCTCGTTACAAATTCCATATATATATCCCAAGTTATATAAAATGGTATATGACTAATACTCATACTAACCACCTATAACTTTCTTATACATTAAAGATATTGGTATTATAAATACACAAAATGCTACTATTACTAAAAATATAGTTCCTAAATCATAAATCCACAAAGATGTATCAGGCAAAGAACCTATAATCTTTACGGACATTTCGTAAAAAGTCTCCATATATTACCTCCTATTTTTTACTTTTTTTAGATTCTACTTTTAATTTTATTTCATTTGCCTCTTGTTCTCTTGCAAACAAGCCTCTTAAAGTAGGGAAAGAATCTCCACCAAAACTTCTAATTAAAAAATAAATTACTATACCTATAAACGCACAAGTTAATAAGAATTCTCCTAACGTCATACTTGGATCGTCATTAATTTTTAATGTAAATATCCAACTTGTACATCTTGATATAACACTAATTAAAAATGGAAATACTTGACTTAACATATTTACCCCCCTTTATAGGCACTTACTATCTTGCCTAAAGCTCTCAATAATAAGAAAAAAGATATTATTGATATAAAAGCCAAAATTACATCTGAAAATGGTCGTGGCACAACGTATATCATTGATATTAAGAACTTAGGCAACCCTAACATAAAACTTATAAATTCTTCAATGCCTTTAAAAACTAAAGCTATCAAATCTCCACATTTTGATAAAAAATCCAACATATTATCTGACCACCATTCCTATAATAACTCCAACTATTAATATTGTTAAAACTGATAATATAAACATTTGAACTAAAGACGGCATTGAACAATAAAAATTATAAACTTGAGTTTTAATAAATTCTAATGAGCCACTAATTTTATCAATAAATTTGCCAACTTTTGAAACTAAAGAACTTGAATCTTTTTCATCATCAATAGTTGAAAAAAAGCTCTCAAGTGAACCATCTGGAAGTTCAACACTGCCCTCTATTCCACCAAGTTCATGATTTTCTTCCAAAACAGAGACTTTGTAATCTTTTGGTACATATATACATATATTACTTGATATATCTGAACTAATTAGCTGACTTATTGCCTCAGTTTTCATTGAAAGAATATCATTCGTTTTAGTAGTAAACTCATACATTTTTGCTCCATTTTGATTAGCACAAGTTACACCTACTTTGTAATCTGCTACTTTTTTATATTCACAAGTAGGTTCATATTTAAAAATGTTATATTTTTTATTGCCAAGAACATCAAAATAATAAAAGTAATTGAAATAATAAGCATACTTAAGTTTTTGTAAATTATCATTAAAATAAGTATTTGAATTTGCCGTGTCAATTACGGATAATGGAGTCCCAGACGTTATATTAGGTGATAGCCCTACTCCAGTATAACGTGCTTGTAATTCTCCATCCGTTTTTAGATTGTCAGTTTTTTCAACAATATCTTGTAAATTTTCAAACTTTTTTCCAAACATCATATCTACAATAGATTGATTTTTACCTATTACTGGACTAACATATGTACCACGTTGTATGCTACTTAAATCTCCAAAGCCATAAAAACCACCACCAATTGTATGTTCATTATCTTCACTACTTGCGACTGAATCATACAGCTCTTTGTTTGGAATTACTGCAAATAAGGTGTTATAATTAAAATCCCAACAATATTTATAAAAGTTCTTGTTAGGGTCTTCAGTAAATATTGAATCATCATAATTAAACTGAACTATAAATTCACTAAAATCTAATAATTTTATATATCTGTTACTACTTGAAAAATCATGAGTTGAGAAAACATAATAACTATCACCACCACCAAAAGTTGCATAGTCTGAATTATCGTCGTTAGTATAATAGTAATATTTAAACGAAGAGGTACTAACGTATTCAAGATACAAAACATTTCCTTTAGTTCTTGAATATTGATTATAATTATTAAAACTATAAGAATACCAATCAGAATTAGAAAAATAATATCTAGTATTCGCTGTCGGCTCATATTTAGGTTGATAATTAAAGCCAAAAACATTAAAGAAATCATTAAAAGATATGTCTAGTCCAACTTCATCAACTACATAATTAAATAAATTATATATATATGTCTCACTATTAAAATTAGATTTACTAACTTTTAAATTACTAGGCAACGTAATTGTCCCAGATTTAGCCTCAGTCAAAGCACTTACATTATCTATCATTAAAAATTCACTAAGCAAATTTTTAATGTCTATCTTATTAGCTCCAAACCCTAGTACAAACCCAATAGCAAACACTAAAAAGTAAAATATTACGTTTACAAATCTGTGAGCCTCGTATTTACATTTTAAAATATTCATAGAATCCCTACTCTCTTTATAATTTACTCAACATATCATTTAACTCAGTATCACTACAAAAGTCCCCTTTTAATACCTTTTTCTTTTTTATTACCATATAGACTACTAGTCCGCATATAAAGTTTAATGTTAATGATATTCCTAATATAAAATTAATCATAATTTACCCCCTAGTCGTATAAAAGACTATTGTCCTCTATACACAACAACCTTACTTTTTTAAAATAGTTTACCTTTCTGACAAACTTGATCATGTTATCCCTATTCCAAAAAACTTTTTTAATCTCTTTTTTATTTAATAAATTTTCTATATAAACTATAAACATAAAATATCTCCTAATAAAAAAACTAAGGGAAAACCCTAAAAGGCTTCCCCTTTTAAGAGTTACTATCTATGAATAACTCTTCCAACAACTTTAAATCCTACAAAAGCTAAGCTGATACCGATAAATACCATTACTAGTGGATTTGAAACCATAAAGTCAAATATTTTAGTGGCTGAACTTAATAACCAAGTTAAAATAGTTGTACCAGTTTCAGTTAAAGTTGATACAGTTACTGTAGCTGCTGCTTGTTCCATTAAACATAACCCCCTTTATTCTTCTATATAAAAACAATAAAAATTGTTTTTACCTTTTTTTAAAAATATTGAAAACACTTTTCCCTTTGTGAAGCTCCATAGCTTTAATTTCAAATAATTTCCAATATTCTTTTTTTAGTTCTTGATAATTCAAAAACCTACCCCTATAATAAAACCTTTTATCAATTACTAACCAACCATACCCAGTGACATCTCCTATTTCTAATTTAGTAAACCTATAGAAACGGAACTCAGTTTTATTACCTTTAGATAGTATCAATAATGTCATTATTTAATACTTTCATCATTAATTTTTGTAATAACATACTTAACACTATTTTGCTTGTCGCCTGGCTTTAATTCAATGGTTGCGATTAGTTCTTTTTTTAATAATCTGCTTAATTTTTGAAATGAAGAACCTTTAGCATAACTAGTCATTATAGTATAACCAACAAATTTATCTGAACTAGTTAGATCTATACCATAAGTTATTTTAGTCATTTCACTAACTTCGCCAGTATTTTTATTGGCAAAAGATTGCAATTCAAGACTTAAAATAGTTATTTTAGTATTCATCTCTCTACTCTCCTCCCTTTATTTATTAAACTCCAAGTTAGGAGTAGTCGGCTCAAGCTCATTTAACAGCCGAATGTGACTTCTGTCAGTTCTTTCCACGTGATGAGTCCTTGTATTTTCGGTTCAAATTGAACTATACAACTAAATTATAGTGCATTTTGAGCTACTTGTCAATAGTTCAAATTGAACTATGTTATTTTTTATATGTGAGGGAAATATATGAGATTAAAAGATTTAAGAGAAGATAGAGAACTAAAACAGAAAGATATTGCAAAAATATTAAATATAGCAGAACGCACGTATAGTGGATACGAAACAGAAAGCAGATGGATTCCGAAAGAAATTTTAATAGAATTGTCAAAATTCTATAATACGAGTATTGACTACATTCTAGGAATAACGAATGTAAAGGAACCATATCATAGAAAAAAATAGCACAAAAGACAAATTAATGCCCTTTGTGCTATTGAAGTAAATAACAAAAAAGAAATATTATAAAAATTTCTTTTTTACATGCACCATTATATCATTTATGTATTGTCAATAGCCTTTCTCGGCATATACTCGCCTTTTGCAAGGCTCCGTTATTCCAAGGTGCTATATGACAATAGTTAATTAAAAAATTTATTTTTATTCACTTATTTTTTTTATTAATCCTCCTAAAAATCCTTTTTATCTTTTCCATTTTTGCTTTCCTTTTTTCTAAACGTATCTTAGCATTTGCTATTAATTGTTTTTCTTTATTATCATCAACATCACATATATTTAAATATGTACCTATTATTTTTTCATAATCATTAACAAGCCATGCTTTATCTTGTATATAAGTAATCATTGATGATAATATATCATTTAATATAATAAATATATAACTAAAAATAAAAATTGTCACAATTTGATCACTTGATATATCCTTTAATATATTCTCTAATATCTCCATATTATCATTCCCCGTTATTTACAATAATACTTTCCTTGTATTTTTGTAAAACATCTTCAAAAACTAAAAGTTGAGGAATTACATCTTTTAGAATGTCACAATCTAATTCTGTTTCTTTAATTTTTTGTAATTCTTTTATTTTATCTTCTAAATACTTTATAAACTCTTCCAAAAAAACCACTCCTTTATTATCTTTCTAAAATGTTACCTTTACTCTATATATTATGTTAACTTCTTTAAATCTTAAAAGAATACTTATATTAATGGAGCTTTTTGCTCTTTTTCTTTTCTTTCTTTTTCATCTGTTTATATGTATTAACTAATATCAAGCCAATCACTCATTTAAATCTTTCTCCTAAAGTAAAAAGTAATTCTATTTAGTATTTATTTGTATATATTACTCGATTTAGTAAATAATATTATTGGGTGATTTAAATGAAAAGAAATAAGAAAGAATCTAAAATGAACGCTAAAACTAATAGTTTAAAGACTAATAGTAGATCTTCTGAAAGCAATAATTCTAGAAGAAATTCTGATTTAGATTGTAAATAACCCACAATAAAAGAGATTTTTATAAATCTCTTTTTTGTTTATACATTATTAGAGCTTGTGCAATTTGATCTGGACACGACGTGCTTTTAAATCCACATCTAATTCCACGTAGCTTATTTATAATATAGTCTATCTTCTGTCCTTTACAAAGTTCACATATGCCTAGACCATTACCAGGACAACCTCCTATAATTTTAATATTCATAACTGTATCATTTTCAATATTAAATATTATTTTATTTGAGCAGACACCTTTTGGATTATATTCAAATGTTTCCATAAAATCACTTCCCTACTCTGATTTTATCACATGCTAACCAAATAGTAAATGATTAATTATCATAAGAATAGAACCATATATAATATATTTTATAGCGCTTTTTTTATTGTATGATATAGCTTCTTTATATAATTCATTAACAGCGATATTAACCATCATTCCTGCTATTATTGCATATATTATACCTAAAATAGTATCTCCTATATATTTGGATAAAAAAGTATAAGCCAATAATGCACCTATTGGTTCAGAAATAGCTGATATGAATGTATAAATAAATGCCCTAAATTTACTATTAGTAGAATAATAAATAGGAATACTTATAGATATGCCTTCAGGAATATTATGTAATGCTATAGCTATGCTAAGTGTTATGCCTAATTTAATATTATTATTGGCTGTAATAAATGTTACTATTCCCTCAGGAATATTGTGAAGTACTATTACTAACATAGTTATTATGCCTAATTTATATAATTTTAAGCCGTTCTTAGAACTTCTTTCGACCTTTTGGTCAACAATACTAGAAAGTATTATTCCTACTATAAAGCCCATTATAATAAAAATAAAAGTATACACCATCGAATTTTCTTTTGCTATAGACAATAATGCATTTGGTATTAGATCTGTGATAGATACTGTGGCCATTACACCAGTAGCAAATCCAAGAGAATTGGCAATTATAGAATTTTTATCTTTTTTTATATAAATAAATAAAAAACCTATAATAGTTGATATGCCAGCTAAGCTAGTTAATAAAAAGGCTTGCTCTACTCTAGTCATATAATCACCAATATGATTATATGCATATATTAAATACTATTTTCAATAAAAAAAGATTAAACATTTTTAAATTCAATCTTTTTTTGCTTTCCACCATCAGATTTTTCTGTTTGATCGCCATCATCAACTAAATAAGTTGATGCGCCATCGATTATTGCAATAATGTTTTCTCTATATAAATCTATTATTTTTTTAGTAGTTTCTATTACTTCAAGTGTAGATATTCCTAAAAAGTCCGCTATAGATTCACAAGTGAAATATTTTCCATCTATATATCCTAATCTTAAACTTATTATAACAGCCTCTTTAACGGATAATACTTTCAGCATATCTTCAAAACTAGCTGTCTTCAACAATTCAAGTATTTTAAAAATGTCTTGTTTTTGTAGAGGCTGACTGGCCATTGTATCGCTTGAACTTTCAACTTGATTAACCGCATCGTCTATATTAATTTTAACATCACTTGGCTTTTCGCTGTCATTTGCTACAGGTAAATCACTGTTAGCTACATTATCATCATCTGGATTGTTATTTGGCATATTGTCATTCGAATTTTTAGGGCTTTCGATTTTGGAACCACCGAGCAAATTTCTGTCACTTGCATTTACTGATTTATTTTGTACTGATTTAGTACTACTTAAAAGCTCATTATCAGCACAATTTTCTTGCTTTTTACCCTCTAATGTTTGCTTTATTTTTGGTAATATTACATAGAAGATTTTATTTTTTTCTTTTAATGTAAGTTTTCTTTTTGCTCTACGACGATCAAAATTTTCACCAAATCTTAAATAAAATAATTCCTGTTCATCAGCTGATAATGTTTTAACAGCCGCAGCAAGATCATCAATATTATAATCACCTAAATATATATACAAATCATAATTTTTTGATACTTTACCTTGTGATAAATCAATTATTCTTGCTATTTTTGGAATAATATACGTGAAAATTCGGTGAACTTGTAATTTTGATAATTTCTCATTTGAATAGTTTTGACTTAAGTTGTCTCCAAATGCTTGACGTAACAAAGATCTATCAAAAGCTGTTAATTGTTTTATTGCATTATCTATTTCATCTTTTCTATAATCTTTTAAACATTCATATAATGTTTTGCCATCCATATTGCCACTATTAGAATCATTTGTACATTCATATACAAATGATTGAGTCTTAGATGCAGATTCTTGCATAGTATTACCTTCTTTCATATTTTCTGGGCTCCATTTTTTAATGAGCTTTTCTACTTTTACTATAATTTCATCAAACCTTTTGCAAAATGAAGCATAATCAATTCTTTTTCTACTAGCTACTTTTTGCTTGGAAAGTCTTCCGTTTAAGACAAGAAGTATATCTTCTTTTTCTTCTGGTGAGAGATGATTTATTGCCCAATCTATTGCTGGCTTTTTGTGTTGATAAAAGAAAACGTATATTCCTTCACTTGTGGGTTTAGAAATGTTTTTGGCAGTTTCTGATAATTTTCTGATAGCCTTAGCTTCAATTTGTCTAACACGCTCACGAGTTATATTCATAGAAATACCTATCTCTTCCAAAGTTTTCTCTTCACATCCAAAAAGCCCTTTACGACGCGCTAGAACTTCAATTTCTTTTTTTGTTAGTTTTGAAAATTTCATTAGTTTCTTTAACTCATCGGTTGCCGCATTTCTAATAACTTGACTTTCAACTGATATTTGCTCTCTTGGTATAAAAAGCTCGAGCTCTGAATCATCTTCATCATTTATTTTTTGATTTAAGCTGATTGTATCACATTGTAATCTATCTAAAAGAATTGCTTTTTCATTTGAGATATTTGCTTCAGCTGCAATTGCTTCAATAGATGGCTCATAACCCAATTCTTTTTCCATTCGTAATTTAATTCGTTTGAAGGCCTTGACTTCTTGGTTTAGTTGTACTGGAATTCTTATATTTCTAGAGTTCATATCTATAGCACGTATTACAGCTTGGCTAATCCAACAAGTAGCATATGTTGAAAATTGACAATTCTTATTAAAATCATACAATTCTATTGCTCTCATAAAACCAATGCTGCCTTCTTGAATTAAATCAATAAAAGGAATACCACGTCCACAATATTTTTTAGCTATAGAAAATACTAGTCTCAAATTACAATATATAAACTTATCTCTAGCATTAATATCTCCAGTTTTAGCTTTTAATAATAATTCTTTATTTTCTTCTGGTGATGGCAAAGGTATTTTTCTTAGTTTAATTATAAAGTCTCGAGTGATATCGTCGGACACAAAGTCATCATTAAAATCATATAGTGATTTATCTAGATATGAATCTTGTTTTATTTTTATATTGTTGTTTGAACAGTAAATTTCTATTAAAACTAAGATGTTCATATCATCAAAGAGCTTGTCAATATCTCCTTCTTCAATCATTTTGATATTACTATTTACTATAACTTTCAATATGCTATTTAAAATAGGATTGTCACCTAACATGGTTAAAGCAAAATCAGGTGATAAAATAAGATTATATTTCTTGAAAAAATCTAATATCTTGTTTATTTCCGTTATTGCACTTTTGTATGATGTCGGATTATATAGCATCTTTGACGAAAAACTTTTAATAATTTCTCTAAAGCTATCATAATCTTGTAATCGTTTAAAAACAATATTGTTAAGTAAATTTTCAAAATTAGTTAAAAATTGCTGCTTAAATTTATTAAAATTATCATAATTAGCATTTTTTAATAAACCTTGACTTAGTGATAAAATATAGTCATCTTCTAAGTTTAGATAATCATATTTTTTATAAACTTTCTTAATATCTGGTAATAGCATATTATAAAGTTTTTTTTCCATAACTTCACCACAATTCTAAGCCGTAAATACAATTTAATTATATATCAAATATTATATATTTACAGTTTTTTAATTTTTTGCTTTTTCTTTTGCTTTTGTCTTCCCTTATTATATTTTTTCTCTAGTAGCATTGGAATTTTGCTTGATAGTAACATAATAACACTTTTTGCTTCTTCTTTAGACAATTCTCTCAGCTGATTAGTAGAACTATAATTTTCACCAAACCTTATATATAACGAGTCACGTTCTTCTCGTGATAATTCTGTTAAAACTGAGTTTACTTCTTCTTTTGAATATCCGTCAAAAAAATCATAGAAGTTCATTTTGACATCTTTTTTAGTATAATTACTCTTTATTATTTTTATTTTGTTTAATGTTCTTTTAATAATTTTTCTAACACATTCTCCACTTATTTTATAAATATTTGCAATTTCTTCATAGCTAGGGTTTCCATAATAACCAATTCCAAAATACAATTTTACTATTTTTTTGTCACGTGCTGATATTTCTAAATTTTCTAGTGCGTCTAGTATTTCTTCTTGCTCTTGTCTTTCTATTTTAGAATCTTCGATTAATGGGTCGTCTGATGGAATGAAAGCTATTATTTCGTCGCCTTCTTCACCTTCTACACCATATTTTTCATTAAGACTTGTAGAGCAATCTGGAATAGTTTCTAATATTCGAATCTTGTTTAAAGATAAACCTAAAATTTTTGATAGCTCATTCTCATTTGGAACTCTTCCAAACTCAAGCTCAAAATCTGCTATAGCCTTTCTATATTTTGTACTTGAATAAAATAATTCAGATGACACTCTAATAGATTTTGATTTATCTACTACTGCACGTGCTATTGATTGCCTAATCCACCAAGTAGCATACGTTGAAAATTTATTGCCTTTAGTCTCGTCAAATTTATCTATTGCTTGTATAATTCCAATATTACCTTCTTGAATTAAATCTTCAAACGAAAGACCCATATTACAATATTTTTTTGCTATGCTTATTATTAAGCCTTGATTAGCCTCTATAAACTTATTTCTAGCTTGAATATCATCTTTTAAAAATTGTAATTCTATACTGCCTATTGTTTCATAACTTTTTTCTACTAAACTTTCTATTTGAACTTTACTTGCCATAAATTCCCCTTTCATGAATTAAATCTTTTTGATTTTTGCTTTTGACTACCATTTATTTCTTGTATAAGTTTTATAATTTCGCTTTTATTTTGTCTTAAAGCATTTTTTATAGTTGTTCTTACTCGGTTATTATCAGTTCCTAATAGTTCAGCTATTTGAGAGGTAGTATATTTTTTATTGATAATTATACCTAATTTTAAACATAGCATTAGTGCCACCTCAAATGAAAATTGTTGCTTTATACTTTGAAACTCGGCTGTATCAACCATATCAATTATTAATCTATATTCTTGATTAGAAATATCAGGGCTTCTAAAGATTACTTCTCCAATGTCAAAAATAGTTACCACGCTTTTAATAAATCGTATTTTTTTAAAGTTAGGATTTGTATATGCTTCTCTATATTTTTTTAATGTATATTCTGCCAATACAGGATTATCCATATAAATAGGAAAATTACCAGCCATTTTTGATAGTCTAATTTTTTTAAGAGCATTTATTTCAAATATATCTATAGCCTGTTTTGAAACGCCAAGCATTTGAGCAACATCAGGTTCTTTCTTTTCTCCTAAACCATCAAAACCATATAATAGCATTATAACCAATCTTTCTTTTTTTGATAATTTAGCATCTTCAATTAATTTTTTTATTTGGTCTGGTAAATCAATACTTAAAATATTCTCTTCTAAACCATTACTAGTCTTCGTAGATAAATCTTCATTTTTTTCTACTTCATCCATACTCAATAAATTTATTTGTAAAGAAAGTTTTTCTACCTCTTCTAAGGTTAAATTTGTCATTGCTGCTATTTCCTCTTTAGTAAATGAATAAGCAAACTTCTTTTGCATATATTCTAATTTTGATAATTTTTTTCCCATGTAAACAGAAGTTGATATAGTTCTATTGCCAAAACTTCTAAGAATTGCCTTGTTTATATACCAAGTAGCATACGTAGAAAACTTATTTCCATTAGTAATATCAAATTTATTTATTGCTTCTATTAACCCGATTGTACCTTCTTGTACTAAATCTGCGAGTTCTTCTTTGTTATAAGTATATTTTCGAGCTATTGAATAGACTAATCTTAAATTTTTTTCTTCAAATTCAGCCAAAGCGTCTTGATCTCCACTTTGTATTCTTTCTAAGTATTTTTTTTCTTCATCTGCACTTAATAATGAGCAACTATTAATAATTGAACGATATAACTCATTTGTCCATTCACTTTTAAACACGAAACAAATATTTTGTCTATTAAATTTAATGCCATTTTTTTTGCAATAGTATTCTATTAATTGTAATATAAATTCATGGTTTAAATTTGAATCTAATTTATTTTGAATAATTAATTCTTGATTTGAAGTTACTATAACCTCTAAAAGACTATCTAGCAAAGGACTTCGGTCAACTAATTCTTGAAGTATTTCATCTGTTAAAGTAAAATTTAGTGTATCTAGGAAACCTATTAATTTATCTAAATCATCTAAGCAATGGTTATATAATTTATGACGTCTTATGTTATTTTCCATATAGCACAATATTGTATTTAACTTATCATTATTCTCTTTAAGACGATAATATTCATCTAATCTTCTTCTCAAAGCATTCTCAAAAAAAGAAATATCACCGCTTTGAATACTTCGCATATAGCTAAATCCTTTTAAAGATTCATCTATATATTTTTCATATAAAGAATGAGGAATATCATATTCAAGTCTAAGCTGATCAACTAATAATTTTAATTTTTCATTTGTCTTTGATGCTTTTGTCTTATTACTCATAAATATCACCCAATTTAATAACGGTATATATATTACCATTTATTTAGCGCTTTTGCAAGAAATAAAAACATATACTAAAAAATATATGTTTCCATTACCTCATTATCTAAGGTTCTAATAGTAATATCTGATTCAGTTATTAAAATAAAACTATTAGGTCCTTGTCTTGACTTTGTTATTGATCCAGGATTAATAAAGAGTTTGTCATTAATTTTTTCTATTTTTGGTCTATGAGTATGACCCGTCATTATGATGTCATTTGAACTATTTAACAAATACTCAGTATCGTATAAATGTCCGTGTGTTAATAACGAATTATAACCATTAATATTAATATTTAATACATATGGCATATCAAATAAAATGTCTTCAATATAATTATCACAATTGCCTCGAACACATATAATATTTTCTTTAAAATTATTTAATGTACTAATTATTTTATCTTTATTATAATCTATTCCATAGCTAAATAAATCTCCTAATATTATTAATTTATCGCATTTAATGCTTCTATAAATATCAAGTATTTTATATAAGTTTTCTATTCCACCATGAATATCTGAAATAACAATATATTTCATTTTTATATAAGCCTATCTAGGAAGCTTTTGCCAACTATAGGTGCTTCTACATTAAAATTATCAGCTATAGTAGCGCCTATATCACTAAAGCAGTCTAACTCTTTCATATGCTTTGGATCTCTAAAGGTCTTAGAGTACACTAATACTGGAGTATTTTCTCTTGTATGATCTGTTCCTCTATATGATGGATCATTACCATGATCAGCTGTTATAATAAGCAAATCATCGTCTTTAAGATTATTTTTAATTTCTAGTAAATAGTTATCAAATTCTTTTATAGCTTCAGCATATCCTTTTATGTTTCTTCTATGACCATATTTCGAATCAAAATCATTTAAATTAGTAAAGCATAGTCCAGTAAAATCTTGCTTTTGAGTCCTTAATAATTCTTCTATTCCTTCTAGGT
Source organism: uncultured Mycoplasmatota bacterium (assembly GCA_900553395.1). GTDB lineage: Bacteria > Bacillota_I > Bacilli_A > RF39 > UBA660 > UMGS1613. The sequence goes on along the minus strand of USDJ01000003.1, from coordinate 76,000 downwards.
TATTTCCTGTATGTGTAGTTTTAGTAATACCACATCCATTGAAAATATCATTAATTTTACCTATAGCTATTACATCATAATTATTTTCTTTTAAATGATCTAATACTGTTGGAGCACTCGGATTTAGGGCATAATCTTTTCTATTTCCAGTTCTAACAAAATTACCAGGAGTGCCCACATACGGCCTAGCAATAACTCTTCCAACTTTCCATTCATCTTTTAAGGTTAATTCTCGAGCAATAGCGCAGTCTTTATATAGTTCTTCTAGTGGAATTACTTCCTCGTGCGCAGCTATTTGAAGTACAGAATCAGCAGAAGTATAAACTATAAGTGCGCCAGTTTTCATCTGCTCTGGTCCTAATTCTTTTATTATTTCTGTTCCGGAAGCATCACAATTTCCTATAACTTTTCTTCCAGTTTTTTCTTCTAATTCGCATATTAATTCAGCTGGAAATCCCGATGCAGTAAATGTTTTAAAAGGAATTAATGTACGTATACCCATCATTTCCAAATGACCAGTTAATGTGTCTTTTCCATTAGCTTTAGGATGAGCTTTGGTGTAATAAGAATCAACTTTTTTTACATCCTTTCCTACTAAGTTTAAAAATCCCATTTTTTCTAGATTAGGATATTCTATTGGATTCATTGCAACAATATGACCTAAAGTGGAACATCCTTCATCTCCCCATTTTTTAGCATCTATAGCCTCTCCCACTCCAAGGGAATCTAGTACTATCAAAAATACTCTTTTATATTTCATATAATCACCCTTCTATTTTATATACTTATTTTATCAAAAAGTAGAATAAAAATCTATATTTTATTTTCCATGAGGATGATATTCCTCATAATTTTTTCTTAATTCTTCATTAGTTAAATGCGTATATATTTGTGTAGTAGATATATCAGAGTGTCCGAGTAGTTCTTGTATCGTTCTTAAATCAGCACCATACTTAAGTAAATGACTAGCAAAAGAATGCCTAATTGTATGTGGAGAAAGCTCTTTTTTTATACCTTTTTCACTAGCTAACTTCTTAATAATCTTAAAGAAACCCTGTCTTGTCATTTTGCTGCCATGGTTGTTTAAAAATACATAATCATTATTGTATTTTTTCAACATAGAGCTTCTATAATCCTTTAAATATATTGTTAAATACTTTTTAGCGTAGTCGCCTATTGGAACAACTCTATCTTTGCTACCTTTACCAAATACTCTTATAATATCTTGACTAAGGTCTATATCGTTTAATTTTAAATTAACAAGCTCACTTACTCTCATTCCAGTAGCATACATAACCTCTAACATTGCTTTGTTTCTATAACTAAAGCAATCTATTAAATCAATATCTAATAAATTTATAACTTCTTCTTCTGTTAAAGTAGTAGGAAGCATTTTTTTAATTTTAGGTAAATATACACTATCTGCTGTATTATTTTTTGTGTATTTTTCTATAACTAGAAACTTATAAAAGCTTCTTAAGCAAGAAATGTTTCTAGATATAGACTTTTCATTTAATTTATTTTCTTTTAACCATTTTACGTATTTTTTTAAATCATTATTAGAAATATCAGAAATATTTTTACCCTTATTAAACTCTTTAAATTTATCTAAATCCATCTTATAAGATTCAATCGTATTATTACTATATCCTTTATCTATAAGAAGATATCTTAAAAATTCTTCTATAGCATCTTCTATACTAATCATATTATCACTATCCTATTAGTATTATATCACTTTAAAACTTATTTTTAAACAAATTAATTGATATAATAATTAACATTATGATAAAATAATAGTGGTGATGTTTATGGAGCCTTTAGCAATAAAATTAAGGCCTAAAAAACTAGATGACATAATTGGTCAAGAACATTTAGTTGGAGAAAATAAAGTATTAAGAAATTTAGTTAAAAACCAAAAATTATTTTCAATGATTTTATATGGTAAACCAGGTATTGGAAAAACTTCGCTCGCCATTAGTTTGGTAGAAGAATTAAAGTTAAAATATAGAATGTTAAATGCTACTATTAATAATAAAAAAGACTTTGATATCGTTATAGAAGAAGCTAAAATGTATGGTCAATTAGTAGTCATAATGGATGAAATACATAGGTTAAACAAAGATAAGCAAGACCTTTTACTTCCATATTTAGAAAACGGATTAATAATTTTAATAGGCATGACTACATCAAATCCTTATCACTCTATAAATCCTGCAATACGTTCTAGATGTCAAATTTTTGAATTAAAAGAATTAACTGATAAGGACATTAAAAAAGCTTTAAAAAAAGCCTTAGAAGTAGAATTAAAAGATGCTGAGGTTAGTGATGAATGTATAGATTATATAGCCAGTATTTCATCTGGCGACTTGAGATATGCATATAATTTGCTTGAAGTAGCTTATTTTTCATCTGACAAAAATATAACACTTGAAGTACTCAAGAATATTAATAATAAACCTAATTTGTTTCACGATAAAAATGGTGATGGGTATTATGATGTCATAAGTGCTTTTCAAAAAAGTATAAGAGGATCTGATGTTGACGCAGCACTACACTATTTAGCACGCCTAATAGAAGCAGAAGACTTAGATATAATTTATAGAAGAATGAGTGTAATTGCGTATGAAGATATTGGGCTCGCTAATCCTATTATGGGTGTTAAAGTGGATGCTTGCATTAATGCATGCGAAAGACTTGGATTACCAGAAGCTAGAATTCCTCTTGCAAACATAGTTATAGAGCTTGCACTATCCCCTAAGTCTAATAGTGCTTATTTAGCCCTAGATAACGCTATTAACGATATAAATAAGGGTAATACAGGTAATGTACCTAATAATATAAAAACTACATCAAAAGATTATAAATACGCTCACGATTATCCAAACCATGTAGTTGGACAACAATATTTACCCGATAACTTAAAAGGTAAAAGATATTATGTTCCACAAAATAATAAAAATGAATTAATACTAAAGGAAATAAATGAAAGTCTAAAAAAAATAATAAATAAATATTAAAAATAAAGCCTAATTTAGACTTTATTTTTTTATTATAACTCTAGTATAAATAGTTCTAAAGAAATCTCTTTATCTTTTTCTCCCGTTTTAATTCCTATATCTAAATCAGCTAACTTGTTTAAATACTCTAATAATACTTTAGGATTATATTTATATCCAGTAGTAATAGCTAGATGAACAGGATACTTATGAACTTTTAAAATTTCTGAAATTGTTTCTTCAGTATACCCTTTTCTAGTTAAAATAGAGGCTTGATACATAAGCCTAAACTTACTGGCAAGAAGTGCAACTATTTTTATTGGCTCTTCATTTATTTTTAAAAGTTCTCTATAAGTTTTAATAGCGCTAGCTTTATTTTTGTTTATTATATTATCTATAAATTTAAATATGTCTATATCAATCACCTCAGGAGACAATTCACAAACATCATTTAAAGTTATTTCTTTTTCATTAAACTTATAAATTTTTAATTTTTCTATTTCTTGATATATTATTTCTAAATTATTTCCTACTCTATTTATAAGTTCATTAATAGCGTCAATAGACATTTTGTAATCTTCAAGCATATCTTTTATATCGCTTGAAACATTTTTTTTAGAATTAAATTCTTTAATATACCCATTATTCTTTATAGCTTTTGTTATTTTTTTTGACATATCAACTTTGTCTTGATAACTAATAAAAACAACGATAACATTTTCATTTTTAATAGATAAAGCTTTTTCTAAATCATCTATATTATCTATCTTTTTTGCTTGTACACGATTAAAAATAAACGCATTTTCTACTATTATTAATTTTTTAGAAGAAAAAAGAGAAATAGTATTAATATCCTCTAATAAAGCACTAATAGAGTCATTTTCTAAATTATATCTCGATATGTTAATTTCATCGATATTATATTTACTTATTATATCTTTAACTTGACAATCTATTAAATATTTTTCTTCTCCATATAATAAATAATTCATACTAACACATCCTTATTTTAATTCCTCTAATTTTACGCTTACAAGTTTACTAACTCCTGATTCTTGCATAGTAATTCCATATAGAATATCTACAAACTCCATAGTTTTCTTTTTATGAGTTATTATAATAAATTGAGTTTTATCTTTTAATTTTTTAATGTATTCTCCAAAAGACTCGACATTAACCTCATCTAAGGCAGCCTCAACCTCGTCAAGGATACAAAATGGTACAGGTCTAGACTTTAATATTGCAAAAAGTAAACTAATCGCAGTGAAAGTTCTCTCACCACCAGATAGTAAATTGATGCTTTTTAAAGTTTTGCCTGGAGGACAAGCATCTATTTCTATACCCGTTTCAAGTAAATTATTTGGATCAGTTAAACTCAAACTAGCATGTCCACCTTTAAAAAGTTCTTTAAATGTAGTTTCAAAATTAGCGCTAATAATTTTAAATGTTTTTAAGAATTCTTGCTTCATTACTGAATCCATTTCGTCTATTATTTCAAGCAACGTAGCTTCAGCCTTAGACAAATCCTGCTGTTGATTGATTAAGAATTCATACCTAGCGCTAATTCTTTCATATTCCTCTGGAGCTGCTGTATTTACAGGTCCTAATTCTTTAATCTTACGTTTTAAAGTATTGACTTTATTTCTTGCTATATTAGGTTCTATATTTAATTTATATAAACTAATAGCTTTTTCATAAGTCATAGAATAATTTTCATTTAACGAACTTAGTAAATTATCAAGCTTTACATCCGCTCTATTTACTTCTATTTCAAGTGAATGTAACAATTCGACTTTTTCGTTATATAAAGAATTATCTTTCTTTATAATGTGCTCGAATTCATCTAATTCATTATTAAGCTTTGCTTTGTTATTATTTAAAATTTGTAAATTAGATTCTATATTTTCTTTTTCATCAAGAACTTTGTAATATTCTTTAATAACTAAATTTTCTTCTTCATCTAATGAATTGTTTAAAGTTATATCAATACCTTTAATTTCATTAGTTATTTCCTCTAATTTACCATTTAATTCAGCTATTGATTTTCTTTTAAATTCAATATAATCATCAATACTTATTTTTTCTCTAGTGTTTAAATATAGCTTATCTTCTAAAGCTTTCAAATTATGATCTATTTCATTTATTTTATTTTCTAGTTCTTTTTCTATGCCTTCTAATTTACTTACTTCTTTTAATTCATTTTCAAGTTCATATTTATCAGTAATAATATTTCTTGTTTTAAGTGTACCACCAGTAAGAGCACCACCAACGTGAATTATCTCACCTGCGATAGTTATAATTCTATATTTATAAGCAATTTTTTTACTTATAGAATTGGCAGTGTCAATATTGTCTACTACTATTACATTGCCTAGTTGGTTTTTAATAATGTTCTCATATTTAGAATCATACTTAACTAAAGAACTAGCTATATCTATAAATCCATTAAAAGAAGATAATAGTTTTAACACCTCAGAATCAATAAACTTAGGTTTGATTGTATTTAAAGGAAAAAAAGTTACTCTACCTAAATTATTATTCTTTAAATAGTTTATTGCTTCTTTAGCGCATATTTCATCATCAACAACAACAGTAGATGAATTAGCCCCAAGTACAACAGAAATAGCCTTAGAATATTTTTCATCTGTTTCTATTAATGAACCTATTACACTATGTATTCCTCTTAATTTAGGATTTTCTATTACAGACTTAACTGCATATGGTAAACTTGAATTATTATCAATGCTATCTTTAAGTGACGCTATTTTAATATTTTTATTTGATATATTTCTTATAGTTTTATTTAGATTATCAATACAGTCTTGTTTATTTGACTTAAATCTAATAATATCACTTTCAATATTATCTTTAGCTTCTAATAAATGATTTAATTCATTATTCTTAACATTAATTTCATTTTCGCAAGCATTAATATCATTTTTAGTCTTTAATTCATCTTCGTGTAATTTAACCAAATTATTATGTAATTTAATATCATCTACTTTATATTTTTTTCTTTCTATTATAGATTGTTTTCTGGCATTTACTCTTTCTATGTTTGCTGTTACCTCTAAAAGTTGTTTAGAATAATTTTTTATCTCTAATTCTATATTACTTATCTCAGATTTATATTTAGATGTTTTAGCTTCATTTGTATTAGTTGATACATTTAAAGTTAATATTTCTTTATTTAAATTATCAATCTTATCTTTATCACTTTGATACTTACTATTTATTTCAGTTATATCATGGGTAATAAGTGAAATTTCTAACTCGCGCAATTCGTCATTTAAGTCTAGGTATTCTATAGTTTTTATTTTTTGTTCTCTTAGGGGCTCTATTTGCGTTTCTAACTCACTTATAATGTCATTTATTCTGCTCATATTATCATGAGTTTTATCTAATTTTTTTAAAGCTTCTACCTTTCTTTTTTTATACTTAAGAACACCAGCAGCTTCTTCAAAAGCTATTCTTCTAGATTCAGGCTTACTAGATAAAATATCATCTATTTTACCCTGAGAAATAATATTGAAACTTTCTTTAGCAATTCCACTATCCATAAGTAAGTCATTAATGTCTTTTAATCTGCATTTTTCACCATTTAGAAAAAACTCATTAGTTCCATCTTTATACAATCTTCTTTTTATTTCTACTTCATCAAATGCAATATTTAAATAATTATCTGAATTATTAAATAACAAAGTAACTGTCGCTGAATTCATAGCATTCCTACTTTTACTTCCAGAAAATATTACATCTGTCATGCTTTCTTCACCACGTAAAGACTTTACTGATTGTTCTCCTAATACCCATCTTATGGCATCTACTACATTACTTTTTCCAGATCCATTTGGACCTACAATTCCTGCTATATTGTTTTCTAAATCTATTATAGTGTTATCTGCAAAAGACTTAAATCCTTGCGCTATTATTTTCTTTAAATACATCTTATCACCCTACTAGTTAATATTATATCAATAAAATCAAGTAAACACAATTAATTTCAAAATAAATTTTGACTAGTTATAAATATAATTACTAAAAAAGATTGATTATTCTTCAATCTCTTTTTCTCTTTTATTATCTCTATTTACTTCTATTAGTAAAAATAACATAGTCAAGAAGCAAACGCTACTTAATACTAATACTACATTTAAATACTTATTTTTTTCACCTGTTAATTTATCCAATAGCTTTGTATCATATCTTTGAATAGAATTTTCTTTTTTATCATACAAGTAATATCCTTCATATCCTGTTGTCGTATTTGTTCCATATATTAAATAGTAATCGTCTAAAGATGGTATTTTATAAGCTATAGTATCTTCACCATTTAATTTTATAGTAATTTTTTCATACTTGCTATTTTTATTCTCATGCACATATAAGTTCATTAAGTCAAACGTAAATTCCTTATATTCAGAATACTCACCTGTTGAACTATCATAAGAAAATAAACTAATAGTCCCATTTTCATCTTTTAGACCAACTAGAGTAACACCTGTAACCTCATTATATAGGGCTGGAATTCCTATATCGTTAATTTTTATATCAACGCTATCATATCCATTTTTACTTCCTAATACTTCTCTTTTTTTTATGACTCTATATTTCTTATTATTAATTGTTATATCTATAGGATCTTTTTCTTCTACACTTACTACTAATTTATATGTTCTTTCATTTCCATTTTCAGCCGTTACTACAACATTAATAGTATTTACGCCTTCAGTTACATTAATCTCTCCAAGTCCTTTAACTGACGCCTTAGAATCTTCCAAGGCTCCAGTAACTTTTATTTTTTCAGTACCTGGTGATAATGTAACAGAATATTCTAGTGTATCTTTATTAAATCCAGGATTTAATTCATATCCTTCGATTCCTAAACTCTTTAAATAATTATTTTTACTATAAGTTTTATTAATATCAACCGGAGGATTAGTACTTTTATTTACTACATTTATTTTTATTGACCTAGTATCGTTAAAAAATTCACTAGTACCTGGATCAGCTAACATATTTTTTGCATTGGGTCCAAAAATTACATAAGCAGTTCCAACAGCATTAGCCTTAAAATAAAATGTTTTAGAAAAACTATCAGAAGATATATCTCCTTGATCTCCTCCAGATAAAACGCTACCATTCGTTGTATATATTGAATATGTACCCCACAACTTATTTGTTTTAACAGTTATAGCTACTGTACCGCCAACTGTTACGTTTGTTTTATTAGCAGAAATACTTGCATCACCAGCATATATCCTGTCTATTCCTAAAAACATTAAAAATGCAATTAAAACGTATTTAATTCTTTTCATATAATTCACCCCTATTGTTTAATTGCTGCACTTTCACCAAGCATATATTTTCTAAGTTGAATAAAATCAAGTGCGTTTATTACACCATCTTTATTTATATCTGATGCCGTAAATTTAGCACCACTCAAGCTTATTTCCTTCAACATATATTTTTTGATTTGAATAAAATCTAGCGCATTTATTGCACCATCACCATTTATGTCACCATATATAATTACTTCATAATTTTTAGTTTCTTTTCCAACAGTAATTTCTACCTTGTCTCCTGTCACAAGAGAACCACTATTTTTTTCTTTGTCGTTACTATTTTTTAATAAAACTTGAGCTTCTTTATTTGCGTTATTGATTTTTTGTTTAATATAACTTATATCAGTACCAATAGCAAAACCACTTAAATAATTATCACTGTTTTTGATTCCTGCATTGTTTAGTGTAGTTTTTACATCTACTGGATCATCCTGCTTTTCTCCAGTTAGAGTTATATTTATTGTATATGTTTTCTTGCTTCCATTTTGAGCAGTCACAACTATTTCTTTTTTTGTGTTTTCTGTTATTTTAAATTTGCCATTACCTTCAACTTTAGCTGTATTATTTTTGGGTGTTGCATTTATAACTAGTTCTGGTGTATTAACATCTAAATAATAGTTATAAACAGTTACATCACCACTAAAACCTGCTATATTATTTCCATTTAAAGAAATATTTGACAAATAATTATTAGGCCAACCTCCAGATGTCGGAAGAGTTGTTTTTTCTGGCATATTATTATATACAGGAATATAAAATATAAAACCTAGATTTAACATATCAGCACTATAATATGACTTATATGTTGTTGCAGCCTCACTTGTTACTGCCATAATATTAGTCATATATTGATGTTGAAAATTATTGTAAGGATTTTTTACTTTGCCAGTTGAAACTAAATAATTATATACAACATTCCATCTTTTGAAGTAACTAGTATCTTGTCCTACCTTAACATATTTTTCTGCCATCCATAAGGCTCCACCTGCTATAGCTTTATATTCAGTATTCCAAGGCCTTAATGTACTAGAATCAGTATAAGAAGCAAATTTAAGGCCATTATATACTGGATAATCATCTCCAGTTGCTCCTATATTATAAAAGTTATACATTCCGTTATATTCACCTGATATAGCAGTACCTGGAGTAGAACCATTAGCTATTTCTTGCTTAGATAAAGCCGCTAAGTATACGGGGCTCATCTTTGATTCTTTTCCAGCTTTAAGAAAATCTTCGGCAAATTTAAGAATATAATCATCTTTAAATACAGATTTTATAGTAGTTAAAAATGCTTCATCTGAGATATTTTCATCATACGCAAGCCCTTCAAACTGAAAAATAAACTCGTCTTTCAAGAAATTTCTAGGATCCATATAATAAGCTATGGTATCTCGATTAGCATTATACCAAGCATTAGAACTTGCTTTAGAATCATATGGAATAAACTTATCGTTCAAATAATCAAACGAAGCATTATCTGTAGACATATAAGCATAATTATTTGAAGCACTAAGTTGAACTAAATTAGCGCCCACTCTATTAGCCTCACCATCTACAGCTTCTTTAAACGTAAGCTTAGTATCTATAGCATTAAATTTCCAATTAGGATGTGCTACTTTCAAAATTGCTAAAGCTTCATGATAGCTTTCGGGAAATCCCGCATCAGTAAACTCTTTTTTTAATTCATCAGTAAGAAGTGAATCTGCTTTCAAATATGCATTGCAATAATACCCATAATGAGGTTTAGCATTGTAATAAAAGTTTGTATATACATAATAATCACTGCACAAGTTTGGATCTTTTGATTTTATAGAATCATGTCCACTTAAAACAGTTACTTTATCTCCGGTATCAAGCCAATATACATCTCTATAATGTGTACTTAAGCTGCTATCTTTATAAAAGCAAAATCCAGTAGATTTACTACTAAAGCTGCACTTAGAACCGCTTGGATTGACTACTACAGCCTCATAATCAGCTTTTACTATATCGGCTAAAAAGAATAGAGTTAAAAATAATAACAAATTTAAATAAATCTTTCTCATCTAACCACCACTACTCTTATTCATTATACCAAAAAAGGCGTAACTTGTACACCCCATAAACTTCATTTCACAAAATTTAAACTTTATATATTCTTACATTCTTACTTCCATATTTTTTATCTTTTATAAGAGTTAAATTTGTATCAAATACTTCATTTTCAAACTCACAAACGACTATTCCACTCGGATTAAGTAAATTATACTCAACTATTTTACTCAACGCATCACTTATTAAATTAAGCTTATAAGGTGGGTCTAAAAATATTAAGTCAAATTTAATACCTTGATTTTTAAACCTTAAAAGAGCATCCTTATAATCACTTTTCATAACAACAAACTCGTCATCCATAGAACTAATATTACGATTAATTATTTTTATTAGCTCTATATTATTGTCCACTAAGTATGCCTTTTGTGCTCCATTACTTATAGCCTCTATGGCTAGAGAACCACTACCTGAAAAAAGATCGAGTACTACACTATTTTTTATACTACTCTGTATCATAGCAAACACTGACTCTTTTACTCTATCCATAGTTGGCCTTGTTCCTAATATATCATATCCTACTATTTTTTTACCTTTATATTTACCACTAATAATTCTCATAATTCACCTATCACTTTAAAGAAGACATAATATTACTAATAAGTTCGAAAGTACCTATTACTTTATTTATTTTATCTGATGGTCTTAATTTATAATTTATCTTTACTTCGTTAACAAAGTCATTAAACTTTAATGAATCTCTATTAAGTATTTTATACCAATAAGAATTTGAATGTAGATATTCTAAATATAATGGATTACTTTTTAATTTAAATTGAGTCTCTAATGTCATTAATCCTCAAAATGTTTATATAAAGGACGTGGTTTATACTTAGGAGTTTCTGCTTGAGGCTCTTTTTTACCTAAATCTTGTACAACGCCTAATACCCTTTGAACATTTCCAATACCTTCTTGTAATCCGTCAAGGTCTACATTCTTAAACCAATTTACGACTTCGCTAAGAGTAAGCCCAGCTACGCCTGCTTTTACTTCACTAGATGTACTTTTATTTTCAGCTGGCTTTATATAGTTATTCCATATTTGATTATTTTCACCATATAAATCATACATTTCATAAAATTTTTGCCATGTCATTTCATTATTTTTGACATAACTTATTAATTTTGGATTTTTTCTAACAAATTCTTTAAATTCATCCTTCTTCATATAACCACCTAATTAATTATATGAAATACCTAGACTAAATTTCTAATAAATTTAAATAGAATCACAATAAGGATAACTTATCTTTTCTATTTTAGCTTTATTTATTTTGTTTAAGTCTTCAATAGTTCCTTTTTTTCTAATTAATAAGTAATTACCTGTATGGCCAATCAAATAACCATTTTTATATATTTCGGGTAAAAATTCTACATCTTTACCAATAAATTTACTAAAATATTCTATTTCTAGTTTTTTACTTACATCTAGTAATTTTCTAACTCTAGCCTTTTTTGTAGCACCATCTATATGATTTTCTATTTCCTCTGCTTTAGTGCCTTTTCTAAGAGAAAAAGGAAAAACATGAATCTTAGAAAATTTTATCTTATCTATTGTTTCTAATGTCTCATTAAACAATTCTTCAGTTTCACTTGGAAATCCTACTATAACGTCTGTTGTTATAGAAATATTAGGTCTAATTTCCCTGATTTTTTCTATTTTATCCATAAAATATTTCTTATCATATTTTCTATTCATTAAGTGTAATATTTCATTTGAACCAGATTGTAATGGTATATGCATGTGATCTACTAATATTTTACTTGCTTTTAGTGTATCTAAGAATTCATCATCTAATTCTGTTATTTCTATAGACGAAATTCTAAGTCTCTCAAGTCCTTTAATTTTCTCTATTTCTCTTAATAATTTTGAAAATGTATAATCTTTTAAGTCAGCGCCATAATGCCCTGTGTGTATTCCTGTTAAAACAATTTCTTTATGGCCCTCATTTACTAGTGAAGTAATTTCATTTATTACTGTTTTAGGGTCTTTACTTCTAACTTTACCACGTGCATATGGTATTATACAGTAGCTACAAAAATTTTCGCATCCATCTTCTATTTTTACATATGCTCGAGTCTTATTAAAATTATTTAAACACATGTCCTCAAAAGATTTACTCATTATATCTTCTACATCAATTATTTTAACTTTGTCCTTTTTATATTGCTCTATATAATCGACTATTTTACTTTTTCCACTGTTACCTAAAATTATTGAAACATTTAAATCTTTTAATAACTCTGGGCTTACTTGGCTCATGCAACCAACAACAATAACAATCTTATCTTTGAGCTTTGATAATCTCCTTACAACTTTCAAAGACTTATTATCACTTGTATTTGTAACCGTACAAGTATTAACTACATAAATATCTGCATCGTCATCTTTAGATTCGATATATCCATGGTTAATTAATAAATCACGCATTACCCCACTTTCGTATGTATTTACCTTACATCCTAATGTATAAATTATAAATTTCACAACTTCACCTCATAACTAAAAGGTAAGATTAAATCTTACCAAAAGCAAACTTTAAATTATTTAATTACAGCCTTAATTCTTCTAATACCAGCTGAGCTTGCTTCTTCTTTTATTATCTTAAACTCGCCTATTTCACTAGTATTTTCAACATGAGGTCCACCACATAGTTCTTTTGAAAAATCGCCAATAGAATATACAGTTACAATATCAGGATATTTTTCAATGAACATGCACTCAGCTCCTGATTTTATAGCATCTTCTTTTTTCATTTCTTCTTTAACTACTTTATGGCCTTCTTTTATCCAAGTATTTACTAAATCTTCAGCTTGCTTTTTCTCTTCATCTGTTAATTTATGATCGCAAGAAAAATCAAATCTCATTCTTTCACTTGTAATATTTGAACCTTTTTGATGTACATCACTACCTAAAACTTTCTTTAAAGCTGCATTAAGTAAATGTGTTGCTGTATGATATTTAGTTTCTATCTCACCATTACCTGCAAGTCCACCTTTAAATTTTCCTTTAGATGCAGTTCTAGATAATTCTTGGTGGGCTTTAAACTTCAGATTAAATCCTTCTACATCTACATCAAGTCCTAATTCTTGTGCAAGCTCTAAAGTAAGCTCTATTGGAAAACCATATGTATCATATAATTTAAATGCTTTATCTGCATCAATTTTACCATCGTTAATACCAGACGTCATTTTAGAAAATTCTCTAAGGCCTTTTTCAAGAGTTCTATTAAACTTTTCTTTTTCTTGTTTTAAGACATCAAGCACAATATTTTTATTGTCAATAAGCTCACTATAATATTTTTTATATTGATCTATTATAGTAACAGCAATCTTTTCTTCCCAATTGCTATTTATATCAATATCAAGACTTTTAGCGTGTCTGATTGCTCTTCTTATAAGTCTTCTTAATATGTATCCCTGATCTGTGTTAGATGGTTTTATTCCAGCAGGATCGGCACTTATAAATACTGCTGTTCTAATATGATCAGCTATTATTCTCATACTTTTTTCATTGCCTTCATAAGTTTTATTAGAAACATCTTCTATAACTTTTATGACATTGCTCCAAACACTAGATTTATAATTATCACAAACGCCTTCTAGAATAGCAACTACTCTTTCAACACCCATTCCTGTATCAACATTCTTTTTAGGTAGCAAAGTAACAGATCCGTCAGAATGCTTTTCATATTGCATAAAAACATTATTCCATATTTCTACCCAGCGTTCATCCTCAGGATCAAAACTTTCCGGAATCTCATCTTCACTTCTAAAATAAAATATTTCTGTGTCAGTTCCACAAGGACCAACTTCTCCTGCTATCCAGAAATTATCATCAACTGTTTCAGCTATATGATTAGGATTTATTCCAAGACTTAACCATGCGTTTTTTGTAACAATATCTTTTTCTATAGTATCGTCACCTTTAAAGATAGTAACAGCCAAACGTTCAACAGGTATTTTCAAAACATTCGTTAAAAAGTCAAAACTGTATTTAATACTTTCTTCTTTAAAATAATCGCCTAAGCTCCAATTACCAAGCATTTCAAAAAACGTATGATGATATGTATCTCCAATATTATCTAAATCATTTGTTCTTACACATTTCTGATAATCTACAAGTCTTGTCCCATAAGGATGAGGAAGACCTAATAAATATGGGATTAAGGGTTGCATACCTGCGGTATTAAAAAGAACACTAGGATCATTTTCTGGTACCAAAGGTGAAGAAGGTATTTGCCTATGTCCGTGTGCTACAAAATAATCTATATATAAGTCTTTTAAATTCATAAATCTACCTCTATTTTACTTTCTATTATGTTTACTACTTCATCAATACTAAGATTAGTAGAATCTATATATATTGAATCATTAGTTCTAGTTAATGATCCAACTTCTTTATGAGTATCATTATAGTCTCTATTTTTAATATTTTCTAAAACTTCTTCCAAAGTTATTTTATCTCCACGTTGTTTCAACTCTTCAAAGCGTCTTTTTGCTCTTTCAGTTATATCAGCATCAAGATAAAATTTGTATTTAGCAAATGGTAAAACAACAGTAGTTATATCTCTTCCTTCCATAATTACATTGTTTCCTAGCGCTAACTTTTGTTGCATGCCAACTAGTATCTCTCTTAACTTAACTATACTGGAAATAGGAGAAACTATCTTACTTACTTCCATTGTTCTAATTTCTTTGCTAACATCTTGACCATTTAAATATACCTTATCGCCAGCAAATTCTATTTTAGAAGATTCAGCTAAGCTTACAATAGCATCCTCATCAGTTAAAGATAAATTATTTTTTATTGTGGCATACGCTATAGCCCTATACATAGCACCTGTATCTATATAAATTAAATTACAATCACGTGCAACTTTTCTAGCTACTGTTCCTTTGCCACTTCCTGCAGGGCCATCTATTGCTACTTGAATACTCATAAATCTACCTCGCTTAATATATTTACAACTTCTTCTTTTAATTTTTCATAAGTACTATTAGAAATAATATAATCAAAATTATCATAATTATCTAAATCTGTTTCAGTCTTATGTTTATTTTCTTTTTGCGTTAATCCGTTTTCAAAATTCAATCTATTAACTCTAATGCTTACTGAATTTGGATATTCACTCTTAAGAGTTTCAACTTCATCTATTAATCTCGCATCATTGATAACTATTATATCATAAAAATAAGAAAAAACTTGAATATCTTCTAATATTCTGTTAATAAATAATTTATTATTAATTTTATTTTTTATAAGCTCAATCCCCAGATGTTGTAATAACTCTCTAGGCTTAGTTTCTTCGCTTCCATCCCAGTCACTCACTCTTTTTGCATAATCTTTAATATAATGCCCAAAAGAGATTATTATAGTTTTATAATTACTATAATAATTTTTTATTATCTGCGATACTTCACCCTTACCACTTCTGGCTTTACCTGATATTATAAAAATTTTAGGATTCTTTTTTTCAAATTTCATTTGAACCTCCTATTTAAAATTTAATAAGTCATATTTTTCATCAAAATACTTAATAACAACCTTTATAACGCCTATTATAGGAGTAGACAAAAGCATCCCTATAATTCCAAAGAAATGTCCAAATATCAAAAGGCCTATAATTATAGTAACTGGATTTAATTTAGTTGTTTTACTTATAATTAATGTTTGTAATATATTTCCTTCAATAGTTTGAATTATAAAAATAGCTAAAAATACAGCAATTCCAATACCTGTACCTTGGGAAAAAGCAACAATAACAGCAGGTGCACCACCTATATATGGTCCTGCATAAGGTATAACATTCATTAACCCACAGAAAAGTCCAAATAATATTGGTGCTTTAAGCCCAATAAGAGCAAAGGCAATAGTTGAAACAACAAATACTAAAAGTGCGTCTAGCATTGCACCATTTACATAACTTCTTAAAGATTGATTTATTCTAGTACCTAGTTCTTTTGTTGAATTAACCAATCTATTAGGCAATATTTCAAATAAAACATTGCTCATATTACTACAACTCAAAAGTAAGAAAAAACCTATTACAAGTCCAATTATAAAAGTACCAATTGATGATATTACACTTGTTAAAGTATTTACTATTAATGATGGTAATGACGTAGATAAATTACTCGAAAACTCATCTAATTTAATAAACATTGAACTTTCTATATTCTCCATATTAATAGTTTTTGAATTAAGTTTGCCTAAAAAACTTTCAAGCCATTCTTTTAAGCTAGAAAATATATTTGGAAAATTATCGACTAGTTCTATTGTTTGATTATATAAAAGCGGTATTATAGACTTAACAAGTAAAAATATACAAGCAATAAGAATTATATATGATAAAGCTACACCAATACTTCTTCTTATGTTTTTAGACTCCAGCCATTTAACAAAAGGATTAAGTAGCCATGCTACTGTAATACCAATAAATAATGGAGATAAAATTTTTAAAGTACTTAAAATTATTCCAAAAAAATTCAACTCCTTAAATATTTTAAGTAAAACATATGCCCCCACTACAATTAAAATAATATAAAATAGCCTTAATATTTTTTTGGAAATACTTATAACATCATTTAAATTGTTTTTATCAATATTTTTCATTATATCACCTATTTAATTATAACACATATATATTAAAAATATAAATAAATACCATATAAATTTACACAAAAAAAGCAACTACTTGCTTTTCAAAATTATAAAATGTCTATTTTAAATAAACTTTCTCCATTATTTAGCTTTTTAATAAAAACAGCGCCAAATTTTTCATAATAGTTTTTTAAATCAGTTTTTAAATATAAAGTTTTAAATCCTCTATTTTTTGCTTCTGTTAATATAGCATCATTTAATATTTTTGAATATCCACGTTTTCTATATTTTTCCTTTACATACATAGTTGCATACCAAGGGCTTAAATCTTTCACTTCATCGCAATCTTCAGGAAAAATAGATATAAAGCCAATAAGTTCATCACCATTTACCAAGATCAATTTGCAAAATTTTTTATTTGAGAATGAATTACAAATTCTTTCTTTTTTTCTTTTAAGTCTATCTTGCTTATCTATATCTTTTCTATCTGCCCATTCTTCATATTCTAACTCTACAACCTCATCTAAATATTCTAATTTGTCTTTCAAGCTATATACTTTCATACATTACCTCCTAAAAATCCGTCGTTTAAATTTTGAATAGCTATTAACTAATATTAATATATCGTATTTTAAAATAAATTTAAATACATTCATAAAATATTGAACAAATTATGGTAAAATTATATTGAGGTGTTTTTATGATGTATCCATTTAAAGTATTAAATAAGAAAAAATATGCTTTATGCTTTATAAATGCTTTTTTAGAAAATATATGTTTATATATAATGCCAGTTATATTATCAATATTTTTAACTGTACCATTTAGTTTAGAAAAATTTAAATGGTTAATTACATTTACGATTACAATTAAAATACTAGAAATATTCTTTAATATATTATGGAATGTGAAAGTAGAACCTTTTCTTGAAGTTAGTAAAAAAGATTTACAAATAGCTTATTTTAAAAGATTATGTAATATGAATGTTTCTAGAATAAATAACACTCATACAGGCTATTTAAAAAAACAATTGGATATAATAAGTGAAGAAACTATTAATCTTTTAGAAGAGATAATGATGACAGTAAATGGATTCTGTGTTGCCATTGCTATATTTTTAATTCAAGTATGGACACAAAGTTATATTATGTTTATAGTATGTTTGATTTTTACAATCATTATTGTTGTTTATAATATTATAATTACGAAATCAAATGTCAAAATTCAAGAGGAATATAATGATACAAATGCTAAATATAATGCAACTGCAGTTGATTTCTTACAAAATGTTAAAATAGTAAAGAACTTTGATGCCCTAAATTATGCAGCAGGAATGATGAACAAAAAATTTGATGTTGTAAAAAGGCCATTAAAAAAGTCAAACATATTTCACTCAATGAGATCTGATGGTATTAATGGATTAGTTTATCTAATGTATACAATTATATTAATTAGCTTATTTTTTAGAATGAAAAATGGTGACAATGTATTTAGTTATATAGTGTTCTATTCTTCAATGTTTAGTGGATTAAACGTTGAATTAAAAGGTGTGGCATCTTTATTTATTCATTATAATAAATTTAAATCCGCAAATAATCAAATAGAAAAAATGATTATAGAAGAAGAACCACAAAATAAAATTAGAAATTGGAATAACATAACTCTTAAGAATATTGAATTTAAATATAATGATGAAAGTAATACTATTATTAAAATTCCTAATTTTTCATTAAATAAAAAAGACAAAATTAGCATTGTTGGTGAATCTGGTCAAGGTAAATCTACATTTTTATCTTTATTTTGTAGATTTTATGATGTTGATGATAAAAACTATTTAACAGATGGTACACCTACATCAAAAACTCCTGATATTGCTTATATCTCTCAAGAATCTGACTTATTTGATTTAACTATTAAAGAAAATCTATGTTTAGGTAAAAGAATTTCAAGCGAAACTTTAAATGAGTATTTAAAAGATGCTGGATTAGATGAATGGATAGATGATTTAGAGAATGGATTAGATACTCTTGTAGGTGAAAAAGGAATCAAATTATCTGCAGGACAAAAACAACGACTAAATATAATAAGAGGAATTTTATTAGACAAAGAAATTTATATTTTAGATGAGCCAACATCTAATTTAGATAGTTTATCAGAAAATAAAATTTATGATATGATTAATAAGTATTTAAAAGACAAAACTTGTCTTATAGTCACACATAGACCAAAGTTAACCAAAATATGTAATAAGCATTACTATTTCGATAAAAGAGTAATGTTAGAAAAATAGTTTATAAACTATTTTCACACGCAAATTGATATATCAATTTGCATAAATTATCAAAATAAAACTACTCTCAATTTAATTTGAAAGTAGTTTTTATATTATCCCGAAAAGTTCGAGTTTCTTATCAATCAGTCTGGTGCTGAAAATAGGATTCGAACCTACGACCTGCTCTTTACGAGGGAGCTGCTCTACCAACTGAGCTATTTCAGCATTTGGTTGCCCCAGTAGGATTCGAACCTACGCATTATGGAGTCAGAGTCCATCGCCTTACCGCTTGGCCATGGGGCAATATTAATAATTAGATTATACTATTTATTATAAAATTATTCAACTGTTTTTTATTATATATAATAAAAAAACCATATAAATGGTTTTCTAATCATTAATGGTGACCGGTACGGGATTCGGACCCGTGAATGCATGCGTGAAAGGCATGTGTGTTAAGCCGCTTCACCAACCGGCCATATATAAGATGGTGGGCCTGAATGGACTTGAACCATCGACCTCACGCTTATCAGGCGTGCGCTCTAACCAGCTGAGCTACAAGCCCATCAAAACGATATGACTATATAAGTATATACTAAAAATTAATTTTTGACAATACTTTTTTTAGAAAAAAATTATTTTTTTTACAAAACTTAAAATTTATATAAAAAGAAGCATTTATTTGCTTCTAATTGACTTAAATATCTTTTTCCATATTCCTGTTTGTGAATAGTTTAAAATACCCTCTTTATATATTCTCATTCCATATTTTAATAATATATATATTGTAAGAATCATAAGTATTATAGAAATAATTATTTCAACTACACCAATTTGCCCTAAAATCAAAAGGGATGGTGCCAATATTGCGGATATAAAAGGTACAAAAGAAAATATTTTAATTATTAATGAACCTTTAAACATACCAGCTATCATAGATAAATAATATCCAAGTAATAATGTTATTATAATTGGAACTTGTATGTGCTGAAAATCTTCACTATTTGTAGTCATTGATGCTAAGATACCTGCTATTAGCGAATATGCTATAAATGTAAGAATCATAAGTATTATTGCAAAAATGAGTACAAGTATCAAGTCTTCTTTTAATACTCCTGTCGATATTGTTCTCAAAATTTTAGATACTTCTTGTCCTATTCCATTAATTATGGTATCTCCACCTATTAATTTTCTTATAAAGAGTCCAATAGCACCATAGAACATCATTAGCAATGCTTGAAGTAATATAAACAAATTATTAGCGATCATTTTAGAAATAAAATGAGTTTTAGGAGAAACATTAGAAATTATAATTTCCATACTTCTCGTAGATTTTTCGTCGTTGATTTCTGTACCTATAAATTGAACTAAAAACAAAGTTAACATAAAAAATGGTAATATCAGCACTGGAAATACAGTGGTCATAATCATTTCCATATTTTCATCTTCACTAGTTATGTTCTCGTCTAGAATTTCCCTTTCTATATCTACACTATTATAAATTCTGCTTAATTCATCTTCTGATAAATCAAGAGAGCCTAGAACTAGCATATTAGCTGTAGAACTTATAGCGCTATTAATAATTTGATAATCATATGTATCAAGAGTAGATAAGGAAATGATCTTAGCTGCATATTTGTTATCAACTAGCTTTATTTCAATTATTACCGAATTTTTCTTTTGCTTTTTAAGCTCATCTATTTTTTCGTCAATATTGTTATCAATTAATTTAACCTCATAATTTTTAGTATTACTACTCGTCATATTTGATTCTATAGCGTTTAAATTTTCTTCAAATGTATTATAAAACTCTTTTGTTTCGTCATAAATGTAAATCTCTTTTTTTGATGAAAAATCTCCACCAAATAGTAATATTATACTATCAAGATTTATCATGGCTATTATTAATATAGATATTATTATATTAGCCGCTAAAAACCATTTAGATTTTATTTTTTTACTTATACTATTATGTATTAAAAAATTTAGCTTACTTCTCATAAGATTCTCCTACCTTTGAGATGAATATTTCGTTCAAACTTGGCTCCTCTACCAAAAATTTTGTTATATTTTTACACTTGGAAATATAGTCAAAAACGTTCGATACTTTATCTTTAGCAGTTACTGAGATTTTAAACTCATCTGCTATTTTTTCTATATTCTCAACACCATCTATTTTTTTTAGTATTTCTTTGTCTACATCGCCTTTTACATAAATAGTTTTCTTTCTATATTGTTCTTTTATTTCTTTTATATTTCCTGATAGCACTGTTTTTCCATTTACAAGGATTAATACTTTTTTACAGAAAAGTTCAACATGATCCATTCTATGTGATGAAAAAATTATGATACTGCCTTTCTTTGAAAGAGCAAGTATTTCACTTTTAAAGAGTTCTATATTAAATGGATCTAATCCTGAGAAAGGTTCATCTAATATAAGTAATTTTGGTTCATTTATAATTGCAGATATAAACTGTATTTTCTGTTGATTTCCTTTAGATAATTCTTTTATTTTTTTGTCCTTATATTCAGAAATTTCAAATTTTTTTAATAGTTCGTCTAATCTATTTAAAATTTGCTCATCTGTCATACCCTTTAAAGCACCAAAATACAATACTTGCTCTTTAACAGTTAGCTTTGTAAGTAAGCTTCTTTCTTCAGTTAAAAAGCCTATATTATCAGTTTGTGTATAATCTATATGTTTGCCATTTAAAGTTACTTCTCCACTGCTTGCTTCAAGGAGACCCATAATTATTCTAAATGTAGTAGTCTTACCTGCTCCATTAATTCCAAGAAGGCCAAATATTTCGCCTTCTTTAACATCAAAACTTAAATTATCTAATGCTTTAAAATCTCCATAAAACTTAGTAACATTTGAAACTTTTAACATATTTTCCCCCTAAAATAGTTTTATTATATCATTGTAAGTTATTAAGACCATTAATGCCATAAGTATTATTAGTCCTACGTTATGTATTGTATTTTCTACTTTAGGATTTACTCTCTTACCCCTTATTTTTTCTATAACTATAAATAAAACGTGTCCTCCGTCAAAAGCCGGAAGTGGTAATATATTAATAAATCCAACATTTATACAAATTAAACATAATAATGATACTATATTACTAAAGCCATATTTAGAATATATACTTACAACATTAAATATTCCAACAGGGCCTGACAACATGCTCAAGCTAAGTTTTCCCATGCATAAATATAAAACAGTAAATATCATTTGCTCTATAGTACTAAAGAATTTATAAAATGCATACTTAATAGCTGATAAAAATCCTCTTTCAGCTTTGCCTGTTATATAAAATCCATAACTATAACCAACAGATTCATCTTGCTTTTTATCTTTAACTTTAATAAGTGCACTTTTTTCTACATTTTCTCCATCAATAACTGTCAAAATAATATTTTCTTTTGAATTATTTAATTCATTTAACATCTCTAAATAGGTATTAACTTTTTTCCCATTTATACTGATAATTTTGTCTCCGACTTTTATATCATTTATACTTGATTTTGATATTTCTAAATCATTTACTTCAAATCCATAATCTTTACCATATATCAAATTTGATTTTCCAACGTTAATTGGACTTATTTTAACAGTTTTTTTATTGTTGTTTTCATCTTTTACTGTCATATTAAATTCATGATCTGATGCAATTGCTAACTCAAGAGCTAACTTATCGTAGTTATTTACGAAATGTCCATTAACTGATACTATTTTATCGTTCTCATTTAAATTACTTACTATACTATCACGCACGTATACATTGTTAAGTGAAACTCTATTAAATAAACCAATAAAGAACAAAAGAACTATTGATAAAATAAAATTCATCATAACTCCTGCAATACAAATCATAAATCTTTGAAAAGGAGTTTTGGATTGAAGTCTATTTTTTTCTGGAATTTCTTCATCTACTTCTACTTCTTCACCAGCCATTTGAACAAATCCCCCTATAGGAAAAAGTCTAATACAATAATCTGTTTCATCATTTTTTCTTTTAAATTTAAATATTCTTGGACCCATTCCTAATGAAAATTCATATACATAAACTCCATATTTTTTAGCAAACAAAAAGTGCCCTAGTTCGTGTATAAAAACAGTAATTCCTAATATTAATACAAAATATACAATTGTCACTTTATCACCTCTATAAAATATTTAAAAAGAAACTAAAAGCTAACATAACAAAAATAATACTATCTAATCTATCTAAAACGCCTCCATGACCAGGCATTATATTAGAAAAATCTTTTATTTTATAATTTCTCTTTATTGCTGAAAAAAACAAATCTCCAAATTGTCCAACTAACGTTAAGAAAAATATTATCCCTATTAGCGCTACTAATGGAACACTTGTATTTATAACGTTAAAATAGTATACCGTGCAAACAAAAGTTCCAACTATACTACCACCTAATGTACCTTCCCAAGTTTTATTTGGAGAAATCTCTTCTAAAAGCTTATTTTTTCCTATAAGCCTTCCAGTAAAATAAGCATATGAATCAGTTATTATAGTTATTAAAAATAAGAATACTATCAAGCTAAGTCCCATATTTCTATACATAGAAAATAAAGACATAGAATATCCTAAGAAAAATATACCACCCAATAAATAAAATGCATCCTTTACATTATATACCTTTTCATCGTGATATAATACTACAGGTAGTAAGAGTACTATAAATAACCCTGCTAAAACTTTGTAATCGACTAAAAAATTAGCATCAAGGTTTAACGTATTTGAAAAGTATAAAAATGTAATCATAATATAAGATATAAGTCTGATAAAATCAGGGTATTTTTTTTCTTTCTCTTTAGAAGAAATAAATTCTCTTAAACCTAGCAAAGTTAGAATATAAAAAGCTAAATTAAAGTATAAACCTCCTAAAGCAAAAATAGGTATAAAAATTAAAGCTGCTACTATAGCGCTTATTACTCTTTGTTTCATGTTATCCTCCAAATCCTATAATATAATTATAATATATAAGAATTAATATTACAAGTAAATAACTATGTTTATATAAAAAAATTGGATTACTCCAATCTTATAATGAATCTATATTAACTCTAACTTTACCTAATTTTTTAGTATAAGCTGCTGCTTGAACTATAGTTCTGATAGAATTAGCTATATTTCCACCTTTTCCTATAATAGCGCTCATAGATTCTTCTGGAACTAATATTTGAATTACAGTATCTCCTTCTGAATCTATTTTTTTTATACTAATATTTTCTACGTTAGGCAATAAGTTATTTACTATATATTCAGTTAATTCAACTAATTCCATAATTATTTACCAGCCTTTTCGCTTTTCTTTGATGTCATTTTTTCTTCGTGTAATTCTTTTAGTATGCCTTCTTTACTTAAAAGATCTCTTACTGTATCAGTAGGCTTAGCTCCATTATTTAACCATTTCTTAGCTATTTCTTTATCAATTTTAACACTATCTTTTTCAGCTATTGGATTATAGTAACCTACTTCTTCAATAAATCTTCCATCTCTTGGGAATCTTGAATCAGCTACTACGATACGATAAAATGGTCTTTTCTTAGCTCCCATTCTTTTTAATCTGATTTTAACTGCCATAAAGCACCTCCATTCACTGTATATAATAATATCAAAAAAAAACTTTTGTGTCAACCTTTTTTGGTTGACTAAAATATAAAATAAAAAAGTACAATAGTACTATTTTATATAATCTTCTTTTATATCATCTATTTCTTTAATATCTTTTTCACTTAATTCTTCATCTATTTCATCCCATGGCTCTTCATCATCTTCTACAGCTATTTTAACTTTAGTTTCCCCTACTACTTCAACGCCTAATTCTTTTTCTATATCAAACGTAATGCTTTTAGCGTCGCTTATATTTACTCCTGAACAAGTTGGCTGTTTTAGTGGCATCACAATTATATCAGTATCACTAGACAAATCAGCACTCTCTTTTAGCCTTACATTAAATAAGTCATTATAAGATATATTTTTGCTTACTACTGTAGTTTTAGAATCGTTATCATAAGAATACCAAATATTTACGTCATAAGATCCACTTACACCTAGTTTATCATTAGCCTTATATCCTTTAAATTTATGATTGATAACCCAACATCCTAATATAGTAGTAGGCTTATTTTCTACTTCAATGCTATAATTATCTTTAAAATATTTTTTACCTTTGCCAATAACAGCTTTAGTTACTATTTCTTTATATGATGACATACAATCACTCCTCACTTTAATATATGAATTAATGTGATAAAAATGAACAAAAACTTAGCTTTTTTATAAAAGAAAAATAACTATTATTTAATAGTTATTTTGAACTTTTAACCATAGATACAAATAATACTTTTGTTGAATTATCAGATGAGTATCCTTTATAATTATCTGATAGTTTTGCTAAAGCTTCTAACTTATTGCTATAAGTCTTTAACATAGAAGAATAACCGCTCAAAGTATTTATTCCTTCTTTATTAAATTGGTTAATACCGGTATTTAAATCATTTATTCCATTATCTAGAAGCGAAACACCACTAAATAAAGAATTTAAAGATGTTTTAACTGATTCCATTATGGTATTCTTAACTTCATCAGCTACGTTTTTAGCAACTTCACCTGCTACTTGGCTGGCTACTTCCTTAGCAGTCTCTAGGGAAGTACTTACTGAAACCATTCTAGTTACTTTCTCTGCTACATAATTAGATACTCCACTTGCAACTTCACTAGAAGACATAAGAGTATATTTCTTTATAGTATTTATTGTTGAGAATAATTCTACACAACTAGTATCTGTCATAGCAGATGGATTTTGTAAGCAGGCTTGATAAGTCTTTAGATTTTCTCCATCATTTTCTGCCAAATAAGAATTAATAGCATTCTCAATTGATTTTGAAACTATATCAGTAACATTACTATCACTACTATTGCTTAAAGCTAGTGATACTTGTTGCCAAGCATTATTTGATATAGAAGCTTTCTTTTCATCAGTATATGAAGATTCTACAAGATTTACAGCACTATTTTTAATACTGTTTATTTGTTCTTCTGTTAGAGTTTCTGAATCATTAGAAGAAATTAATTTTATAGCACTCTCTAGAGATGATTTTAATTCACTAGATCCACTTTTTACTTTACTAGATCCAGCTACTATCTTATCCATATTAGTTTGTAATTCATTAACACTATTATATAAAGTGTTCATTTTATCAAATATTTCTAAGTCACTATTTTCTAATAGTTTTGGAGTAGCTACTATATACATACTTCCTATACTAAATTTTTTAGTGTCATAAGTAATAGTTATTTCGTCTAATCCTTTTAATTCACTAAGGCCTAAACTACTATAAAGTCCTGGACTTGATAATCCTACAATTACATTTTTAGTTCCAGTATTTACAACTTTTCCATTAGTTACACTTATATTAGTATTATTACTATCTAAAATAGTACCTAAAGTAACAACAAAAGGAGTATAAAGTTTAGTGTATCTTCCGTTTACTAGAACATTATTTTCTAGTCTGTTTTTAAAGTTTATTTTTATTTTAACACTACCACTTTTTCCGATCATGTCTTTAGATGACATTTGTTTATCGTTTAAATAATAAGTAATGTTTGTTTCTATAGGTTGCTCTTTTTCTATTTTGCCTTTATAAAAGATATCACTACCATTAGTATTCCATTTCAAGCTATTATTTTCTAGTTTAAATGTCTCTTTACCATTTATGTTTAATATATCTGTAAGTAATGTTTCATCCTCAAGTACACCAATATCTTTATTTACTATATGGTTTACTACTATAGTATTTGTTATTTTTCCTGTTGAATCTAAATTAGTATAAACTGTTTCATTTTTTTCTAACGCAAATGATACAGTTGGCATTAGCAATGAAACTGCTAATAAAGTTTTTAGTTTATTTTTCATATTTAACCTCCTTAGTATTTAAAGTAGTTTTCATTATAATTTTATCAAAGGTAAGTAATAGACTTGGAAGTATTAATATAACTACTAACATACTTATTATTGAACCACGACATAGTAACTCACATATTGCTCCTATCATATCTATCTTTGTATATGCAGCAACTCCTACTGTCGCAGCAAAGAAGCAAAGTGCTGATACTATTATTGATGGTACAGTAGTTCTTAAAGTTTCTGTCATAGCAGCATATTTATTTCCTATTTCTTTTCTATCATTTAAATATTTATTAGACATTAATATTGCATAATCAATAGTAGCTCCGAGTTGAATTGTTCCAACTACTATAGAAGCTATAAATGGTAAACTAGTATTTGTAAAATATGCAAATGACATATTAGCAAATATAGCAAACTCTATTGAGAATACTAGAATTATTGGTAAGCTTATTGATTTTAGTACAAAAATCATTATTATAAATATAACAATTATAGAAATATAATTAACCATTTTAAAATCGTGATCAGCTATTTCTACTAAGTCTTTCATAAGAGGTCCTTCACCTGCTATTATACCTTTAGAATCATATTTATAAACAATGTCTTTTATTTCATCTACTTGACTATTTAACTCGTCACTGGCAATTTCATATGATGAATTTACTATAACTAGTTGATACTTGTCATTATCTAAAATATTAGTTAAATCATCTGGCAACATCTCTATAGGTAAGCCAAAGTCTAAAATAGAATTAGGAGCAAGCACTAAGTCAATTCCTTCTACGTTTTTTAGCTCTTCTGTTAAGCTTTCTACCTCACTAGTTGTTAGATTTTTATCAATTAGTATCATCTCTAGTGAAACTATATTAAATTGCTCTTTCAAAGTTGCATTTGCCTTTTTAAATGCTAAATTATCTGGTAACGATTCATCCAATTTATAATATACATTAAAATTGTTATTTCCAATATAAGCTGGTATCATTAGTAAAACAAATATTATTATAATTAATACGCTATGATTAACTGAAAATTTTTGTAATCTCTTAAAACTTGGAAATATATTTTTATGCTTAGTTTTTGTTATTAAATTATCAAACAATAGAAGTAATGATGGGAATAAAGTAAGTACAACTATAACCCCACATATTACACCCTTCGCCATAACTATTCCAATATCTTTACCTAAAGTTAAGTCCATTGAGCAAAGTGCTAAAAAGCCTGCTACTGTAGTTAATGATGATCCTAATACAGAAATAAAAGTATCTTTAATTGCCAAGCTCATAGCCTCTTTATTATCTTTACAAGAATCCTTATATTGCTCATATTTGTGATATAAGAATATGGAAAAGTCCATAGTTACACCTAACTGTAGTATTGCGGTAATAGCTTTAGTAATGTAAGATATTTGACCTAAAAATATATTAGATCCCATATTATAAAGTATTGCAACTCCTATATTTCCTAATAGTAAAAATGGAATTACATATGAATCTGTAGTTATTAATAAGACTATCAAGCATAACACTACAGCAATCGCAACGTAAATAAGTACTTCACTATCAGATAGGTTCATAGTATCTAATACCATTGCAGTCATACTACTAATGTTATCAGGATTTGTAAGCTTTCTCAAATCTTCCAATGCATTTATCGTTTTATCTTCACTAGTAGACCCATCAAACGTAACCATTATTATAGTTGAATTATCGCTATATAACTTTTCTTGAAGCTCATCCGGTAATATCTCTTTTGGTAATGATGTTCCAATAACATCAGCAACGCTAAATACGTTATTTACTCCGTTTATTTTTTTAATTTTATTCTCTAAATTGAGAATTTGTTTATTTGACATATTATCTGTCATAACAAACGCATATGAGCCTAGCTTAAACTCATCTGTTAAAACATTCTCACCTTTAATAGTATCAATATCATCAGGTAAATATACTAATATGTCATAATTAGTTCTAGTTTTCACATAACCTATTATTGCTGGTATTAAAAGCAAAGTACAAATAACAACAATAAGAGTACTATTATGTGTTATAAAATCTCTTACTTTCTTCATATAACTCTCCCTTCAGTTAACCATTTTATTCTTTTTGCAAAAAAAATTCATCAACACATTTACTTCGGTGTATGATAACCAACACATATATGGATTTGTATCGCTAAATAAACTACTTTTGTTGTTTATCTTTACAAAAGTATAAATAAGCGTATAATTATACTTGGTGATGAAAAATGGATAAAAAGCAAGATTTAAGAGTCGTGAAAACTAAAAAAAATCTATATACTAGTATTTTAACACTCATGAGTGATATGCCTTTTGAAGAAATTAAAGTTTCCGATATATGTTCCAAGGCATTAGTAAATAGATCAACTTTTTATGCTCACTTTAGCGATAAATATGAGCTTTTACATTCGCTTATATCCGATTTAAAGGAAGAACTAGTTAAGGCATTAGAAAAGAATCAAAGTAATGAAAATCCAAAAGAATACTATTTAAAAATGATAGACTTATTTTTAAGCCATATAGATGATAATATTAAAACATACTCAGCTATAATCAACAACAATAAAGACAGCATTCTAATGGATATGGTAACAGATACTTTAACAAACGATATTAAAAATAGGTTAAAAAAGGAAAGTAATAGTAAAATACCTGTCGAATTTATTTCTAAATTTTATATAGGCGCTGTTATCAACATTGGAATAGACTATTTAAGAAATCCAAAAAACAATTCAAAAGAAAAAGTAATTGAATATTTAAATCAATTACTTCCAGATAAAATATATTAAATACTTAATCTAAGTATTTTTTTTATAACTGTTGATTTTCTAGATCATCTTGATCATCAGTGTCTTCTATAGCATTTTCATTCAAATAATCTTCTATAGTTTTAGTTGAGTTTAAAGCATCTGTTGGGATCTCTACTACAGTACTATTTACATCTGTTAATTCTAACACTAATTTTGCAGTTAATCCTTCTTGACCTATTGCTTCTGTTAAATCCATTTCCATTCTAACACTAGAATCCTTTATATAGAAATCAACTGTAACACTTCCTGTTAATGATGTTTCATCAATATCGTCTAGATCTTCTAATTCTGCTCTAGCTTCTACATCACCTAGTAGTGAATTATCAATAATTAATTGATAATGATCTTCACCATTTTTAGTTTCTATGTATTTAAAATGTTTATCATCTAACAATTCTTTCATATCATTTGAAGTATCTGATTCAGGGTTTTCTAACTCTTCAAAAATATCTTGATAATCTTTTGAAGAAGTCTCATAATTTAACCAGATCTCTTTATCTGATGATGTTAATCCCATTAAATCTAAAACAGTTGAAGATACGAATGCTTGAAATTTTTCTGAATCCATACTAGCATATAATTCAATCTTATCAAATAATAATGACTGATCTAATGTAACACTAGCTAAATATTTTCCATTTACTTTCTGAACTTTAGAAGATCCGCTTAAATCAAAATTAGAATCATTTGATTGAAGTGACAATTTTAAATTAACAGTAGCACTATCTGCATCCTTAACAAAGCCCAGAGACTTTTTAAAGTCATCTATAGTTTTACTCTTTTGAGTCTTATTTAAGGATAGTAAAACGCATCCAACTGCAACAGCAGCTAAAATTACACCCAAAATTACAAATAATAATGTATTACTTTTTTTACCATTAGGTTTTTCTTTAGAATTATTTTTTACTTCTGGTACTGGTGTAACATTTTCATTTTTTGCCTCAGTATTTTCACCAATTAGTGATTGTAATGCCTCTCTTTCTCTTTCTGCATTCACTTCTTCAGCAATGCTTGCTAAAGGCACATTAGAACTTTCACTTTGAACGTCACTAGTCTCACTTGGTAGAGACTCTTTTATCTCATTTGGTACGTCTTTTACTAATGATTGTAAAGAACTAGTTTCATCAGCAGGTTTTGATTCAGCTTCTACTTTACTACCACAGAAACCACAAAATTTTGCTGTGTCTGCTATATTAGCACCACACTTTTTACATAACATATTTTTTTCAACTCCTTTATTATTTACTACATTGTATCACAAAAAAGTGATTTTGTACATTATTTATTTAACTATTTTTCCATCTAAACTCCAAGTTTTAACATCTGTAATAAGTACATCAACTATATTGCCTATATTCTCCTCATCGGCTAGAACATTTACTAATTTCATAGTATCAGTATACCCCATAAGATATCCGCTTTTTTCACTGCATCCTTCTAGTAACACTTTAACAGTTTTTCCTAAATATTCTTGATTTTTTAAATTAGCATATTTGTTAACTAACTCATTTAATTTATATAATCTATTATTTTTCTCTTCCAAAGTTAATTCATTTTTCATTGAAGCTGCAGGAGTTCCTACTCTAGGAGAATAAATAAATGTAAATGCAGAATCAAACTTACAATAATTAACTACATCAAGTGTATCATTAAAGTCTTCTTCTGTCTCACCTGGGAAAGCAACTATTATATCTGTTGTTATTGATACATTAGGAATTTTTTTCTTAATTTTATCAAATAAAGCTATATATTCTTTTTTTGTATAACGTCTTCCCATAAGTTTTAGTATTCTATCAGAACCAGATTGAAGTGGTAAATGTATATAAGGCATTATATTTTTGTTAGAAGCAATTACATCTATCATTTCATCATTAAACTCCCAAGGATGACTAGTTACAAATCTTAAACGTTCTATACCAGTTTGAGCTACATCATAAAGTAAATTACTCATAGTGTAGTTCATATTCAAATCTTTACCATAAGCATTAACATTTTGACCTAGTAAAGTTACTTCCTTGTATCCTTCTTTAACTAAACCATTAACCTCATTTATTATATCTTTTGGCAGTCTACTTCTTTGCTTACCTCTTGTATATGGTACAATACAGTAAGTACAAAATTTATCACAGCCAAACATAATATTTACCCATGCTTTATATTTTGAATCTCTCTTAACTGGAATGTTTTCAATTACGTCCCCTTCAATACTATATACTTCTATTTCTTGAGATTTATTTTTTATTGACTCTTCTAATATATATGGCAATTTGTGCAGATTATGAGTACCGAATACTATATCAACCCACTTATATTTGTTTTTAATTTCTTCTACTACACTTTCTTCTTGTGACATACATCCACAAATTCCACAGATTAAATCAGGTTTAAATTGTTTTAAATGCTTTACTCTTCCTAAAAAGCCAAACATCTTATTATGCGCATTTTCTCTTATAGCGCAAGTGTTTAGTAACACTATATCAGCATCATCCATCTCTTCGGCTTCTGTAAAACTCATATTTTCTAATATTGCTTTAATATTTTCACTATCGTGTACATTCATCTGACAACCATAAGTTTTTAAGTAATATTTTTTATTTTTTCCAATATTTTTCATTGATGAAGGAACTTTATAATCATCATTTTTTATAGCTATCTTTTTATTTGTCCTAACTTTAGCTTCTTTTAAATTTGGTAAATTCATAAAATCACATCCTTAAATATAATAGCATATTTAAATATTTTAGGCAATATAATTTAATGGTGATTTTTATGTTCGATGATAACAGTATACTAAATGTTGCGAGAATATTAAATATTAATTTTTCTAGGTTCCCATATGAAGATTTTAAAAGAGGAATAAATATAGAATTAGAACATGGATTAGTAAATCCAAATACTAATGTAACAAATAATGATTTATTAAAGAGTGCTAAAATAGCTTTAGCGCATTTAAACGAATTTCCCAACTATTACAACAAAGACTATGGTTTATTAGTGTATGAAGAATTTTTGAAATCAAAATTATAAATAAAAGTTAAAAAAAGTATTGCAAAAAATAATGTTGTTTGTTATAATGATAATGTTGTTTATGGCGATGTAGCTCAGTTGGCTAGAGCACATGGTTCATACCCATGGTGTCGAGAGTTCGAATCTCCCCGTCGCTACCAATATGTTTATAATAAGCCCTTGTAATAGAGGGCTTTTTTTATAAATAAAAAAGCTGATGATCAACTTAAATATAACAAAAAAAAGGAAAACTATTTTTCCTTTTTTTGTAAATTACATATTAGCTAAGTTTCTTTTCTTTAGTATCAAATAAGTTAAGAAACCACCAGATACTATTAGAATAGTTCCTATTGTTAAATATATAATAGATCTAGTTTTACCAGTGTCTGGAACTTCATATAACTTATTATAAAGTGTTATTGCACTACCACTAGTTTTAAAGTAATCGCTTTCTGTACTTAGTAGTGTTACTTTACCTGTACTAGAAACTTTAAATTCAAACATCGTATCTATTTTTTGATATCCGTCTGGTGAAACAGTTTCTTTTAATGTATACTTCCCTGCAGGTAAATATACCTCATGCGATTCTTTAGTTGAATCAAATTCTTCTACAACTTCACCTTTGTCATTATAAATAATAATATGAGCGCCCTCTAATTCATTTTCATTTGCTATATCCTTTTTAGAAATGGTTACTTTTTTAGCATCAAAGTAAACCTTTACATTACCTTCTACTTCTGCTTGTGAAGTCGTAGTCTCAGTATTAAACTCAACAAATCCAACATCCTGTCTTGAAGTATTATATCTATATCTATGAACAGATGCTGTTGCAGATGTAGTTTCTTTTGCATTATAAGTTCCTTTTACAACAATCTTAATTTCGCTAATATTATAGCTTTCCTCAATAACAGGTATGTTTAAATATACACTATCAGAGTTTGTAACAAAATTGTTATTTAATGTTTCTAGTTTTTCTCCACCTGGTGTAGTTGAAAAATAATAACCTTCTGGAGCACCTTCAGCATATATAATGTATTTTGGCCTATCAGCACTTGATTTAGTAGTTGCATCCACTAAGTTTTTAGTAGTAACAGATATTTTATCTGATACATAATATTTTTCATCTTCAGTTAAACTCAATAATTGATTATCTAATTTAATTGTTATCTCTCCAGATGGAAGAGTTTTTTCCTTTTTTAAGTGATTTGAACAATTAGCAGGTGTTTTATCTGCAACATGATCCCACATAGCTTCTTGAATCATAACATATTGATGATTACTTAAATTGGTTTCTAATCCAATACTAGTCATTGGCCCAAAATCATATATTGTTCCTTCATTATTTTGATATCTACCATTATTATACCACATATCAATTATTGCACATGCCATTCCAGAATTTGTTTGAGTGTCAACATATGTATGAGTAGTATTATTAGTATACTGATGGTTATAATCTAAGCAATATAAACGGTTTCCATTTGAATCTTTTTCATACGCTATAAATCTACCTTTGCCATCATTATCATTTGCGCCATCATCGCCAACTGGATACTTATAACTTCCATAAGACTCTGAATGTTGTCCTGTTGTTATTGTTTGTGGAGCTGCACTTACTTTATAAAAATCTACAAAAAGTAATGATACAAACACAAACATAGACAATATGCTTTTTTTATTAATTTTTTTCACAACTTATCCTCCTATCATCATATTAATTATAAAACAAAAACGAAGCTTTTTCAAGACTTTGTTTAAATTTATATTATATTTATACTATTAACCTTAAAATTTAAGATAAAATCAATATTTTCAATAATGTTATTATCGTATTTTGTAAAATATAAATCCACTCTTTTTTTAGAACAAGTTAAAAATTCATTTGGAATCACCATACTCATATCAAGCAGTACACAGTCATTATTTAAGTATTTTTTTATTCTACTCTTTATTATAGGATAATGTGTGCATCCAAGAATTATCAAATCACAATCTTTTAGAGGTGATAAATATATTTTAATATATTCATCTATTAAATTAAAATCTCTTTTTTCTATTAGTTCAGCAAATTCTGGACAAGCGATTTCCTTAATCTTTTTGTTTATTCGATTAGAAAATACCCCACTTTCTATAGTCCTCTTGGTAGCTATTACTCCTATATTTTTATAATGGCTATTATTTATATAATTTATTGTAGGGCTTACTATATCAATAATATTAATGCTGTATTTTTTTCTTAATTTATCTGCTAAATTAGAGCTTACAGTTCCACAGGCAATAACAATAATGTCTACCCTTTTAGATAACATAAACTGAAAAATATTATCTGCTAATTTTTCCAACTCTTCTATGCTTTTATTTCCATATGGTACATTCTTAGTATCTCCATAATATATATATTCGTGATTTGGGTATGTATTAACTAAATGATTTAACACAGTTAATCCACCAACACCTGAGTCAAAAACTCCAATCCTCATAACTTCACCTTTAATCTTTTAAATTTTTAATATCATTAATTATACCAAATTTGCCATTTTTATTCAACTATCTATTTTGTAATTTTAATCGATTTATAACCTTCTTTTCTATCCTAGATATATAAGACTGACTTATTCCAAGCTTCTCTGCTACTTCCTTTTGTGTTAATTCTTTAGCTCCTAAAAGGCCATATCTCATTACCATAATTTCTTTGTCTCTTCCATTTAGTTTTTTTAATTCCTGATATAATATTTTTCTTTCAACCTCTTCTTCTAGTCCTCTTGTTACTGTATCTGGATCAGTTCCTAAAATATCCTCCAGTTTTAACTCATTACCTTCACTATCATAGCTTAAGCTATCTTCGAAGCTAACTTCACCTTTTCTCCTTTTATTTTTTCTTAAAAACATTAATATCTCATTATCTATGCATCTAGATGCATAAGTTGCTAGCTTAATATTTTTATCAAGTTTATAAGTATTTACTCCCTTTATAAGGCCTATAGTCCCAATGCTTACTAAATCTTCTAAATCAACTCCAGTATTTTCATACTTTTTTGAGAGAAATACTACTAAACGTAAATTATGTTCTATAAGCTTGTTTCTTGCATTTTCATCACCTGCCATAGATAATTCGACATATCTTACCTCTTCTTCTTTTGATAAAGGCTCTGGTAATTTATCCGTACTTCCCACAAAATATATTCCACTATTTTTAAATATTTTTCTAATAAACGCTAATATTCTTTTTAACATATTATTCCTCCAATAATTTTCTATTAAGTAATATATCTACTCCATCAAATGAAATTTTATCCATAATACCAAGTAATACATTATTATATTCTTTATTGTTAAATAGTAATTTGTCAATTTTTACAACTTTTAACGTGCTAGTGCCATTAACACACATAAATGGTATGATTCTAAACTCTTTAATATCAAATAGCAACTTACGTTTATCTATTAATATTACTGGCTTATTCGTTATATTATCCGTTAAAACATTACCACTATCTAAATATCCGACATAATCATAACTCGTATTATTTAAAAACAATTTAACATTATAATAATTTGAATATGTATACCTTAACATTTTAGATTGTTTAGTATAAATATATAAAATTATAGGAGAAGTTAAAATTATAAAAATAAAATTGATACTTACACCATTAGAATAAAAAACTATTCCACTATGCTTATATGAAAACTGTATATTCAAAAAATATAATGCGCCACCTAATACTATGCCTACTATATATAAATATAATAAATTAGTTAAAGTATACTTTAAATTTCTATAATTAAAAGAAATTAATATCATTAAAAGACTAATAAAAAGCTTTAATATAAATAGTACGATATTATTTATGTTAAAAAACAAAAATAGTATACTTATACCGCCTACAAATGCACCAAGCATCATTTTTTTTATACTCGCATTTCTTTTTAATAGTATAGATACGCAAAGAAGTAAAAGAAAATCAATAGAAAAATTTAGTATCATGACAAGATCTAAGTATACCTTCATATCATCACCAAATTAATTATAATTAAAACGACACAATTAAAGTGTCGTTTTTTTTGTTCAATTTATTTTCTTATAACAATGAATGGATATTTATACAAATCCTTTATTGTTTTAAAATCATTCAAGGATAATTTCTTAAGCATTTTTAAAAAAATCAAAGCAGTACCTTCACTATCATAATCAGCTCTATGGTGTTTGTCCTCATCCCATGGAATTTCATATCTTTTAACAAGTGTAGCTAAATTGTGATACCTTTCATTCGACTCTAAATATCTAGATAATCCAAGAGTATCTATAACTACGTTTTTTAACTTACCTAAATCGTATTTTAAATAGGCATTTTCTATAAATGCTATATCAAATTTAGCATTATGCGCTACTAAAGGTATATCACCTATCCAAATTTTAAACTTCTCAACGCCTTCTTTTTCAGTTATACCATTTTTTAGCATATCATCATTAATTCCGGTAACTTTTATAATCTCATCTGATAAAGGTTTGCCTGGATTGATAAACAAGTCAAAGCGATCTATTACTTTTCCTTTAGTTAGTTTGACTGCGCCTATTTCAATTATAGTATCGCCAGAATTAGGATAAAGCCCAGTCGTTTCTAAATCGAATATAACATAAGTATCATCTAATAATGTAACTTCTTCCACCATACATCCTCCAAAAATAAAAAATGCCAGATAGACGGCAATCCTGAATCGAATAAAACCTAGTCTCCCAGGTGGGCATCACATCATAACCTTTAGGATCCCCAATTGAATTAGGCTTTCAACACCAGCTATGAATTAGATTCCCTTTTATATCGATTAGTAGGTTTTTCATAAGGATTAACACCGTACCATCCAGCAATATAATTATAACATTTTTAATTTTTAAATACAACAAAAAAAGATAGTTTTTCTATCTTTTTATAATTGATGTCCACAGTTTACACAGAATTTAGCACTATCTGAAACTTTGCTTCCACATTCTGGACAGAACTTATCTTGAGCTGGTTCTGGCTTCTTTGTTCCACATTCAGTACAAAATCTTCCTGTTATTGGTGTACCACAATTTGGACACTTAACTAAATCTACGCTTTCTGGTTCACTTACTTTAGTTTCTTTTAATTGTTCTCCTTGAGGTTTCATATACTCTGGTTTTTGTCCTGACATCATTCCACCAAAAGCATTACCTGAAGTCATATTCATCATGCCAATTCCCATCATACCAGTTGCTGCTCCATTTGCGTTATTTGCAGCTCCTTTTATAGCTTCTCCGAAAGATCCAGTAAGAACAC
Source organism: uncultured Mycoplasmatota bacterium (assembly GCA_900553395.1). Lineage (GTDB taxonomy): Bacteria > Bacillota_I > Bacilli_A > RF39 > UBA660 > UMGS1613. Next base: position 37,620 of record USDJ01000003.1, on the reverse strand, counting down.
CTTGTTGTTGATATTGATCTCCACCAATTTCATAATTATCAAGTTTAGTTTGAGATTCTTCATCAAGAGAAACTGGCTCTACTGCAAATGATATTAATTGAATACCTCTGTTTCTTATGCTTTGGTCGAATACATTTTCGTCCATTATCTTTTTAATTTCATCAGTTTTATTTTGTAGTTCTAATACCTCTATTTTGTATTTGTCACTACCTAATCCATTCATAACGTTTGCAAAAGATGCTATAACCTCTGAATGCATTTGCTCTTCTAATTCTTGCTTTTTATATACATCTGCAGTTCCAGCTATAGTTTGCATAAACAAAAATGGATCACATATTTTAAATGTATAAGTTCCATGACATCTAACTCTAACACTCATAGCATAATAAGTATTTGTTCTAGCGTTCATCAAAGGATGTCCCCAGTCTTTATACATGATTGGTGTTGAAGTACCAAATTTGTTGTTCATTATTTCTTTTATATTAAAGAAAAATACCGCTTGTTCTTTTGCTGTAGCACCATTATATGTAAATCTTTGCCACATTTCTTTAAACATTGGACCAAATTGTCCAGCAAATAATGATGGTGTTGATGAAGTATCATAAGTATAAAATCCTTCTTCTGCTGTTGCATCAACAATTCTACCATTATCATATATAATAGCGCATTGTCCTGGTGCTACTATAATTGTAGAACCATTTGAAATAACTTTAGTTGGCGTTGTTTTCTTTACCATCAATGTATCATTGTCTAAATTTTCACATCTAATGGCCTCTTTCCATTGATCTTTTAAAGTACCTGATACAGCGTCTACTGCTGCTCTAATTAAACCCATTTTATCATCCCTTCTAGTATACTACTCATACTACTAACATTATATAACAATTTCTTTATAAAATCAAACTTTTTAAATAATTTACTTATTTTTATTTAGCAGGTTAAGTATTTCATTTTGATTTTTTAAAATCTCTTCCATTTTATCGTGAAGCTCTTCTAATATCAGCTCACTTTTAATATTTGTTTTATAATCATTTGTACTTTTTAGACTTTCTTTTTTAGCTTCCCTATTTTGACTCATCATAATTATTGGAGCTTGTATAGCAGCTATGCAAGATAGTACTAAATTAAGTAGAATAAATGGATAATCATCTATTCCACTAAATACAAAAGTATTTAACATCATCCACACAAACAAAAATAAGCAGAAAATTATTATAAAAGTCCAAGATCCAGCAAGACGAGTTATAGAATCTGAAAGCTTTTCACCTATTGATCTTTTTTCTTCTTTATCTACATTAATCGCAATCGGCTCATCAACAAGCATATCAAGCAATTCCTGATAATTTTTCTCTGCATCACTTTCTGTTTTGTTTAATATAGTTCTAACTAACTTTTCTTTATTCTTTTTCATCATACCACCTATGTAATTATACCACAAAAAAAGTTTTAAAATCAAAACTTTTTATGGATTCAATCTATTTGGTCCCCTGAATACAAATTGTGCTTCTTTTATAGACAATCCTAATATTAACATAGTCATTCTATCTACGCCAATAGCAAATCCGCCATGTGGAGGACAGCCATACTTAAAGAATTGTAAGTAAAATTCAACGTCTTTTCCTAAACCTTTTTCTTTTGCATTTTTTACAAGTTCCTCATATCTATGCTCTCTTTGCGCTCCAGACGTAATTTCTGTACCTCTCCAAATTAAATCATATCCCTGTAATTTTCCATCTTTATCTCTCATATGGTAAAAAGGTCTTTTAGTTGCAGCATAATCAACTACAAACATAAATTCACTGTTAAACTTATCTTGCGCTAATCTATATGTTAATTTTTCAGCTTCAGCATTCATATCTCCAATATCAGTCGTTGGGATTACAAATCCATATCTTTCGTTTAACTCTTGATATAAATCTTTTAATTTCATTCTTGGGAAAGGTTTTAAAGGAATTACAACTTCTCTACCAAATAATTCTTTTATCTTATCGCCATATTTTTCTTTTATTTTTGTTAAACCTGATATGATAAGGTCTTCCTCAAAATCCATTACATCTTCATAACTATCTATATATGAAAACTCCAAATCGAATGATGTAAACTCAGTAGCATGTCTATTTGTATTTGAATTTTCTGCTCTAAAACAAGGTGCTACTTCAAAAACTTTAGACATACCAGCAGCTATAGCCATTTGCTTATAAAATTGAGGACTTTGAGCTAAATAAGCATTTCTACCAAAGTATTTAACTTCAAACACTTCACTACCTGATTCACTTGCAGCTCCAATTAGCTTTGGAGTGTGTATTTCAGTGAAATCATTTTTATATAAATACTCTCTCATAGCTTGAACAAAAGTAGATTCTATTTGTCTAGCCAACATATTTTTTTCATTTCTTAAATCTATCCATCTATAGTCAAGCCTTGTATCAATATTAACGCCATCTAAATTATTATAATCAAATGGTAATGTTTCTGCCAAACTAGTTACTTCAATTGAATCTGGTATTAATTCCATTCCACCTAATTTTACAGCCTCATTACTTTTAATTATACCATTTACTTTAATAGTACTTTCTACTGTTATATTTGACATTATCTCTAGCAATTCTTTATTTTTCTCTTCACTTTTTTCAATTGTCATTTGAACTTTACCAGTGCTATCTCTAAGAATTACAAACATTACCCATTTTTTGTCTCTAATTGTATCTACAAATCCACTAAATGATACTTCCTTTTCTAAATAGTTTTTAAGTTCATTAACATATACTTTTTTCATATACCCTCCTAAATTAAAAAAATCCATGAACTGCAAGGGCGAAATGTCCGCGGTGCCACCTTGCTTCATAGATATATCTCTGAACCTTTAACGTAGTTACCCGATTATTCTAACATTTGGTGTCTTCAATATAAAATTGATATTAGTTCGCACCACCACTAACTCTCTTTAATCTATTTATACATACTCTTCCAAATAAATACAAATTTAGTATATCATTATTTTTTGCTATTTGCAATAAAAAGTTTATAGATTTAAAAAATAAAGAGCAAGAATACTCTTTATATTTCATTTCTATTTTATTGACAAGTAAATAACTCATCATCTAAATATGATTCTTTTATGCTATCTAGCGTAGTTGTTTCTTTTATATTCTTGTTCATTTCAGAATCTAAATTATTTGTTTTTGTTACTGTCAACACATTTTCATTTACTTCTACAGTACAGCTCTTGTATCTAACTTTTGAAATGTTTTTGCAAGCTTCCTCAAAATACTTCTTTTCTTCTGCCATATCAATATCAACTAAATATTCAAACTCTTCAACATCTAAATATTTAATAAGCTTTTTACCTTCTTTGTCAAAATCATAAATCTTCTTTTGAGTTTTGTTAACTGCTACTGGACTATTTTTCTTCTCTTCTAACTGTTCTTTCGTTAAAATTGTTGATGTACCAGTTTTAGATGAGCTTTGTCTATTATTTAAATCAAATTCTGTATATTTTTATATAGTAATAATTAATCTTGAGATTCTAGCTTATCATCAAAGAAGTCAATTACATCTTCTAATTTAACTTTAAATTCCTCTTTTGTATTGTTATCTTTTATAGTTAATATGTTATTTTCTACTTCAGATTCTCCTATAAGTATTACAAATTTACTATTAAGTCTATCTGCAGCTTTAAAGTTATTTTTCAAATTTCTATTATTATAGTCTATATCAGCAATAAATCCATTAAGTCTTAAATCGTTTAGAATATCCATACTATATTCTTTCTCATTTTCACTCATTGGTATAATATAGCAATCTAAGCCTTCTACTACCGGAAGGTCTATATTCTCGAATTCCAAGGCAGTCATAAGTCTTTCTAAACCCATAGCAAATCCTACACCACTTGTTTTCGGACCATCTAGAGTTTCTACTAAATTATCATATCTTCCGCCGCCACATAAAACATTTTGACTTCCAAATCCAGAAACTGATGCTTCTACCTCAAATACTGTATGAGTATAATAGTCAAGTCCTCTTACCAAAGAAGAATTAACCACATATTCTATATGCATGCTGTCTAAATATTTTTTAACTTTGTTAAAATGATTCAAACTATCTTCATTTAAATAATCAATAGTTCTAGGCGCTTGTGACATAATTTCTAAATTATGATCTACTTTACAATCAAGTATTCTAAGTGGATTTTTCTTAAATCTTTCTTTACAATCTTCGCATAATTCATCTAAGTGTGGTTCAAAATACTTTATTAAAGCTTCTCTATAATTTTCTCTCGATTCTCTATCTCCAAGTGTATTTATATTTACCTTTATTCCTTTAAGTCCCAATAATTTATAAAGATTAACAGGAATACTTATAATCTCTGCATCCAACATCGGATCAGCACTTCCGAAAGCCTCAACACCAAACTGATAAAATTCTCTGAATCTTCCTGATTGAGGTCTTTCATATCTAAACATTGGACCATAATACCAACATTTAAGTGGCATTAAATGATTTCCATACATTTTATTTTCAATAAAACTTCTAACTATACTAGCAGTACCTTCTGGCCTTAAAGTTATTAGCCTATCTCCCCTATCTTTAAAGTCATACGTTTCTTTAGTAACTATATCCGAAGTTTCTCCAACACCTCTATGAAATAAATTACTTGATTCAAATATAGGTGTTCTCATATATTCATAATTATATTTTTCCATTAATCCTTCAATTAATTCTTCTATATATAAAAGTCTTTTTCCGTATTCTCCAAATACATCGTATGTTCCTTTTGCTCTTTGTATCATAATAATTCTCCTATACTAATCCATCATCTTTTTTATATTATTTGCTATATCATCCTTAAAAAATTTATAAGTTGTAACAAACACAATAGCTAAAGGGAATGAAATAAATACTCCCATTATTCCAAATATAATTCCTCCTGCAAATAAGGCAATTATAGTAATTAAAGGATGTATTGAATTTGTTTTTCCATAAACCGTAGGATTTATAACATAGCTATCTATAGAACTTAATACTGCAAAAGCTATAATAGTTCTAATAAGTAATGAAGGGCTTACAACAAATGCAGTTATTGCAGCTACAATATTTACACATATTCCACCGAAGTAAGGAATTAAATTAGCAACCGCAGCTAAAAATCCAAGTAAAATTGCATTTGGATGACCTATTACTGTATAAACTAAAGTATATTCTACCAAAGTTATAATAATTACTTGAACTAAGCCACTCAAATATTTTCTCATTTCATTATCCAATGCTTTTACGTAATTGTAAGCTTTCTTAGATCTTTTTTTGAAAAAGAATTTAACTTCTCCTCTTATTTTGTCCATATCTATTAAAAAATAAATAAATGAAGCTAAACTAATAAATAGTTTTGATATAATTCCCATAGAAGTATCTATTAAATTAATCGCACCATCTGAAACATAAGTTCCGAAATTAGTAAGGATCGTTTTAAATGTATCAGATAAACTACTTTCAAGTCCTGCAAAATTGAAATCAAATTCGGCTTTTTGAAGAGAATTTATAAATTCTATTATACTACCAAATAAGCTTGATAATTGGCCTAGCATGACTGTTGTAATTAAATAAACAACTATTGCCATAAGTCCAAACAAAGCTAACATTATAATAGTTATCCCAAGCCATTTAGGAAGATTTTTTTCTTGCATTTTCTGAAGGAATGGGTATACTGCATATGCTATAGCAAACGCAAACAAAAATGGTAATACTATACTAACTACTTTTCCTGTTATACCTATCCATAAATTTCCTGTTCTATATAGTAAAAATACTATCAAAACAATCAATGCTAAATTAACTAATTTATAATCTATTTTATTTTTTAACATATTAATTCTCCTTTTCTAACATTATAGTTACAGGTCCACTATTCGTAATTGAAACCATCATATCACTTCCAAATATTCCTTCCGAAACATTTATATACTTGCTTAATCTTTTATTAAACTCTTCATAGAGTAAAATAGCCTCATCACTTTTTAAAGCATTCATATAACTTGGCCTATTTCCTTTATTACAATCTGCGTATAAAGTAAATTGTGATATGCTAAGAATACTTCCACCAACATCAATAATAGATTTATTCATAACTCCATTTTCATCATCAAATATTCTTATGTTTAAAATTTTATTTATTAAATAATCTATTACTTTTATATCATCGCCTTGTGTAAATCCAACAAACAAAACTAACCCATTATCAATACTTCCTACTACTTTTCCATCAACTATAACGTTTGAGTTTAAACTACGTTGTAACAAAACTCTCATTTTATAAGTCTTTCTACATGGGCTATATTTTCAAGGATTTCCAAATCATTCATAAACTTTAAAAGTTTTTCTTTATTTGGAGTTGAAACCATAATATCAAATAAGTAATCATCACTAGTATTAATAGTGTTAATGCTCTGAATAACAATATCTGACGAAGAAGTTTTGGCTATAATATCTATAAGTACGTTTTTATTATCTAACGCGTGTACTAAAATATTAGTAGAATACTTTTTATCTATTTCATCGTTCCAAGAAACATCTATTAATCTTTCTTCTAAATCACTAATATTAGGACATACACTCCTATGAATACTTATACCATTTCCTTTTGTAATATATCCTACAATTCTATCACCAGGTACTGGTTTACAACAAGATGCAATATTTACCTTAATATCATCTATTCCAGATACAATTATATCGTTTTTTATATTTGGCTTTGATATAGTACTAGAGTTTACTCTCTCTAGTAAAAATTCTTCTTTAGATTTTTCTTCTGACTTAGTTATATTTATTATGCTAGCAGCACTGAATTTACTGGTAGCTAGTCCTAGATATAACTCAGTCAAGTCGCCTATATGTAACTCTTCTAGGATCTTATCTATATTTTCATCTTTAAAGAATTCTAATGATGAAATTTTTCGCTTTCTAAGCTCTTTAGCTAGCATTTCTTCGCCTTTTTTTAGATTTTCTTCCTTATCTATTTTGTTGAAAAATGCTTTTATTTTATTTTTTGCTTGCGCAGTATAAGCAATGTTTATCCATTCTCTAGAAGGCGTTGATGTTTTATTAGTGTTTATTTTTACTATATCATTATCTTGAAGCTTATAGTCTAAAGATACTATATTTCCGTTTACTATAGCTCCTACCATAGAATCTCCAACTTTGCTATGAACTTTATATGCAAAATCTATTGGTGTTGATCCTAAAGGAAGCTCTACAACATCTCCTTTAGGTGTAAAAACATATATAATATTTTTTAGGACATCTTCTTTTATACTATTAACAAAAAGTTCATCGTTTTTTTCCTCTTCAGATAATTCCATTATGGATCTAAAAAATTGAAGTTTTTCTTCCATAGCAGACTGCATTATAGTCTTGCCTTTCTCCTTATAAGACCAGTGAGATGCAATACCGTGTTCAGCTACTTTATCCATATCATAAGTTCTTATTTGTATTTCATATAATTGTCCATTTTCTCCAAAAACAGTTGTATGAAGAGATTGATATCCATTTTCTTTAGGCATTGCAATATAGTCCTTAAATCTTTTTGGAATAGGTCTATACTTAGAATGAATAATTCCTAAAGTTTGATAACAATCTTGTTCAGTATCTACAAATATTCTAAGCGCTAGCAAATCATAAATATCACTAAATCTTCTACCTGTATCAAGTTTTTTATAAATACTATATATACTCTTAGCTCTACCTTTAATTTTATGCTTAATGCCATGACTATTAAGCAGTGAAGTTAGTGATTCTTTCATAAGTTCAACATTAGAATTTCTTTCTAATTTTGACTGATTTAATTTCTCTACTATAGAAAAATATACATCTGGCTTAGAATATCTAAGTGACAAATCTTCAAGCTCACTTTTAATTTTATTCATACCAAGTCTGTGCGCTATAGGGACTAATATATCTAAGGTTTCCCTTGAATTTTCTTTTTGCTTCTTTTCAGAAAGAACCCAAAGCGTTCTCATATTATGAAGTCTATCTGCAAGTTTAATAATTATAACTCTAACATCTTCAGTTAAGCCAACTATAATTTTTCTATGATTAGCCAAAGTTGCCTCATTTTCTCCACTAAAGTTTAATTTATTAATTTTAGTAACCCCATCGACTAATGATGCAATTTCATTACCAAACTCTTTAGCTAATTCCTCTTTTGTAACATTACAATCTTCAATAGTATCGTGTAAAAGTGCTGCACATATTGTTGAAGTATCAGCATTTATATCCGATAAAATATAAGCAACATTTAAAGGATGAACTATATAGTCTTCTCCTGTATGACGCTTTTGACCAAAATGTTTTTCATAAGCAAATAAATATGATTTTGTAATAAGTTTTCTGTCTTCTTCTTTTGTTATATATAAAGACACCTTACTAAATACTTCGTCAAATGTAATATTAGGGTTGTCTTTTCTCATATTACCACCATATTAATTATATCATATAAACTTAATTTTAGTATATAAAATACTAAAAATATTAATTAATAGCAAATATGAAAAAATACATATTTACAAAAACTTTTATATAATTTATAATTAATATAGAAAGGAGTGTTTATGGAGTATATAAAAAAATATATCAAATACATAGGTCTTGCAGGTAGTGCTTTAATGATACTTGGATGCCTTTTACCATTCGTAAAAGTTAGCTTATTTGGACTTAGTAAGTCTACTTCATTATTAGGAGAAGCAGCTAATGAATTTACTATTAATGGTTGGATTGTTTTAGTAGTTGCTATTGCATCAGGTGTACTTGTTTGGTTTAATCAAAAGAAATTTTTATTAATACCAAACGTTCTTTGCGTTATATTTACTATTATAGATGGCGTTAACGTTACTAAAGACACATATGGTCTTGCAAGTCTATCTATTGGATTTTATTTAATCTTAATAGGCTCTGTTGTTTCTTCTTTATTTACATTTATTAAGGAGAAATAATTTAGACTATCATTAGATAGTCTTTTTTGTTTAAAGTAAAAAGGAATTAGCAATTAATTCCTTTTACTTTTAATTCTTCTTTTTCTTTTTTATTATCATCATACCAGTGTTTATTTGGATCTTTACCTATATTCTTACTTTCAATACACATCCAAATTTGACCAGCAAGCATCATACTTGAGAATGTACCTGCTATAAGTCCAACTAATAGTGCTATATTAAAATTAAATATTTGATGAGATCCCAATATAATTAAACTTAATACTGGTAACATTGTAGTTATTGTTGATATAATACATCTAAATAAAGTTTGTCTTAAACTAACATTAACGACCTCTTTAAGTTCATTTGCATTCTTTATTTTGTTTTTATACATCTTAGATTTATTTTCTCTTATCCTATCAAAAATAACTATTGTGTTATTTATAGAATATCCAATTATAGATAATATTGCAGCAATAAACATACTATTTATCTCTAATTTGAATAAACTAAATATTGTTAAAATTATAAGACAATCGTGTATAAGTGCTATTATAGCACTGACACTATAACTAAATTTAAATCTAATAGTTATGTATAAGATCATTCCTATACAAGCATAGATTAAAGCTTTTAATGCATTTCTAGTTATGTCCTTTTTTACTTGATTAGAAATAGCACCTACGCTTGTCGTAGCATCATATTTTTGATTGAAATATTCTTCTACCTTCTTAGTTTCAGAATTATCAAGTACATTGCTTATGGTAACATAAGCATTAGAACTATTTATAAGTTCTGAAGAATTAAGTGAATATTCAAGTTCTTCTATATCACTATTAATATCATCTAAATTTAAACTATTTTTTGAATTTATTTCTATAGTAGATCCTCCTTTGAAATCTATTCCCAAATTCAAACCTTCACTATATGTGAACATGATACCAAATAATAGTATTAAACCTATAATTATATATCTTATATTTTTGTGTTTAACAAAATCAAATTCATTTGTTTTTGAATGTTCACGATAGCCTATGAAAAGCTTTTTGTGCTCTTCAAACTTTTCACTTTTAACAAATAAACCTATAATATATTTATTTAAATATACCATTACTATAAATGTTGTAATAATACTAATTATTAGCATAGTAGCAAAACCTTTAACACTGCTTTCTCCAAATATAAATAGTATTATTGCAGCTATCAAAGTAGTCATATTAGCATCTAATATTGAAATAAAAGATTCCTTACTTCCTAAAGCAAATGCAGTAGATAAGCTTACTTTTCTTTTTAATTCCTCTTTTATTCTAGAATAAGTTATAACAGCACTATCAACAGCCATACCTATTCCTATTACAAGTGCTGCGATTCCTTGTAATGAAAGCCTACCGCCAACCAAATTAAATATTAAAATAGTTAAGAAAGTATATGCTATAACACTAACACTAGCTATTACTCCACTTATATTATAAAGAGCTATTAAAAGTATACATATTGCAACAATTCCAACTACTCCAGCAATATATGTTTTCTCTAAGGAATTTTCTCCAAAAGAAGCTGTTACTGTCCTTGATGAAATCTCTTTTAATTTAGTAGGCATACTACCACTATTTATAAGATCAACTAGGCCTTTAGCTTCATCGTTAGTAAATTTACCTTGAATTATAACATCACTAGCGAATCCTTGACTAACACCTGCATAAGATAAGCAGTTAGAATTTTTTATATCACCACAAACGTGGAAAACTTTTTTAGTTTCATCTTCAGGATCACTAGTATAATAACCATATCCTTGAACGCCATCATTATTTACACCATAAGTAAGTGTTTGACCATCTTCATAATCTAGCCATATAACAATATAGTTGTTTTCCATTTCACTAACTTCTTTAGTTTTGTTATAAAAAGTCTCTGTGTCTTTAACACTAAGTGAGATATAATATCCTTTATCAGCTGAATATCCAACACTAGCTTTCCCACTATTTAAAACATTACTAGTCATAAGAAGCTTGCCATCAACTGTTCTAAAAGTTAAGCTTGCTGTCGTACTAATAGTTTTTCTAGCATCTTCTATATTGTCTATGCCAGCCATAGTTACTCTTATATTGTTTCCTTCAATACTTATTTCTGGTTCAGATACTCCAAGAGCATCTATTCTTTTACTGATAATTTTATAAGTACTATTAACCATATCACTTGTAACTTTTTTATCATCTACACTATTAACTTCGTATAGTACTTCAAATCCTCCTTGTAAATCTAAACCATATTTTAAATTTTTAAGAGAATAATAAAGTCCTAAAACAGATATAAATAAAATAAATATAGATATTACTAAAGCCCTACTGAAATTAATTTTTTTATTGTTCTTCCTTTTCATTTGCATCATCCCATTTCATGTTTTCTAAATTTGGTTTTATAACTTTCTTTCTTATTTGTTCTTTAACATATTCGTCTATATCGCTATTATCTAAATTAAGAATATCATCTACCATTTGGTATAACAAAAGATTACTTGATTTTTCCCATTTTGTAATTTTTAAATAATTCCAAATATCTTCAATTTTTATATAGTCCAAATCATTCCTTTTTAATTCTGTCAATTTAGTATTTAAAGCAGGCTTCAATCTTTCATACAATTCTTTTATACTATTAAATTCTATATCCATAGTTATCCTCCAAATTAAATTTAAACTACATACCAATTATATATTAAAAAAGATATTTTTTAAACATATTTTGGAAAATTTATCTAAATTTTAGTATTTTTGTATAGACATTATTTAAATTATAGCGAATAAACTTGTACTATGAAAAATAAATTTGTTAAATCTACATTTATACTTATCATCGGTGGCTTTTTTACTAAAGCACTTGGAATGATAATAAAAATAGTTCTAACTAGATTAATTGGTACCGAAGGCATTGGTCTATATTCACTTATCATGCCTACATTTATACTTTTAAATAGTATTGCTCAGCTAGGATTACCAACAGCTTTAAATGTTTTAATTTCTAGTAATAAAGAAAATTCAAAGAATTTAGTATTTACTGCAATATTAATTTCCCTTTCTATAGATGCAATTATTTTAATGTTCTTAATATTCTTTGGAAGTTATCTAAGTAGAAATCTATTAAATGATTCAAGACTTACTTTAGGACTAATTTCCATAGGCTTTGTATTACCTTTTATCACAATATCAAATTGTCTAAGAAGTTATTTTTTTGCTAAAGAAAGAATGTGGCCACACATTATAACAAATATAATAGAAGATTTAGTTAAACTCATAATTATTATTATAGGTATACCAATTCAAATGACAAAAGGTATAGAGCACGTAATAGCATTCATAATACTATCAAATATAATGTGTGAGATGTCTAGTATTATTATATTTATAATACTTATACCAAACTTTAAATGTGATAAAGATGAATTAAAACCAAAATGTAAAACCATTAAAAAACTTTTAAAAATAGCTATCCCAACAACAGGAAGTAGACTAATAGGATCAGTCGGTTATTTCTTAGAACCAGTCATATTAACTTTTGTATTATTAAAAGTCGGATATAGCAACAAATATATAGTAAATGAATATGGTATTTGGAATGGATATGTTATGCAACTAGTACTTCTTCCTTCCTTTTTTACATCCGCTATATCGCAGGCATTAATCCCAGTTATATCAAAAAATTATGTAAACAAAAAATTTCTTTACATAAAAAAGAAATTGAAACAGGCTATATTTTTCTCTTTATTAATAGGCATACCGGCCACAATAATTTTTGAATTTTACCCACATATACTGCTTAAATTATTATTTAAAACAAATAAAGGTATAAATTATATAAAAATTATAGCGCCTATATGTATACTACATTATATACAGTCTCCTTTATCAAGCACATTACAAGCCATGAACAAAGCAAAAATAGCAATGCTAGGAACCTTACTTGGAACAATTATAAGAACTATATTTCTATTGATTTTCTCATTTTTAAGAATTGGAATTGGAGGACTTATTATATCTACATCTATAAATATAATAGTAGTTACACTATTCGACTTAATTAAAGTAAAAAAATATTTAAATAAAACTTAATCTATATTTATATACGCATACGAATTTTTAATCTCTTTACTATTCTCATCATATTTTTTTGTATTTACTGAATTAATCGCAGTAAACAAAAACGCTACCAAAACAAAAACTACCATCCATTTACTCTTAATCATTTCCATACTTATTACCTTCTTTCTGTAATTTATCTTATCACGAATATTTGTTCGTGTCAATCGATTTTAAAATTTTATTTGAACAAATGTTTGACAAATGTAAAATTGTATGTTAAACTTGTTATAGTAAAAGGAGATAGATATGGAAAAGCTTACTAAAAGGCAAGAAGATGCCTTAGAGTTTATTAAAACTTATATTGTTTCACATGGATATCCGCCAACTGTAAGAGAAATAGCCAAAGAAATAGGAGTGTCATCACCAGCTACAGTTCAAGCACACTTAGATGGACTTGCCAATAAAGGATATATAAAAAAAGGAAACAATAAAAATAGAACCATAGAACTTATGGTCGAAAACGAATACTTAAAACAAAACGATAACGTTGTAGATGTTCCATTACTTGGTAAAATCACGGCTGGTAATCCTATAGAAGCAATTCAAAATCCAAACGAATACTTCTCTTTACCTTCTTATCTAATTCCGAAAGATAAGGAAGTGTTTACTCTATTAGTTAGTGGTGAAAGTATGATTAATGCTGGAATACTAGATGGAGATATTGTCATAGTAGAAAGAAGAAACACAGCTAGAAATGGAGAAATTGTAGTTGCTATGACAGAAGACAACGAAGTAACATTAAAGACATTTTATAAAGAAAAAGATCATATAAGGCTTCAACCTGAAAATGATTCTATGGAACCATTTATATTTGATAACGTATTTATTTTAGGAAAAGCAATTGGCCTTTATAGAAAAATATAAAAAGGATGAATTTTTAACTGAATTCATCCTTTTTATTTAAGTAATAATTATTCGTATAAATTAGCTGGGTAAACTTTCTTTTCTATTAATTCTAAAATATATTCTTTTAACTCGTCTAAATCACTATGATATGTAACTCCCTTCCATATAGCAGGAGTTGATATTAATTTTAAATCAACACGATTTTTCTTTGAGAAATCGTCTAAAACTGTTGGAAGTAAATATTCAGCAGTTAGTAAATCAATTTTATCTTCTCTTAAAAATCTCTTGATATCTTCATCCAAAAATTTTAAGATTTCTGGATGCATACCATACATAAGCATAGAAGCAGGATGCTTAAAATCTACTTCATAAGATGCACTTCCATCAAGAGGAGTACATAAAACTTTATTACCGTCTTTATTTACTTTACTTTCTATAATGTCAGTAACTATTCCATCTTTTTCAAAGCATACTCCACGTTTAACTTCTCCTGATTTAGGGAGTGTGTTACCTATCTCATATCCTATTACGCTATACTCATTTTCTTTTTTTAATGATTCGGCAAGCAATCTAAATGTCTCTTGTCCATAAAAATCATCTGATGAAATAACAGCGAAAGGCTCATTTATATTTTCTTTTGCACAAAATAATGCTTGAGCAGTACCTAAAGGTTTTACTCTATCTTTAGGTATTTCTATGCCATCAGGTACTTTATCTAAGCTTTGAAATGCATATTCTACTTTGATTTTACCTTCTATTCTTTTACCTACAGTTTGCTTAAATATATCATAATTTTCTTCTTTTATAATAAATACTACTTTAGTAAAACCAGCTTTAATTGCATCATAAATTGAATAATCTATTATAAACTCTCCATTTGGGCCTACTGGTTCTATTTGTTTTAGCCCACCAAATCTGCTGCCCATTCCTGCAGCCATAATTACTAATGTCATTAATTTCCTCCTTTAAACATTATCTCTGATATTAGTTTATTATCTTTGCTTTTATATAAAGCTATCTCATCCTCATCAACGAATAATACTTCATCTTCATTATAAATATTATCAACTGGTGCTCCATTTAGAATTTTTTTTCTTATGTCACTAGTTAACTTTACTTTTTTTACGTTTAATATATTCCTTATAGAAATAATATCATCATTTGATAAATTCTCTAATTTTACAGAATTTTTTATATCAAAGCTCCCCTGTTTTACCCTTCTTAAATCACTCATTATACCAACAGTATTTAGTCTTTGTGCTATATCACGGATCAAGCTTCTAATATATGTTCCCTTACTAACCACACACTTAAAACTAAATATAGTCTTATTATTTTTATATGTGACATCACCTAAAAGCTCTATAGATTTTATATGAACTATTCTTTTAGGCAAGATAACATTTTTATCTTCTCTAGCATATTCATATAACTTCTTACCGTTTATTTTAACTGCTGAGTACTTAGGAACTTCTTGATTATAACTTCCTATAAAACTTTTTAGCACCTCCTCTATTTCTTTTTGAGTCTTAATACAAATTTTATCATCTATAATATTTCCTGTAATATCTAATGTATCTGTTTCTTCTCCCAATATTACGGTTGCTATATATTCTTTTTCTAATGACGTAAGTCTTGATACAAGCTTAGTAGCTTTACCAATGCATAAAACAAGAACTCCAGTTGCTATAGGATCAAGTGTTCCTGTGTGACCTACTTTCTTCGTTGAATATTTTTTTGATACTATATTTACAACATCCCTGCTCGTCATGCCTTTTGGTTTATCTACTATAACAACGCCATTCATATCATTCACCAGTCTCATTATATCATTTATAAATTTAATTGTAAACAAAAAGAAGATTATCGCTAATCTCCTAAATATTTTTTAAGTACTCTATTAAGTTCATTTTTATCTATTGGTTTAGATATATAGTCATTAAATCCGTCTGACAAATATTTTTCCTTTTGCCCTTGTATAGCATCAGCTGTAAGTACTACAACAGGAATACTAAACCCATCTATCTCTTTTAATCTTTTCAAAGTCTCAGTCCCATCCAAGCCTGGCATCATTTGATCAAGCAAAATCAAATCGAACTTAACACCTTCTTTTATAATATCAATACACTCTTCTCCACTTTCTAGTAGAGTTGTTTCTATATGGTATGGCTCTAAAAGCTTACTAGTAACTTTCAAATTTAATTTGTTATCGTCAACAATAAGTATTTTTTTATTATCAAATACTAAATTCTGAGCCTTTTTGTTACTATCCATAAGTTCTCTTATCTTATTATCTTCAACTATTCTTTGAGCAAATGACAAAGTAACTTTTGTATATTCATTAACTTTACTTTCTATCTCAAAACTTCCACCTAAAATCTTCATCAAATTTTTAACCGAACCAATTCCAGTCGTTCCGTCATTTGAATTCATGATCTTGCCAAGTTTAGCTTGATCTATTCCTACTCCTGTATCACTTATTTCAACTATTAAATTAACTTGATTATTTTTCTTTTCTCCTCTAACATTAATATTTATAGTTCCTTCTTCTGTATATTTGACTGAATTATTAACGATTTGAGATACAGCCTGAAAAATACGATTAGAATCGCCATATAATATTACTGGTAAATTTGAATTTAAATTTAAATTAATTTCTATACTCTTATCCTTAGCATAATCTTTAGCAGTTTCTTCAAGTCTTTTAAATATTTTAAGCACATTATATTCTTTTTCTTCTTTTTCGATTATTCTTTTTTCAATTTTAGAAGCATCTAGTAGTCCATCTACAATCTCAATCGCTTCCCTAGAAGAAGAATATATATCCTTTACATCATCTTTAATAGCATTATCTAAATTTTTATTTAACAGAGATTCACTTAATCCCATAATACTAGAAAGAGGTGTCCTAACGTCGTGGGATATTGTTGATATCAATTCAGTCTTTGATTTAGAAACCATTTTTGCATCATTCAATGCGTTTTGTAATAATACGTTCTGTTTTCTAATACTTTCAGCATTTTCAGTAACATTTTTAGTTAGTATTGAAACTTTATTATTTTGCCTATTTGAAAGAAAAAATATAGTACTTTCTAACCATACGTTATTTTTTACTTTGTTACCAATTCTATATCTTAGAGTATAACTATCAAGTTCAAATCTTGAAAAATGAAGTTTTAAATTTTCTATACCCAATGTTTTTATAAAATTATCTCTATCGTTTTCATTTATAAAATTATTAGCAATTTCTAATAAACCTGCTGAATACGTTCCTCTTCTTTCTTCTCCAAAATATAAATTATCTTTTTTAAAATATTTTAAATCATATATGTTAGTATTAAGATTTATATTTATCTCCATATCGTAAGAACTTGAAACTATCTGATTCAATTGGCTCTCTTTTGCTTTAATATCTGAGGCTTGCGTAACTAGTAAGTGTTGTCTTTCATGTTCTTTAGTAGCATTAATTATTTGCATAACATAATAAGAGGATTTTTTTTCTTTGAATGAATAAATCTTTAGTCTTATCCACATTTGATGATTATACTTAGGATTATCATATTCTATCATTTGACTTATATATTCGCTTTTCTTATCCCAGTTTTTTAGTTCTTCTTTTATTATTGGAATACTAAATATCCTTGAAACCACTTCATCCATCGATTTTTCCTTAACAGTGACGCCAATAATTTCTTCTATATCACCTGATACATATAGTACTTCGTTAGTATTAGAATTCATCATTATGTAAACAGTATTAGAGTTACTAATAAGTGAACTAAAAAGTTTTTCTCTAAATTTATTATTTTTATTTTTTTCATTACCTTTTATTAAATTTATTGCATATAGCCCAGTAACTATTGTTATTATCAAAACCAAATAATTAATAGTATTATTGATTTTAAGATGATCTGCATATAAAACAATATATGAGTATACTAAACAAATAGCAAAGATTATAATAAACATTAAAATTTTCTTATTTTTCATACAGCCTCCTAGCATAATAATTATAACATATTTTTATTATATTGTAATTATTTTGAGGAGAAAAAATAAAAAAATAAGCCGATGGCTTATTTTTGCGTATTAGCATAATATTGTTTTCCAAGATTAACTAATCGTCTTGTCATCTCTCCGCCTACAGTACCATTTAGTCTACTTGAAGTATCAGCACCTAAATTAATACCAAGCTCACGAGATATTTCATATTTTAAATTTTCAATAGCTCTCTTAGAATTTGGAGCAACTAATTTATTATTCATAGTATCACCTCATTATTATTATTTACTAAATATCCTTAATTAGTATTGAAGTTTTTTCCACCTAAACATTTTATGTGTTAACAAATTCTGTTACTAATATAAATGAGTCTAATGTAAAAAATAATAGTGTAAGGAGAATTTCAATTATAATTCATTCTATCTATTTTCTTATTTTTTATAAAAAAGATAGCTTACGTGCTATCTATTTTCTTATTTAGTATAAGTGCTTCCACCTAAATGTTGTTCACCCATTTGAACTAATCTCTTAGTGATTTCTCCTCCAACTGAACCATTAGCTCTAGATGAAGCATCAGGACCCATATTAACTCCTAATTCACTAGCGATTTCGTATTTCATTTTGTCTATTGCTTGTTTAGCTCCAGGTACAACGAATTTACTTGTTGATTTATTATTCATAATCTCACCTCCTGTACATTTTTAATTTGTGTACAAAGAGGAAAATTATACAAATTTTATCTGGAAATTTTTGCTATTATAACAATTCTTTATAATCATTATTATTTAATGAAGTTATAGTTTCAATATTTGAAACACATTCATTAATTAATGTTTCATAATCAAAAGATTTTTCATACTCTACACATTTATTAATATCTGGATTTATCACAGGATGATGTGGTAAAAATATAGTACAACAATCTTCATAAGGTAAAATACTTGTCTCATAAGTTCCAATTTTATTAGCAATATCAATAATTTCCAACTTATCTAAGCAGGCAACTGGTCTAATAATCGGAAAATTGGTTACACTATTAATAGCAATCATACTAGTTAGTGTTTGACTAGCAACTTGACCTATTGATTCACCATTAACTACTACCTTACAATTATGTTTTTGTGCTACAAATGTTGCTATTCTATACATCATTCTTCTCATTATAGTTATTACATAACTATCTGGCACGTTTTTATATATAGCTTCTTGAAGCTTAGTAAATGGCACGACATTAACTTTAATGTTACCAGAATACTTGTTGATTATATTAGCAAGCTCTATAACCTTATTTTTAGCTTCTATACTAGTATGAGGTGGAGATTCAAAATATAAACATTCAAGCTCTACGCCTCTTTTCAAAGTCAAATATCCAGCTACTGGAGAATCAATTCCTCCACTTAGCATAAGAAGTCCTTTACCTTGTATTCCAACTGGGTATCCACCAAGTCCTTTTATTTCATTAGTATATATAAATGTTCCTTCTTTTCTAATTTCAATCGTAACTAAAATATCTGGAGAATGTACGTCAACTTTGCAATTTAAATTTTTTAATACATGTCCTCCTATTATATTATTAAAATCCATACTATGAATTTCAAAATCCTTATCTGCTCTTTTAGTATTAATTTTAAAAGTTTCAAATTTTTCTTTAGAAAGAAGAGATAATACTTTTTCCTTAATATCATCAGTATTAGTATTTACTTTATGGCAAATAACTATTCCGTGTATACCAAAAACATTTTTAAGTTTGCTAACAATTAAATTAGCATCCTCACACTCTATATACATTCTAACTCTATCAAACACAATATTAAAAGTTTCACCTTTTAATATGTTTTTTATATTATTAGCAAGCATTTTAGTAAAAACATTTCTATTTGCTTTTTTAGTCGTTAACTCACCATATTTAATAAGTATTAAATCTTTCATAAAATCACCAAAATAATTATATACTAAAACAATTAAAAAGTAAATGAAAAAGAAGCTTAATGGCTTCTTCCTCCACCTCCGTGTGAAACTCCACTACTACCTCTACTTGTACTAGATCCTCCGACTCTACCACCACTAGATGAATCATTTATTCTAACTGACGTAGTATGTGTCGTTATGAACTTATCGGATCTATTATTTATCACTACACTATCTTTTTTTAAGTATTCATTAGCATTTACACTTTTTCTAACCATTTTGTTTTTCATAATGAAAAATATTACTATAGCACTCGAAATAATAAGTGAGATAAGAGTAATTTTAAACCAAGGAATTCCTGTTTTATAAACTAGATCTCCATTTGAATCAATCCTAGTATTACTATTAGAAGAAGGAACTCCTAAACTAGCATATTTATCTGATGCATTTATAAAAGCTAAAAACATATTAAAATAGTCTTCACTATTCTTATAGTATTCATCATCGATAGAATCTAGTATAGAATTGATTCTATAATCATCATACATCCTAATTGCTTCGCCTGTTGTAGATATAGAAAAATCAGATTTTTCGTTAAAATTAAAATCAATTACAAAGATTAATCCGTCATGAGTATTACCAACTCCAAAACCGTTATAATCATAAAAATCTTGGGCATAAGCTTTAGTAGTACTCTTCTCGTGATATTTTACAGTTACCATTATAATATCCATATTATACTTTTCTGTAAATTCCATAGATTTTTCTTTTAATTTTTCCTCTTCTTCTGGAGTTAACACTTGAGCATAATCATATACTTTAAGTTCTTTATCAAGGGCTGATACATTTTGTAAAGTTAAAAATAATACTATAGCTAAAATTAAATATTTTAATTTTTTCATTTAATCACCCCCAAATATGATATTAGAAGTAATATGCCAAATGAAATAAAGAAAATTAAAAGCCACATAATAACCGCCTTTTTTTTATCTATAGGAATATCACCTATCATTTTACCTGTCTGACCATTCATAGCAAACGTATATATTTTTTCTTTATATTTAATATTAAGCATCCAAACTGGTAATAATACATATCTAGAGGCATTATTGGTTAGTTTTATATCATTCTTAACTGGTACAACGGTATTATATCCAACCATGTCTTTTTTCATTTGATCTATAAAAGATTTTTTTGCTCTATCATCAGCACTAGTTTGTGCTTCTTCCTTTGACACATCATATTTTTCTGATAAAAATCCAGATAAATAAGAATAATTAAACTTTTTTAAGTCTTCATAATTAAATGGCTCTATAGAATTCATAATATCATCCTTAAATCTTTTAGATCCATCGGTTGGTATATTTAAAAATTCCATATTTCCACCACGAGTTACTAAGTAATCATCTGTTTTTGTATATCTGTAATCCCCACTTCTCCAAGTAGATATTCTCTTACAATCAGCCTCTATAACTCCACTAGCTTCATAATCATATAACCAAAAAGGTATATATATTCCACTCATTTCATTTATGTTATTTATATCGTTAAATGCCTTAGGCATAAGTATTCTTCCTTTGCCTAGTTTCTTAAAAGCTGCTATGGCATCTTCTTTTGTATTTCTAAAAGGAATCAATAACTCTGGATTAAATTCATCTTGAAGTTTGTCTTTTAATATAGCAGTATTCTTACAATATACACAAGATGTTGCACTCGTATTTTCATCAGCTATGATACTCGCACCACAAGCAGAGCAAATATAAACGTCTATATTACCTTTCTTTGTACTTTTTTCTTCAAGAGTATTACCTTTCTTTTTCTCTGATTTTTCTATTTCTTCTAAATTAAATTCACTTTTACAATATTCGCACTTCCAATTTTGACCATGTGGATTAAACTTTAAAACTGCATCACAACTTGGACATTTGTGATTTAAAGCATCATTCATATAAACACCTACCCTAGTATAAGTATATCATAAAAAAAAATTAAGTAATACAAAATTTACTTAATTTTTTACTTTTTCTAGCACAAAATATTTACAATCATAACTACATAATTCTTTAATATAATTTTCTTTAAATTTTATATCATTTATCTTGTTACACATCTTATTTAACTTTGTACAAAAGCCCTTTAATCTAAGCTTGCCATAAGACCAATCACCGATTATATAATCATATGGCTCAAAATAATCAGTATATTTTGATTTAAACTCTTCTAAGTCAAAACCGTCTTTATAATTTTCTATTAGCTTATATTTATTATTTTCTATTTCTATCATCGATACACCTTCTTAAACGAATAACTTATTTCCTTATATTTATTTAAATTTGATGAAGAATTCCAAGTCATATATCCTCCAGTTAAACCATTGTCATAAAGTGCTTGAATTTCTTCTGAAACCTTAGAAGAATCATAAACTACTTGTGGAATTTTTGAAGTATTATAAGTTTGTATCCAAGTTCTGACTACCGCTGGAGTTGGAATTATATTTTGCTTTGATACTACATATTTACTCCATTCATTTAATAATTTATATGGAACTGTCCACACTACTTCTTTTATTCCGTATTCGTGAGCATTAAAATGATCTGGGTATGGCATTCCACTTATAACATCAGCTACATTTGAGATAGCTGGCCAAAATTGACCATATGCTGTAACATAATTAGAAGCACTCTCTCCAAATACATCTATAGATACATAAGCTTCAACCTCGTGTATTTCATCACAGGCATACATAATGAAAGTTTGCAATGCTTGAGCCTTCTCTTCATTATAAGTGTTCTCTAAATTGATAGTACCATTTTTTTCAAGAGTACCTGTTCTATCAGGAAATCTTACATAATCAAATTGTATCTCATTAAATCCTATTTCAGTAACAGCCTCACGTGCTAATGCGACATTAAACTCCCAAACATATCTATTATATGCGCTTGGCCAATATGATCCATTATGACTAAATGGTTCATTATTGCTACTATTTTTAATTGCTACATCTTTGTGGTCTTGAACAAAATAAGAATCCTTAAAAACAGTTATTCTACCAATTACATATAATCCTGCATCTTTTGCTTTCTTTACATATGATTTATACTCTTCATAATCATTTAGTGCATGAGAATAATTGGTAGGTGAATATTCTTGCATAACAGGTGAATTATACGCTGGTGAAGTATTATCTTTTATATCTATAACAAATGCATTTATATTATTGTTAATAGCAAAGTCTATATAAGAATCTATGCCTTTAACAGCGCCGCTATTAATATATAAGGCTCTTACTTCATCAGGCATTTTATTGTTTTCAAACTTAGGTTTTTCATAAGGAAAATAGTCTAAATTTACAGCACTTCCACCACCTAAATAATCGCCCATTTTAAGCATATATTTCTGTATTCCATCTTCATCATATACTTTTTTGCTTTCTTCTTTAGTAGGTACTAAATATTTACCATAAACGTATCCTGTTTGATCATTTAATTTTATATTATATTTATTAACTTTACCATTCTCATCAAGCTTATCAAACCCAATTATATCAACCTTTTCACCTTTTTTTATCAAAGAGAGAATCTTTGGTGTCGTAGAATCACTATAAACCGTAGTACTAGTTCTTACATACATTTCCTTTTCTTTAACGACATCCTGACTTGAAGATACCAAATTAATATCCTCGATTAAATATTCTTTATTTTCATATTTTATTTTTATATATAACTTGTCATTATTTTTAATCTTTGAAGATAAGACCTTAACTTTGGTACCTCTAATAATAGTTAAGGCATCTTTATAATCTAAATCATAAAGTGTAATAGTGCTACTATCACCAGCAACAAATTCATAATTCACTTTAAATTTCTTTCCCCCATCTTTTTTAAAAAGAATAAAAAATAATATTATTAAAATAGCAATTACAACCACTATACTAATAAGTAACCAAATTTTATTTTTCTTCATACTCCTCACCAATTATAGTATAACACAAATTCGGTAATTTTTACATCATAATTAATTAACTTTTGTGCTTAGAATTGGAGTATCTAAAAAACCATTTAAATAATAACTTGGAATGTCTCCTTGTATAAGTTTCATAACTAGTGGTATTTTAGTAGATATCTTTGTATTCTTAGATGTAAATGGTAATAAAATCTTAACTTCTGCCACTACATCTATGTTTATAGTTATCAATACATTATTTATTCCATATTCTTCTATTTTAGTGTCTAATTTACAAATTATATTTCCTATTAAGTCTAAACGAACAGGTATCTTAGGAAAAACATTAGTCATAATATTATTTTTAAAAATTATGCCACTTGGAATATAATATATTATACCATTTGAATATTTATTAAGATTTAATCCATTCAACTTATCTATATTGCCACTTTCTAAATACTTTAAATTTTGTTCTGCTACTCTTGAAGACTTAACTAACACTTCATTTACTAGCTTAGAATTAAAATCTATACTTTTAATATTGCCATCAGAATCTTTGCTCATAATAAATAATTTATCTATATCTATATTATTTGAAACCTCTTCAGTAACCTTACTCGATACTATAAGTGATATTAGTTTATCAGTTTCTATACTTGAATATTCTAAAAAAAGAGGCATAGCTTTATCATTAAAAATTTTAATCAAGTATATGGCTAGTATTAAGACACAAATAAATATTATAATTATATTATTTATTATTTTATGTTTTTTTACTCTTTTTTTTAAGTGTATTCTTTTCATATTAAATAATATGTATTAATATTTAATTTTAAGCAATAATATAACTGGTGATAATATGATAAAGGACATTATGAGCAAAAGTATAATATTTGGTGATGAAAAAAGTTCTATAAAAGAAATATCTAAACTTATGAAAATGCATAATATAGGTTTTATTCCAATAAAGAATAATAAAGGTATTGCTGGGGTAATTACAGATAGAGACATATGTCTAGCATGCGAAGATATAAATACTACAGAAAGTCCTGCTTTAGATTTTGCGTCTAAAAAGATAATATGTATTGATATTAGTGAATCTATATCATCTGCACTCAAATTAATGAGTAAGTATAAGATTAAAAGATTACTAGTAAAAAATAAAGATAATATCGTTGGAATATTATCTTTATCAGATATACTAAATTATAACATTAATCGTGAACTAATAGAAACATATAGAACTATATTTTATATTCACAACAACGAAAAAGCAGATAATGTTGAAATTGACTCATTTTACCTATAATGTTAATGAGTTTCTTCTAATTTTACTTCTTCAGTTTTTAAATTATATAATATTTTTATTATATGACCATCTTCAGATGACGGTATGCTTTTGTTTTCTAATAAAATACATAGTACTTTATTATTATCTATCGTTTCATATCCAGATGACTTACTTACAAAATTAAAGCTATACTTATCATACTTATCAAAAAGAACTGATACTACTTTATCGTTTATATTTACTAAATTTAGACTTTGATTATCAAGTACAACTATAAGTTTATCATATATACCAAATAGTGACTCATAATCTTTACTTTTTACTTTCAAGTTTAACTTAGAATCATATAGCCTAAAGCTTTTATCATTTGAAACCATTAAGCCCTCATCATAAAGGTTTATGCTACTAAATTCTTCGCCATTAAATAGTAATTTACCATTACTATTATATACTTTAAATTTATTTATATTTTTTGAATATGAAGTAATGTATACTATATTATTTTTTTTATCCTCTATAAAATTACCTATATTATTTTCTATCTTATAGCTTATATTACCTGTTTTCATATTAATAAAATTATGACTATTATTTAACTTAAAAACAACATATCCATATTTAAGCATTAAATTATAATCGCTTTCAAGTTCGCCACTGATGTTTTTTAAAACTTTACTAGCTTTTATACTATATATATTATGTGTATTAGCTTCACTATAGTAAATTCCGTATAAAGTACCATCATAAATAACAAGATTATTATAATAATTTTGATCTAGATTAAAAGGTCCAAATTCTAATATATCGCTTTCGAAGTTATACAAGTAATAACTTCCATTCTCAGTTACAATTACATATTTATCTAGTGCTGCTATAAACTCACAATCTTGAGAGTTGCAAGTAATACTTGCAACAAGTGTGCCATTGCCTTTATTATTATAGCTACTAGAATCTTTATATATTTCTAACTTTTTGCCTTCTTTTTGTTCGTCTTGTTTTTTGCCATAAGAATATCTTACTTTCTTATTATTAACTTCGCAAGAATTCAAATAAATAGTTCCATCTTGATATATAGAATGAATTTCACATTCTACATTATATTTGTCATACTCTAATAGTTCTAAAACTTCCTGCCAAGTAGGTACTGATGAATTTTTATCTTTATAATCAGTTACAACCTCACTTGCCTTATTACCATAATCATTTATAATCTTTCTATAATCTAGAACGTCAACTCTTTTATCAGAATCATTTTTTTTATTTAAAATTAAAAATGCAAATATAGACAATACCACTAACAAGACTACTATAACAATTATAATAGCTATAACTTTCTTATTTTTATCCTTCTTTGGCGGTATATTAGTTAGATTTTTTTCTTCCCGAGTCATTTTTAATTCTGAGTTTTCACTTTCAGTATTAAGAATATCTTCATTTTTCTCTTCTCTAGTAATTTTTATATCATCACTTCTATCATCAGAAACAGTAAAATCCGCAACTTGAGTATTTTCTAAAACACTTAGATTTTCGTCACTAGTTAAACTAGATAAATCGTTAAGCTCTATTGTATCATCTAATCTGTTTAACTCACTATCAGATATTAATCTTTCTAGCTCTTTAATATCGCTTCTTGACGCGGTCTTTTTTAATTCCTTTTTACAATCATCACAAAAAATTTCATATTCATCTATTATTTTATTACAGTTCTTGCACCTCATCTTTATTCTTCCTTTCGTCTATAACTTTAGTATTTGCCAAAATATCGTGAATTCCTCTGTTATCTTTTGAGAAAATAATTGTAAATACAATTAAAATTTCAATGAAATATGTAACAAAATATATTACTTTACTATAAGTAAAATAAACATTCTTACTTAGGAATAATATACAAATCAAATTAAGTGAACTGATAAAAATCTCATTAACAATCAAACTTCTAATCAAAAATGAAAATATATTTATATTTTTATTATCATTTGATACTACTCTTAATTTCATTATCTTTTTGCCTAAAGTTTGGCCATTAAAATAAAACTGTAGTACTACAAAATAAAATAAAGATAATATAATTCCCATAAATCTAGGTACGAAAGATAATTTGGAAAGCCTATATGAATAGTTATTTAATTTTTCTTCATATTTATCTAGTTTATCGCTTTCTTTTTCATCTAATTTTTCTTCTTCAGAATCTTTTAATAATGATTCATACTCATCATAGCATGTCTTATATTCATTATAAACTTTTTGATATTTAGAATAATTGATATCTATATATTTATTAGAAGTAATAAGAGTTGATACCATAACAACAAGTATAATATCTATAAAATATGCCATAATACGTCTTAATATATACATATATCCTCCTTTAGTATATATTTATTATAACATAGAAAAAAATATTTTCAATTAATATAAATATATTTTACAAAATAAAAAAAATTGATATAATATTATCGAGGAATAAAATATGAAAAAAAGAAAGATAAGCTATAGAAAAATTTTTTTATTTATAACAACTTTATTTTTTTGTGTTGCATTTATAATTTCAAGCATACACATTATAAAATGGTTAATAGATTCTAAAAGTACACAAAACAACATAGAAAAAATAAAAGAAGACACTAAAATAGAGGAAAAAAGTGATACTGAAAATACAATAATAATTGACAGTGACGCAGAAAGTGATGATCCATACTGGGATTATATTAAAGTTAATCTAATTGATGTAGATTTTAATGATTTAAAAAAAGTAAATAGCTCTATAGTAGGTTGGATTCAAGTTAATGGCACAAATATCAATTATCCATTTGTTCAAACTAAAAATAATACCTATTATTTAACTAGATCTATTGATAAAACACGTAATAATGCTGGATGGGTATTCTTAGACTATCGTAATAATTTAAAAAGCTCATCTGATAAAAATACCATTATTTATGCGCACGGAAGACTAGACGATACTATGTTTGGATCTCTAAGAAAAGTATTCACCAGTGGATGGCTTGACAATAAAGATAATTACATTATTAAACTATCTACTGAAAGTGAAAATTCTCTATGGCAAGTATTTAGCTTATACAAAATTCCTACTACAAGTGATTATCTAAAAATAAACTTTAAAAATGATAGCGAATTTTTGAAATTTGCACAAATGTTATTAAAAAGAAGCGATTATGATTTTGAGACTAATATATCTAGTAATGACAGAATATTAACACTTTCTACGTGCTACGACAATGATACTAAAATCGTATTACACGCTAAATTAATTAAATTAGAAAAAAAATAGTTATATCTTATTGATATAGCTATTTTTCATATCTCGATATATTTAATATTATTCCAATGCTAAACATGGTTATTAATAAACTTGATCCGCCATATGATAAAAATGGTAATGTAACTCCAGTAACAGGAACAAGACCCACTACTACACTTAAATTAAGTACTGTCTGAAATATCAATCCAAAAGTTATTCCAAATGATAAGAATTTTCCAAATAAATCATTACATTTCAGGCTTATCTTTAAGCAATTATAAAATATTATTATAAATAATATAGATACAATAATAACTCCCATAAATCCAAATTCTTCAGATATTATTGAAAATATAAAATCAGTTTGTGGTTCTGGAAGATAAAAATGTTTTTGTATAGAATTACCAAAACCCAATCCGAAAAGTCCACCAGGACCTATACTATATAATGATTGAATTATCTGAAATCCACTTCCTAAAGGATCACTCCAAGGATCTAAAAATGATAAAATCCTCTTAAGCCTATAAGGAGCCATTATTATAAGTGTAACTACTCCTATTAAACCTAAAACGCCAAATCTTATAAAAAATTTTATATTAAGCCCTGCTACAAATAATATTCCTATAATTGTCATAACTAGTATTGTCCCCGTACCAAAATCAGGCTGTAACATAATTATTCCAAATATTATCAAAGTAATAACTAGTATAGGTACTACACCCTTTCTTACATCTTTCATCGAATTTGGGTTATTTGACAAATACTTAGAAGTGAAAATAATAAGTCCAAGTTTTGCAAATTCACTAGGTTGAATACCAAATGAGCCTATCCCAAACCAACTTCTCGAACCATTTCTAACTGTTCCTATACCTGGTATTAATACTAAAATTAATAGTGAAACGCATAAGATAAGAATTTTATTTGCATACATAAAATATTTTTTATAATCTATCTTACTTACAAATATCATAATAAAAATACCTATTATAAAAAATAACGCTTGGTTCTTTAAATATTTATATGGATCCCCATACTTATATTCGGCCCATATATATGACGAAGAATAAATCATAACAACGCCAAAAAGTGATATTAGTATAACACTTATAAAAAGTGTAAGTTCTATACTTTTGTTTTTCATAGTATCACCTATATAATTTTATTTCTTACATCAAAAAATATTAAAAAAAGTACTAAACGTACTATTTTATAATAATTAAACTATTCGTCTTTCCATCTTCATGGCAATACTCATCTAATCCATTTGACTCGGTTATACCTTTAAGCTTTATAATAGCCATTTTTAATATTTTAGCAACCAAGCTTCTAGATACACCAACAATAGGAACCATTTCTCTAATAGTTAAATTCTTCATATACTTTAAGTAAATGACTTGCCTTTCACGTGGATTTAAAAGTGAAATATATTTTGATATTAAATCTCTCAAGCTTGTTTCAATTATTTCGTTTTCTATATCGCAATCATCTTCAAGTTCAACTTCCGAAAAAACTTCTTCAATTGGTACATTATTACTCGTAAGATGTGATAACTCATTTTTTATAGAATTTATAATAGTCCTAAATAAGTATTTTCTGAAAAAATAAGTTTTAACATCAGCATTATTTTTAAAAAATTCCTTACTTGAATCAAACTTATCTATTCCCTTTATCATACCAACAATTCCTGTCATCATTGCGTCTTCTTGATCTAGTTCATCTTGATAAAAATATCTTTTAAAGCATAAATCAATTAAATCCATATTAGATAATAAAAGTAGTTCTCTTAATTTATTATATTCATCAAGTACATCATCACTAGCGCCTTCACTTAAGGTAGACTGTAATTCTAGTTTCCTCTCGAGTAACGTAGCTGTCTGCTCGCAAGTTAGACTCCCAACAAGGCTTCTATCAAGAATAAACTGCTCGCTATCACTTGGCCTTTCATATTTAAACATATTACCACCCCTTACATGGGGAATATATTAACACATTAAATAATTTTTGTCAAAGAATTACTCCAAAAATAATTGATATCATACTAGCAAGTATTCCAATTAAGCAAAATATTTTAACTATCTCACGTTCATTAAACCCCATTTTCTCGAATGAATGATGTATAGGCGTCATTAAAAACAATCTTTTTTTAGTAAACTTATAATATACTCTTTGTATTATACAAGTTAAAGTTTCTATTACAAATACTATGCATATCAAAATAAGTAGTAATTCGTGCCTAGTTAATATTGCAATACATCCCATTGTAGCACCTAGTGCAAGTGAACCTGTATCTCCCATAAATATCTTTGCTGGATTTAAATTAAAAGTTAAAAATCCTAATAGTGATCCTGAAAGAGAAAAACAAAATAGCGAAACCTCTTCATATCCATCAAGCCATCCTGTATTATAGCTTATAATACCCAGTGTTAAAAATGCAATAAAAGATAAGCTCCCAGCTAGTCCATCAAGACCATCTGTAATATTAACCGCATTACTACTAGAAACTAAAACTAATAATATTATTATTCCATATAAAAAGCCTATGTCAAGTTTAATGCCCAATGTATGTATCCATAATAATGGCTCATTACCACTTATCATGAATAAATAGAAAAAAATTATAGCTACTATTACTTGAAGTATAAATTTTGAAGTTTCACTAAGTCCTTTATTATTATTTCTTTTAATAATTAAAAAATCGTCTATAAATCCTATTATTGAATATGATAAAAAAGTTATAACTACTATTACAAGAGAACTATTTATCCTAATTTTATTAAAAATATACATAATTATAAAAACAAAAAGTGTTGAAAGAATAAAAATTAAGCCTCCCATAGTAGGAGTACCTACTTTATTTTTATGTTTTTCTGATAAATATTCACTTAATCTTTGATCAGCTTTTAATTTTTTTAATGCAGGAATCAAAATTAATCCTAATAATATAGAAACAATCATACTTACCATCATTACTAGTACTGCTTTTGTTAATATTATCATATTATCCCTCAATAAATATTATGATAATGTTAAATTTTTAGAAGAAAAAAGGACTAATCTAGCCCTTTTGTATTAACGATTAATAATTTTTTTATATTTGTACATAAATCCAAATGCAAGCATTAAACTCAAAGTACCATTAGTGATAACAATATTGTTTTCATAAACACCTAATAGTGTTCCATCAGCAACTGTTAATGTATGTCCACCTAAATCTAATGTCATATCCGGCCATATAGCAATAGCTGTTTTAGTATCTATTACCATATCTTCCATCAATTTAACTGTTTTTCCCTCTACTACAGACTGACCTTTTGCAGCTAAAAATGAATCGTAATCACAGCCTGTTTTGCAAACTGTAAAGACATCTTTTTCTTCTGCATTTACATTCATTAAACAAGCTAATGCTAATACAAAAGATAACGTAAATATTTTAAATTTTTTCTTCAAATTCATCATATACTCATCCTACTATTTACAATTTAATTATAGCATTTATAGCATTCAAAACAGGATAAATCAACACGATAATATAATATAAAATTTATTTTTAAAAAAAGTGTAAAATAAAAGCTATAAACTATTTATAGCTTCTTTTATAACATCAATAGAATTCTTTATTTTTCTTGTTTCTTCCGCATTAAAAGGCACAAATATTTTTTCTTTTACTCCTGTTCTATTTACAATAGCAGGTGTCGATATATATATATCATTTTCGCTATCATAAGCAGAAACCGATAAAACAACATTTTCGTCTCCTAATATAGCGTTAGTAATTCTAACTAAGCACATACCAATACCATAATATGTAGCACCTTTTCTGTTAATTATTTCATATGCAGAATTTCTTACATCATTTTCTATTTTTATCATTTCATCATTAGTCAAATATTTATCAATACCTTTTAAGGCTATATTTACATTGCTCCAAGGTACAAATTCGCTATCTCCGTGTTCTCCCATTACAAAGGCATGAATATTTTTAGGGCTTATTCCAACTTTTTCACTTATTAAATATCTCAATCTAGCTGTATCTAAAGTTGTACCTGTACCTAACACCTTGTTATGAGGTAAAAGAGAATATTTATAGGTCAAATATGTCATAACATCAAGAGGATTAGTAGCTATTAAAAATATTCCATCAAATCCACTTGCCATAACTTGGCTAACAATAGATTTAAATATTGCACTATTTTTATGTATTAAATCCATTCTAGTTTCACCAACATTTTGATTTGCTCCTGCTGCTATTACTACTATTTTTGCATTTCTACAATCACTATAGTTACCTTTATATATATTGATTTTAGAAGGACTATAAGCAAGACAATGATTTAAATCCATTACTTCACCTTCTATTCTTTTTTCATCTATATCTATAAGAACTAATTCATTAACATATGTTCTTTGATTAAGTGTGGCATATGCATAGCTCATTCCTACATTACCACAGCCTATTATTACTACCTTATTATTCATATTATCACCATAATAATTATATATAATTTAATTATTTTTTGCAATACTTAGTTTTCAAGCAATAATCTTATCGTTTCTCCTTCATATAATTTTTCACCTGCACTAGGAGATTGATAAGTAACAATATTGCCTGAGCCATTATATTCTACTTTAAATTTTTTTAAATTACGAGTGGCTTCATCTACACTCATTCCAACTACGTTAGGAACTGAAGCATATTGCTTATCAAAGTAATTATATTCTCTTTCTATTTCATCTTCTCTTTTATCTATATTTAAAATATCAATAGCGCTAAGAAGTACGTTTTTAGCAATAGGCGCTGCGACCGTTCCACCATATTGTGTTACTCCTTTAGCATTATCTACAGCTATATAAACTATAACTTTCGGGTCATCCGCTGGAAGAAATCCTATAAAACTAGTTATATAATTTCCACTTAAGTATCTACCATTTACAGCTTTTTGTGCAGTACCTGTTTTACCACCTACTCTATATCCACCTATATAAGCATTATGACCAGTTCCTCTAGCTACTACACTTTCAAGTGCATATCTTACCTTTTCACTAGTATCAGAACTGATTACTTTTTTTACTACTTGTTTATTATTTTCTAATATTACACTATTTGTTTCTGGCTCATTTAAACTTTTAACTATATAAGGTTTATATAATATTCCACCATTAATTGCAGCAGAAACAGCTGTTATTTGCTGTATTGGAGTAACAGATACTCCTTGACCAAATGCAGTAGTAGCAAGCTCTAAATCGCCTATTTTATCTACATTAAACAAAATACCATTTGATTCTCCATTTAAATCTACTCCTGTTTTTTTACCAAAGCCAAAAGAATTGATATAGCTAAATAATTTTTCTTTGCCAAGTTTTAATCCAAGATTTACAAAGCCTGTATTGCTTGGTGTTACCATTGGAACAGAAAAGAGCATTTTTCCCTTTATTTTAAAGGGTTCCACTATGAGTTCCAATGTTCTTATGTCGGCTATTTTGAATCTCTTTATCGCCAAAAGAACATTTTTTGGGATAAAAATTTGATAACTCAAGTTTTTTTATTTTGTTATCAATTTCTAATTCTCTGTATATTGTATCTGCATTAAAATTGAAATAAATAATTAATCTTACATGTTTTCTATCGCCGTTTATTTTTTCAACTTCTACTCTTTCAACTAATATTCTCATTAAATTAGGTAGCTCTTTTTGTAAATCAACTTTTGAAGTAAGAGTATTTCTAACTTCTATTATTTTTTCCTTTAATTTTGTAATTTCTGCATTAGGATTATTAAGTGTATCAATTTTCTTTTTTAAGGAATTAATTTCATTATTAAACTTATCGTTTCTTTTCTTAAACTCTAAATCATCAATCATTCCTTTAATACTCAAATCTAATAATTTATTCTTTTGGTTTTCTATTTTTGTAATTTGATTGTTTATGATTTCAATATTATCAGAGCTATTATTACTGCTTATAATATTCTCATATTCATTTATTACCCCACTTAAATATTCTTTTTTATTATCTATAAAATCACTAAATATTTGTACAAATATCTTATCTAGATATTCTTCTCTTAAGATTGGTGAAGCACAGGCACCAACTCCCTCAGTCTTATATTTCTTACAAGACCATGTAGGATTATTTGCTCTATTACTTCCACCAGCTCTTATAAATACATTACCACAATCCTTACAATATAATAAACAGCTATATTTTGCATTTTCTAAAGATTTTTCAGAATTTAGAATGTGTCTTGCAGGTGATTTTTTTCTCATCTCATGAAGTTCATTTGCTTTATTCCATAACTCTTCAGATACAATTGCTGGAACTCTATCATCATGCTCAATTATTTGTCTATCTTTTGGAACTTTTTTCTTTTTATGTGTTTTATAATTTTCAACCTCAGTTAATCTAGCAGTATAATATCCTTTATATCTAGGATTAGTTAAAAATTTTGCCATAGTTGTATCGGAATATGGTTCCCCTTTTGAATTTAAATATCCCATTTTTGCAAGATCTTGTCCTATCTTCTTAAGACCAACTTTCCCAGATGCATAAGTTTCAAAAAGATAAGTAATTATTGGTGCTTCTGCTGGATTAATTTCATATCTTCCATCTTTTTTGAAATATCCTGTTAAATTACCACCAATAAGTTTTCTATCTTTAATCATTCTATTAATACCAAATTTAACTCTTTCAGAAAGTTTTCTAACTTCATCTTGAGCCAAGCTTGACATAATTGTAAGTCTAAACTCCGAATCTTCCCCTATTGTATTAAGATTATCTGATAAAAAATATACAATAACTCCCTGTTTTAATAAATACTCTGTATATTTTATACTATCAACAGTATTTCTTGAAAACCTTGATATCTCTTTTGTAACTATCATATCTATTTTTCCAAGAGTAGCGTCCTCAATCATTTTTAGAAATTTATCTCTATTTTTTACAGCAGTTCCACTAATTCCTTCATCTATATAACCACCACAAAATACCCAGTTTTTATTTTCCGTTATCATTTCTTTAAAATAGTTTTGTTGGTTCTCCAAACTATTCAATTGATCGTCCTTATCTGTTGAAACACGAGCATAATATACTACTCTAAGTGGCATATCATAAATCGTTTTCCCTTTTCTTAAATCTTCCCTTGCTTTTTTTATATCCATTATTCCTCACTCTCCTTTCATATTCTTAAAAAGCAAGATAACTAGGATGATGACATGCTACCAAGATTTTTCCCTATTGTCAAACCATCATTAATCTTGTCTTTATATTCATTTTTTATTTTTGTCATTCTTCCAAGTATTGATTGTTCCATTAAACTGAAAACTTTTAAATCAATTACTTTACTCTCATATAATTCTCTATTTAAAATTAGTCGCCATTCTAATAATTTATATTCCAAAGGCAAATGTTTGGTACTACACTTTATTTCAATATCATCTGTATTATACATGTTATACCATCCTCATCAAACTATATGAGATAAAGATATAAATAATACTAAAAAACTATCACTAAAAAAGAATAAATATTCTATTTTAGAAAATTTATTCTTTATTTAACTTTATTTATAAATTTTATAAATGTTTTAATTTATTTCATACTATAATATACATTATTTTACTTTTCCCATACTGCATAAAGAGTTGTATCTTCTGCAAGTAATACTTTATCATAAATTGGAGTTTCATTTTTATCAACCCAACCTTTAAAAACGTAACCATCTCTTGTAGGTTTTTTTGGAAGTGTAAGTTCAGTATCTTTACTAATAGTAATACTATCTATTTTACTTCCACCTTTAGTATCAAAAGTTATTGTTATTGATTCTTTTATATCTTTTTTAATTTCATTCATAGGGCAAACATATTTAGTTGTTTTTAAAACTGTTTTAGTTTTACCATCAGAACATTTATAAGTATTTGTAAATATTCCTTTATCTTTATAAACAGTAGAACCGCCATTATAATAATCTCTAATTTTAATTATTGGACTATTATTAAATAAAAGAGCTACTATAAAATCTAAAAATATTAAACCTATTATAGAACACAGTGTAATTATTATTCTTTTCTTTTTCATTTTACCGCCTCATAAATAATAAGCGATATGCGATTTTCTTCTTGTATATTAATTATATCATGAATTATCTGATTTCAAAAAAGTTTTTAATATATATGTTTTAAAAATACTAGACTTTGTCATTATATAAAAAAAATAAGCAGTGGGTGTACTGCTTATTAAACTTATTTAACTTTATTAGCAAGTTTTATAACTGCTTTAGTATATTTCATAAGTTCTTTTTTGTTTTTAAATCCACAAGTCATTGCATAATAATCAGTATAGCTATCATCTTCTTTTACTAACTTTAATTGTAAAGATTTATTTATATTATAATTTTCTTTAGCAGATAAGTTAGATAATTTAGAGTAATCTTTGACTGTTATATTATAAAGTGGATCGTTACTTTTAAATTTATCATATATTTCATTTGATATTATACAATTATCAATAAGTTCCTCGTTATTCTCAAACTCTATTAATGTCTTATTTTTTTCAGGATATACTGTTACATTTTTAACTCTATCAATGTACACTGCTTTTCCATCTTTTATTTTACCAACATATGGTTCTTTTGATGATAGTAAAACAATAATTAGTATAACAATTAGAAGAATACTTGAAATAATGATAATTTGTTTTTTAGAAAGTTTCTTTATCTTTAATTTTGTCTTTTTCACATTACCATCCCTCAATTTTTATATTAAAAAGGAGTTAGAGAAAACTCTAACTCACAGTTTAATTTGTTTGTTTTCTTCTATAAAAGATTCCAGCTCCAGCAAGTCCTACGATTGATAAGATTCCACTTATTATATAGAATCCAATGTTATCTCCAGTATTTGGATTATCAGTAGACACTGTTTCTCTTGCTACATTAAATGTTGTAATTGCTTCTCCACCATCATTGAATAATACTTTTAAAGTATGTTCTCCAACTGATAATGTATCAACGAATTCTTTCTTTAATGTAATTATTGTACTTCCACTTTCTGCTGTATAATTTTTAGGATCAACTAATTCATTATCAACATATACCTTACCATCATCAAATAATCTAAAGTCAGCATTTATTTTAAATTTAGCTTCATTATTTTTAGTAATTGTATATTTTTGATTAGCTCCTTCTGTTACTTCATAAACTATTTTTTCAACTACAACTTCTAAATTAATATTAGATGTTATATTTGTAAGTTTTAAAGTATCTCCAACCATATCAGCAGTTT
>USDJ01000002.1 GCA_900553395.1 uncultured Mycoplasmatota bacterium | reverse complement strand
TAAAGTAGTATAATGTAATCATAGAGTTCTATACAATTATAGTATAGAATTTTTTCTTTTATAAGGAGGATAGAATTGTTATGAATTTAAGCGAGGAAGAAATAATTGAAATAATTAAAACATACTACTCTGATGTTAATAGTCAGTATGCAATTCTACTTAATGGAGAGTGGGGATGCGGTAAAACATATTTTGTTAAAAACAAAATACTAGCAGAAATTAATGATAGTGTATATGTTTCTTTATATGGGCTTAGTAATACAAGTGATATAAGTAAAAAAATACTATACTCAATAATGAACAAAAATATGAAAATAAATAAAAAAATAAAAAAGGGAGGCAAAATATTAGGCGCTGGTTATAGAAGCTTTTCATCGGCCATTTCAAGTATTTTTAAAATACCTTTACCAGATGCAAAAAGTATTGATGCAACTGAGTTAATGAGTAATTTTATAGATGTTTCGAAAAAATTAATTATATTTGACGATTTAGAAAGAGTTAATATACCTATTAATGAAGTCTTGGGGTTTATTAATGATTATGTGGAACACAAGAATGTTAAGTGTATTATAGTTGCTAACGAAAACGAAATAGAAAAGCTAAATATAGATAATAATTATGAATTAAAAATAATTAGTTGCTTATATAATAATATTGAGTATGGCGAAAAGAAAAAAGTTAATTCATGGCAAAGTGATGATACAGTTACTAAGCCAAAGATAGAAGATATTAAAAAAAGAGTTAACAAAACATATAACACAGAAAATAAGTATAAATTAATAAAAGAAAAATTAATTGGTAAAACTATAGATTATGTGCCAAATTTGGAAAAAATAATAAATAATCTTTTAGAAAACCATGTTAAAAATAAGAAATACTATGAGTATTTGAAATTCCAAAAGAGTTTATTAGTTGAAACGCTAAAAAAAGATAATTGTTGTAACATTAGAACTATAATTTTTTTATTAAATGAATATGAAATTATATTTAATCAAATTAAAAAGCAAAAATATGAAGAAAAAGAAAATAGAATTTTAGAATTAACATTTATTAATACAATTCATATGTCTGTATTATTAAAAAATGGTGTTGAAATAAAACAAAAATTAAATGGTGCAAAATATTCTGGTGCAACATCATTCACTGAT
Source organism: uncultured Mycoplasmatota bacterium (assembly GCA_900553395.1). Lineage (GTDB taxonomy): Bacteria > Bacillota_I > Bacilli_A > RF39 > UBA660 > UMGS1613. The sequence goes on along the minus strand of USDJ01000002.1, from coordinate 156,486 downwards.
GATGGATTACAAAAAATGACTGATTATTTTACTGCGTTTGATTTTATTAGTGATTATTTATGTTCTTCTAGCCTTAATTTAAGTCAGATGAAGAACACTTTAAATCAATATATAACAGTTGAAATAGAAAATGCTTTACCAAATGATGATCCATATTTTAATTTAGAAGCTTATTGGGAATTAGAAGATAGTGAAATAAAAGAATATTTAGATAAAATGATTAAAAATTTTCATTATGGATATCAAGTTTTTCCCAAATTATTAAGGATTATATCAGGCTTAGAAGTAATTGGACTATTTCCTGATTATATTGAGCAGTTAGTAGATCGAATGAAGAAAAGCTTAGTTGATAATAAAGTTGATTATATTGATTTTCATACAATGTTAAATGATCAAAAAACAGTGGATGTTTACAATAAGTATTCAAAAGAATTTAATGACATTATTAATCAAAATAGAAGTAAAAATAGTTCCGATACAATAGTTACTATATTGTTATCAGAAAACTGGGGTGAAAAACTTTATAACCTTTATATCAAGAATAATGTTATTCATGGCGAGGGATTTTTAAATAAATTGGATGTTAATTTAATTATAGAAAATATTAAAAAGTGTCCTACAAAAGATATTTTTTATTTCAAATATACAATAGACAATGTTTATCATTTTGGTAATATAAGGGATTTTTATATGATGGATAGAGAAAATCTTGAACTTTTGATAAAAAGAATTAATGAAATGAATAAAAATAAATTTGGAAAAACAAAGATTTATGCATTAGACTTATTGACAGAAACATTAAATGAAAAGTTAGAATTATTAAAAACCGGTGACTAATTATCATCGGTTTTATTATTATCTAAATTATCTATTACGGCAACTACTTCATCTAAAGTACTTGTAAATAGGTGTGAATATGTTTTTAACGTTTCTTCAACTTTTGTATGTCCTAAGTATTTTGCTACAACTTGAACATTGGCTCCTTTATTAACTAAAAGAGATGCACATGAATGCCTGAAATCGTGTAATCGAATTTGCTTAACATTAGCTAGCTTGCAATTTATATTTTTATGATGGGTTAGAGTATTACTACATACAGGAAGCATGTCTCCAGCAACAAAGAAATTATCATTGAATCCTGGTATCTTTTCTGCCTCGTTTTTCACCATTTTAAGGTCATTTGTGAGGACTTGTGGCATTTTTAATATTCTTATACTACTTTTTGTTTTAGGAACCGAGAATCGCCAATTTTTAACGGAACCACAACGGTCATTAATTTGCTTGGAGATACTTAAAGTTCTATCTTTAAAATTGATATCTTTCCATTGTAATCCTCTAAGCTCTCCACGTCTTAATCCACAGTAATATAATATCTCAAAAATACCAATCCATTTGATATCAGTTTCAACCGAAAGAAATTGTTTAAATTCTTCATAAGTGAAAAATAATTGCTCTTTAGGGAATTCATTAGGATCATTAAAGTTATACATTTTAGGGTATACCTTAGCGAAGTTAAATTCATGCCATGTAGTAGCATAATTCAAAATAGTTTTTAATAACTTATATATGTCATTTTTAGTTCTTGTAGCAAGATGTGTACTATTTATTTCATCATGCCATCTTTCAAAAGTAGGGTAGTTAAAATCTTTAAGTTTAACTTTATATAATGATTTTAAATAAGGTAATTTGTTATTATAACCATATAATGTATTCTCTTTAACTTTATCTTTTCTAAAATCAATAAACATCCTAATCATTTCTTCAAAAGTAACATTATTAGTATTTTCGTATTCCCTTAGTTTTAATTTAAATTCAAACTCAGCATCTTCTGCTTCTTTTTTAGTTGCATATCTACCTGATTTCTTAGTTTTATGAGTACCATCAATATCTTCATATTGTGTCTTATAAAACCATATTTTACCATCTTTCGTAGGCCTATTATCTTTATACACACCCATATAAAAATTCCTTTCTACAAAGGAAATACCGTTAAAAACTTGTAATATTATATAAAAATGGTATAATTAATTTAGGAAATCCCATTACATTGTATTTATATAATGTTTATTTGTTTAAAGTTTCTCAGACTCTAACAAACGGTATTTCTGATTGATCTCGTATTCCAGTACGAGATTTTTTTTTATATATTTTTAGAAACCCTTATAGCCTTATGAGGTTGTGTAGCACTTTCTGTAAATTCTTTCTTTGTATAAAATCTAGGCAAGATTGATTTTGAATTATTGTTATTAAGTGGTGCAACTAAGTAGCCATCTTTTTTTACATAAATATGAATGAATAACCAAGAATCATATTCTTTTAATTTAACTAAATAATCACCATCTTCTTTAATTGATTTATTATTTAGAAATTCAACTAATACAGTATCGCCAATATCATATTTAGGTGACATTAAATCATCAACAACATCAAACATCAAATATCCTGTTTCTGGTGTTAAGTATTTAGTAGAAACCCATTCATAATCAACAGGGTGAATAATCCATTCTTCAGAGCTAATATCTATTACAGATATCTTGGCTTTTTTTGATGATTGTTCAGGTTCAAAACCATTGTCATTAATTAATGAATCTCCATCAGTTAATTGTTCAACAGTAGTCTCCAAATAATTAGCTAACTTTCCTAATTCAATTTCACTTGGGTAAGTTCTAGCTCTTGTCCAATCACATACCTTTGTATAAGATAGTTTAAGATCATCAGCAATATTCTTTCTTGATATCTTTTTATAGTCTAATAATGCTACAAGATTATTAGCTAAGACTTTTCTCATTTCTACTTTATTCATATTTCCTACCTCCAATATCATAATAAAATAAAATGATAAATTTGTCAACGCAAAAGCAAAGAAAAATGATGAAAATGATAAAAAGATATTTACAAACAGAAATGTTTATCCTATAATGGAGAAGAAGATAGGAGGAGGTGAAGCAATGAAAATAACACTTAAAGCATTAAGAGTAAATGCTGGATATACAATAGAAAAAGCTAGTGAAGCATTAGGAATAAGTACAGTTACATTAAGAAGTTATGAAACTAAAAAAACAATTCCAAATATGGAAATGCTAAATAAGATGTTAAAACTATATGATGCTAAATTTAGCAAATTTGAATATTCAGCAAAAGATAATGCATTAGTATTAAATTAGAGTCTGAGAAGCTTTAAAGAGATAAATATTATATTAAATACAATAGAAAGGATTTTTATTATGGGAAAAAGAAGAAATAGAAAAAATAGCAGAATATCAATGGGCTAGTATTAAAGACATAATGGATATTGGTGCAATTGGTAGAAATAAAGCAAGAGAAGTATTAAATGTGATAAGTAATCAGTTTTATGATGGAAAGTCAAAAGTACAAAATGGATTAGTTCCAATGGATATGGTTCTTGATTATTTTAATATTCCTAATTACAAGCATGGTGAAACAATAAATGGCTAGAAGAAGAATGTTTAGTCTTGATATAGTTGATTCAGATCAATTTACTGATCTACCAGCTACTGCAAGATTACTTTACTATGAATTAGGAACAAGAGCAGATGATGATGGCTTTATTGGTAATCCTAAAAAAATAACAAAGTTTGCAGAATGTACTGAAGAAGATATTAAAACATTAATTGATAAAGGATTTGTTTATTTATTTGATTCAGGACCACTAGCAATAAGACATTGGCTTGCTAATAATCAAATAAGAAATGACAGATATCATGAAACTTATTTTAAAAATGAAAAAAATATGATAGGAGTAAATCTAAATAACAAAACATATTACTTATATAATGAAGAGGGGTTGCCAGATGGTTTACCATTGGTTGCCTTAGATGAGATAAGAAGAAAAAAGAATAATGAAGAAGAGGAAAAAGAAGAAGAGTTTAATTCAGAACAACAAAAAGAAGAGGAATATAGCACTTTTGATGTTTCTGACATTGATCCAAAAATAATAAATCAATTTGAATTTTTATGGAATAAATATCCTAAAAAAGTTGGGAAAAAGGAAGCTTTATATTATTATAATCAAGCAATAAAAAATGGAGAATCATTTGATTTTATAGAACAAGGGTTGGATAACTATATAGATTATTTAAAGAACGAGGGTACTCCTGATATTCATATAAAATATGGTTCTAATTGGTTTAAAAATGAATGTTGGAATGATGAATATGAAACAAATAATCATTATTTTGATGATATATTTTAAGCATCACCCCTGGGGATAGCCCTTTTTATTTGAAGAAAAATCAAGACCTACCTGCCACCTAAATACACACAAATTAAAATTTTCCGTGAGTTTTTTGGAAAGCAAATCATTTATGAAACAAAATAGAATCAAAATCAAATCAAACAAAAATCAAAATATAATCAAATTGAAATCAAATAATAATCAATGACCTCCTAGGATAAGAATAAGGATAAGGAAAGAATAAGAATAAGAAAAGAATATATATTTTTATTGTATTATTACTACTACAATAAAAAAGCATTAGCAATCACTAATACTCAATTATTTTGAAGTTCAAAGGATCCTCACTTATTATTTCTAAAGAATATTTTAATCTGAGTAGCTTAATAACTTCAGCTTTCATTTTTTTATAATTTCTACACATCAAATTAAATGTATCAAAAGCAGAATTAAAATGTTGTTTGAAAGTTGCTTCCCACATAGCATTTCTATAGAAAGAACTAGCAATATAAAATGCTATAACTTCAGGAATAACATATTCTTTCAAATAACTATCATAGTTTTCATAAAAGGGATCAATAACCTTTTCGCATTCTTCATCGCTTATATCTTCATCAGTACATTTCCTTAACATAAACACCTCCGTATGTATTAATCACTCTAAACAAAAAATAAGTCAAATAATTACAATATTAATATTATTATTTGTATTTTTACTTAATTCAAAGGAATTTTTGCAATGATTATGGTATAATTATATAAGGGAGATTATAGTATTGGAGGTGTAATTTCATATGACTGATTTAGGACAAGTTTTTACAAAGAACAGTGTTGCACAATTTATGATATCATTATGTGAAATTAGACCTGATGATTATATATTAGATCCATGTTTTGGAGCAGGTGTTTTTATAGAAGAACTATATAAAAAAGGTTATAGAAATATATGCGGTTGTGAGTTGGATCCTAAATTATATAATAGAATATCTTCAAAATATGATAATTTATATTGCTGTGATTTTTTAAAAAAAGGATTTAACAGAAAATTTGATTTGATAATTATGAATCCCCCATATATTAGACATGAAAAAATAAATGATTTGCAAGAATATGGAATTAATAAAGCATTAATGCAAAAGAAAACTATATTTTCAAATTTACCTAAAAATGCCAATATGTATATGTATTTCATTGTTAAAAGCATTAATCTCTTAAAAAAGAACGGACAATTAGTTGTTATATTTCCTGGAAGTTGGCAAAAAAGTAGTTCTGGTAAAAAATTTATAAAGGAAATAAATAACACGTGCAGAATTGAAGAAATTATTAATGTTCATGGAGATGTATTTGAAGATAATGTTTTAACTGATGTTGTAATAATGAGATTAAAAAAGGACTTAAATGATAAAAATGAATATAAAGCATATAATGTAGTTTTCAAAAATAACAGAATTTATTATAAGGATAACATTGAATATCAGGATTTATCTGGAAGCTGTGTTAAGTTTGATAATGTTTTTAAAATTAAAAGAGGTATAACAACTGGATATAATGATGCGTTCATAAATCCTTCTATTAAGAATGAAGAAAACTTAAAAAAAATTATTTCAACACCTAAACAAATATTGGGATATACGACCAATAATTCTAAATATGATAATATTTTGATCGTAGATAATGAAAAAAAATGTAGTAAATATTTATTAAATGTTAAAAATAGAATACTTAAAGAAGGTAAACCGAAAACTCTTTATAATAAAATTAAAAATAATAAAAAATGGTATCAAATAAAAACATTTAATTGTACTGGAATAATATTTAATTATTTTATTAGAAATGATATTAGATTTATATATAATAAAAACTTTGAAATAGTTAGAGATAATTTTTATATAATAAATTGTAATATTGATGAAAAGTTAGCTTTTGCACTTTTAAATAATTATTATATTTATTATCAACTTGAAAAGACAGGTAAAAAATATGGTAATGGGTTATTAAAGATTCAAAAATACGATTTTAATAATTTAAATATTGTGAATCCATTAATAATTACGAATAGTGATAAGAAAAAATTAATTGAACTTTCTGAAAATATAATGAACGGAAAAGAAAAAAATGGCATTGAAAAAATTTCATTTATATTAAGTAAATATATGAATATGGAATTTGAAAAAATAATAGAAATATATAATTTAATAAAAGCAAATAGATTGGAGGCCCAAGATGTCTAAAAATAAAGTTGTCAGTTTATTCTCAGGTGGTGGCGGTTTAGATTTAGGATTTAAGCAAGCTGGATATGATATCATTTGGGCTATAGATAATGAAAAAAATGCGGTAGAAACTTATAAAAAAAATATTGGAAATCATATTATATTAGGTGATATAAACAAAATAGATTTAAATGAAATACCAAATGGTGATATTGTAATTGGAGGTCCGCCTTGCCAATCTTTTTCGTTAGCAGGTAAAAGGAATGTTGAAGATGCTAGAGGTCAATTGGTTTGGAGATATTTAAAAATAATTAATAAAATCAAACCTAAAGCATTTGTGTTTGAAAACGTTACTGGTATTCTTTCTGCTAAAAATAGTGCAGGAGAAAAAATTTTAGATTTACTAAAAAATGAATTTAGAAAAATTGGGTATGTAATTAATACTAAGGTATTAAATGCGGCTGATTATGGAGTTCCACAAAGAAGGAAAAGGGTTATTATTGTAGGATTGATGAATGATTCTTTCGAATTCCCATCACCAACTCATAACGAAGATGGAACTAATGGATTAAAAAAATATGTTAGTGTGGAGGATGCATTAGAGGATTTACCAAATATTATTGATGGAAAAATTGAATATAAATATAAACCGAAAAATGATTATCAAAAATTGGTGAGAAATAACAATAAAGTAGTTACAGATCATATAATGCCACAAATGAGTGAGCTAGATAAAATAATAGTAAATAGCGTTAAACCAGGTGGAAATTATATGGATATTCCATCAAATATAAATTCTCAAAGAATTAGAAGATTACAAAAAAGTGGTGGACATACAACTTGTTACGGTAGATTAGACCCTAAATTGCCATCTTACACAATAAATACTTATTTTAATAGACCTAATGTTGGATGCAATATACATTATAAGGAAAATAGATTAATAACAGTAAGAGAGGCATTAAGGTTACAATCATTCCCAGATGATTATGTATTAGTTTCAAGTAGTAAACAGGGAAAAAATTTAATTGTTGGCAATGCTGTTCCACCATTATTGGCTAATATAATTGCTGAACAATTAAAAAAATATGTAGAGGAGGATTAATATGTGGATATCATATTCAGATTCTGAAGTAAGAAGATTTCATCCAATTTGTGAAAAAGCTCTTAATAGAGCAATTAAGAATTTAAAAATGGATAGTCAATATGAAGTAATACACCATCAATATACGGGAAGTCTAGAGATGGATTTTGTAATTAAAAATAAGTCAACTGGGAAGTATGCATGTGTAGTTGAAGTTAAAAGAACACCAGCTGATGTTAACAGTGCTAGATATCAATATCAAGCAATGTCTTACGTTCAAATGAATAGTGGAATTACTGAAAAACCTTTTTATATTATTACAAATTTAGAATATGCATATTTACTAAGATATGATCCTTCTAAAGAAAAAGTTTTTCAACAAATATTGAAGCCAGGTCTATGTAAGATTGCTTTGTTTAAAGATACAACAGAAGAAGAATTTATAGATTTATTAACAGATTTTTATATCGAAAAATTACAAAGTTTTTTTAATGATAGTTATGATTATTTAATTACATTTGATGAATTTGCAAATATTGCAACTTCAGTAAAGGAAAAACATAAAGAATGGAAATCTTCACTTGCACTGATGCTCTATGAATATATTAGAGGCTCATTTGATTTTATTAGAAGAAATGATTTGCATGATATTAGGGTATTCAACAATAATATCTCTAGAATATGTAATGAAGCATCAAGAGTTAATTTTAAAGATATATTTTCTTATGATTCAGATAATTTTGCCCCTGATGTTCAAATACCAAATAATGTTTTAATAGATTTATATGAACTTGGAAAGACAAATATAAATGGTGATACAATAGCTGATATATTACATCAAATTGTATCAACTGGTCGTGAACACTATGGGGAAGTTCCTACGGACTTGGAATTAGGAAGATTGGTGTCAGTACTTGCAAAATCAATGACTGACAAGAATGATAATATAATTTGTGATCCAGCTGCTGGAAGTGGAAACTTAATAAGCTCAGCAATTGATATTTTTTCTTTAAAGCCTAATCAAATAATAGTAAATGATGTAAATATAAAATTATTAGAATTACTTTCTTTAAGATTGGGATTAAAATATGCAAATATTATTAATAAAGAAAACTCACCTAAAATATATAATAGAAATATAGCAAATTTCGAAAGGAAATTTTTTAATACTATAGATATTATTTTAATGAATCCACCATTCGTAGCGGGGATTAATTGTGTAGACAGGAAAAATATATTATATTCAGCTATAGAGGAAATTAAAGGTAGTAGAGCAATTTTAAATGTTGGACAAATGTCATTAGAAGGTGTGTTTTTAGAGTTAATAAATACTTTGGTTTCTACAGGAACAATTATTGCCTGTGTTTTTCCAAAAACACATTTAATGGCTAGAGGTGAAGAAGCAAAGGCAATACGAAAATATTTATTAAATAATTTTGGACTAAAAAAGGTATTCATGTATCCAGGACAGGGAATATTTAATGATGTTATGATGGACACATGTGTTTTAGTGGGAAGTTCAAAACAAGATAATAATGAGATTGAAATAATATCAAGTTATGATAATATACCAGACATTGATATACATTTATTTGAAAATGTTTTAAAAAATGAATTTGATAATGAGTTTAAGTCATATATGCCAGGTATAATGTGTAAAAAGGTTAGCAAAGATGAATTAGAGAATTCTATAGATGATGGATGGAGACAACTTAATAATGAAATGATAGAATCAATAGAATATGTTAAAGAGAACATAGAAACTTCTGATAAACTTGAGATGTTTGAAGAATCAAATACAATTTTTAGAAGAGGTCAAGCTGGAAATTCAGGAGGAAGTGATTTGTTGTTTATTGACTCAAGAGATGACTTTTGGAGCTCAGTTTCAAATCTTGGGGTAAATACATCTATAGGTATTAGAAATGCTTTTATGGATAATTATGAAATAACTAATGGTGATTCAAAGTTTTATAATATTTCAAATAACGAACCACAAATAACTTCTGAAATAGTAAATTTATATTTATCTTTGCCAGCTAGGGAAGGAAGACAACAAAGAACCCAAAAAAGTTATGAAGAATTAATAGCTATTCTTAATAGTGAAAGTAGAAATGCAGTATCTGCAAATTCTGTTTTAATTCCTCGTGCAATTAGAAAATCTGGAAAAGTATATTTAACAAATGAAACATCTTTTGTTTCAACAAACTTTGTAGTGTGCTCTATGCAAGACTACAATTCAGCTTTGGTATTATCAAGTTGGATGACCACAATTTTTTATCAATTATTATGTGAAGTTTCTTCAAAAGATCAAGAAGGAATGAGAAAAATGGAAGTAAATGATATTAAAAAAACTTTTGTTCCAAAAATAAATAAAATTAATTCTAACATGATAGAAGAAATTAATAATGAAAAATCAAATATAGAGTTTTTAGATTTAAAAAATCCTAAAATAAGAAATATAGATATTATCTGGGCAAAATATTTATTTGGCAGTGATTATGAATTAAAATTAAATGAGGCATTAAGATTATTGGAATTTTTGGCGAATAGAAGGGATTCATGATGTAGATAAAGTAGAACTTAAAAATGAGTTCTATTTTTTCTTGGGAACAAATGGGGAACAACTACATAGAGCAAGATAGGTAAAATAGGGATATTTACGAGAAATATAGCAAGAGATAAGTCAATAATAATGAAAAATATGACAAAAAATCACCCCATAATTTTTCCCCCTGAAGAGAGCAATCATTCGCTGAAAAAGGTAAAAACTATAATTTTACTTATCAGCTTTATTTTATTTGATATATGTATCAAGAACTAATTTTAAATATTTTAATATAAAGATATATTGTGAATACCTTCTGCTTAAAAAAGGTTTTATAAGAATAAAACTATGTTATAATTGTATTATTAAGGTAAAAATATTTAACACAAAAAGCGTGCTAATATAAAATTAACTATAAATATAATTATTAAAAAATTTTGAAAGGAGATATTAATAATGGAAATATTTCATTTGGAAATCCCAAGTATTGAAAGAAAAGCTGAAGCTTTAGAATATTTAGAGGAACACGTTAGATTTGCTTCTAATTTGAATGGAACGGGAGGATTAGATAAATGTTTAAAAGGCTTGACATATGAAGAGTGGCTAGATAATGTAATTAAATGTCAAGAAAAAAATTATGCAGAATCAAATGGAAAAGTGGCAGCAACTACCTATTTCACTATTAGAGAAAGTGATAATAAAATAATAGGTATGGTTAATTTTAGACATTATTTAAATGAATATTTAAAAAACTTTGGTGGTCATATTGGCTATGGAATACGTCCAACTGAAAGAAGAAAAGGATATGCGAAAATCCAGTTATATTTAGTGCTACTAGAAGCACAAAAAATGGGAATAGACAAAGTAATGGTAGATTGTGTTGACACGAATGAAGCTTCTGAAAAAGTAATTAAATCATTAGGTGGCGTTTTTGAACGAGAAGTATATGAAGAAAATAAAAAAGTTACATTACATAATTATTGGATAAACGTAGACGAAAGTATTAGTAAAAATGAAGAAAAATATCAGCCTTTTGTATGTAATAGGAGTAAAAAAGTTTAAAATAAATAGTAGTAATGAATTTATGAAATCCTAAGATTAGAAATGAAACGCTAAAAATATAAAAAATAATAAGTAAACTATCAGTCGAGGACATAATCACTAATATTATAGTATAATGATTGTGAGGTGAAAATTATGGATAATAATAAAATTGGAAAATATATCGCATCTCTTAGAAAAGAAAAAAATTTAACTCAGCAGCAACTTGGAGATAAGCTATTTGTAACAGACAAAGCTGTTAGTAAATGGGAACGAGGATTAAGTTTACCGGATATTACTATTTTAGAAAAGTTAGCAAACGAATTAGATACAGATATTTATAGTATTTTACAATTAGAAAAAAAGGGTAATATGGATGTTGAAAAAATTTTAGATGATGAGAGAAAAAAAATAAAAAAACAATCAAGTAGGAAAATAATTATATATATATCATTAATTATTTTTGCTAGCTGTATTGCTTTATTTAAACTTATACCTTTTGGATATAATATTGAACATATAAGATATACTCATACTGAAAATAAATTAATTAATCTAGGAGTTCCTAAGTTTTCATTTTTAATGAAAAATAATGAAAATAGTTACTCTTATAAGAGTTTTAGAGGAAGAAGCGTTTTAAAAAGTGAACTAAAAAGCTATGTAAATACTTTAGATCATATTTCTTGCAATGATACTACCTATTTTTATGATTCTGATGCTGATATTACAATCGTTGATTATAATGTTAAAGGCAATATACTTTATAGTACTATTTCCTATAGTATTAGAAATGGAAACTATTGTAGTGAGTTACAAGTAAAAGAATATTCTGAAAAACTAGGTACATTAAATACCTTTCGTACTTTACATAACGAAGATTCTAATTTAGTAATATATTTTCTGCCTAGTTTGAAGATTAATGATAATAAAAATGAGTGGACTATTACTTTAGATGTTTATTATAATGATGGAGAAAATAGAAAAGTAATTGAGAAATCTTCAGGAACATTTGAAATAATAAACAATGAACTTATTTATTATAGGACTGAAATTATGGAACACGAAAATAGTGTAGAAATTCCAAGTGTCTCAATTTTTGTTATAAAGGAACAAAAATTGATACTAAAAGAAAATTATCTTAAAGATTATGAAAAAGATATTACTTTAAAGTAAGGTGGTATTTATGATAAAGATATTTAATAAAGTGAAGCAAAATATACTTGTTTATGATTTGGCTTTTGTATGTATTAATATATTGATTAATTTTATATTATATCTAATAAACATCAGATTTAGATTTTGGGTTATTATTCTTATAATTTTAATATCCATAGTTGGATTTGTAATCGGTATGTTGGAACAAATATATATATCTTCTGAAAATAAAAAGAAAGCTATACTTTTATCATTATTGGTAATTATACCTATAATGATACTTGCTTTAGTTTTTTTACCTATTATTGGATTTGTTTCACTTTTTAATTATAAACCTGAGCATGTTACAATATTAGATAATAAAAAATATGTAGCAGTTGTTTCATCCTTTATAAACGTTGATGTTGATTACTATGATTACTATGGATTTTTATTAATGGGTACAAAAGTAAGAGTTCACGGTGATTTTGGTAAAGGTGGTCTTGATCCTTTTAATAATCCAAATATAGCGGATGGTGTTGAATATACATATTACGATAATAGTGGAAAAGTGAAATCAAAAAGGATTGAAACTTTCGTAAAAGATAAAGATGGAAAAATAATAGACAAGAATAGTTATAGTATAGATATTAATAAAACAAATAAATATGACGACACTGATAATTATTTGTTACCAGAAAATGAAGAGGTACTATATGAGAAAAGATTTGATAAAACGATATTGAGATTTGGTAAAGTTGATGAAGTTTCAGGGCAAAATATGTTAGTTAATGTTTTAAGAAGTAAAGATAATGGAGAGAATTTTGTGGTTGTGTCTGATGATGCTATTAAGGTTAGTAATAAAGCAAGATTTGAATTTTTAGATGAAAGCTTAGGATTTATAGTAAATACTGGTGTAATTTATTTAGATAATAGAAACACCGGTTTGTATATTACTAACGATAGTGGGAAAACTTTTACTTCTTCTAATTTTAAGTATGTAAACGAGAAAGTTGATTACATAAGTATAGAAAGTATGCCTTATTATGATAAAAATACTTTGAAGATAAAATGTTCTATATATCAAACTAATAATAATGATAGTTATGAAAGCAAGGAATTAATATTTGTTAGTAATGATAAAGGATTAAATTGGATGTTGGAAAATGGTTAATATTATAAATGCTTTTTATAATGCAGAAAAATAAGTGTTCAAAAAAACATAAAAATAAAATATTTATTGTTTATAACTAAATAATGTTATATTTAAAGGAGTTAAATGAAAGTATTGAGTATTAAAGAGCCATTTGCCACTTTAATAGCAAATGGTACTAAAAAGATTGAAACTAGAAGTTGGAAAACTAATTATAGGGGAGAGCTATTTATACACGCCAGTAGTGTGGGTGTTTCTTATTCTAAGCTCAGGAATCAATTAGTAAAAAATTTATCAAAAAATTTAAAACTTAATTGTGGAAATATTATTTGTAAGTGTAACTTAATTGATTGCATTTATATGGATGAACGATTTATCAAAAAAATTAAGCAAAATACCATTGAATATAGTTGTGGAGAATATGAATCGGGCAGATATGCTTGGATTTTGGATAATGTAGAACTTATTTATCCGATTCCAGCTAAAGGAAAGCTAAATATTTGGAACTTTTCAGGAGAGTATAAGCTTATTAGTTCTGCCAAAGATAATCACTAATAGAAAAATAGTATATTATTTTATAATTAACATAAAATATATATGTGAGTGATAAATTTATTATTTATCAAAAAAATTAAATAAATTAGCACTCAACTATTGACATTGCCAGTTCAAAGTGGTAATATTATATATGTAAGTTAGATATAGCTTACAGGTATTATAATTATATGATATGTGCTACCTGAATGGGTGTCAACACATGGTAAGAAAGGAAGTAGATTTATATGATGTTAGTACCAAGAAATAATTTTGATTTGTTTGATGATATTTTTGGAGATCCATTCTTTAGAAAGAATGAAAATAAGATTATGAAGACAGATATTATTGAGAGAGATAATAGCTATGTGATAGATATCGATTTACCAGGATTTAGCAAGGAAAATATAAAGATAGATGTTACAGATGGCTACTTAACTATTAATGCCAAAATGTCTTCTTCTAATAAAGAAAATGATAAAAAGGAAAAATATGTAAGAAGGGAAAGATATTTTGGAGAATGCTCTCGTAGCTTTTATGTAGGCGAGGATATAGAGTCAGACGACATTAAGGCTTCTTTCAAAAATGGTATATTATCTCTAGAGATTCCAAAAGTTGATGAACAAAAGAAGTTACCAGAGAAAAAATATATTGAAATAAGTGATTAAGTGCATCAAGTGATGCACTTTTTTTTAGTTATAAAAAAAATCCCGCTTTAGAAACGAGATTTTTTAATTTCTACCAAGGATAATCATCGCCTACAAAATTATATATATCTGTAATACTATCAGTTGTATTTTTTAATTCTTTTGAATCATCTTCACTTAATAATACTATTTTATTATTTGTATTGATATATACAAATTTTGTAAAGTCTGTATTAGAGAAAAGTATTTCTTTAACATCATTTTTATTTAGTGTTATTTCATTATTTGAGCTTATAGTTATTAGAGTACTATCTGGAGTAGAGTATCCTTCTTCGCATTCTTTCCAGTAAGTTTTGCCGTCACTTTTTACAAAGTACTTTCTATATATGCCAGTGACATCATCAGAAATTTTTTCTATAGTAACTTTTAAATCTCTTACATCAGATGATGTATATTTTATTTCATATAACTCTCCACCATTAGTTAAAAGTCTTCCAGAACTATAATCTACTTTTTTAACATTGGTTAAAACCTTTTTGTAACTATTTTCATTCCATCCACTTAAATAAGCTTCACCTTTGTCATTTAAGTATAAGTTTTCATAGCCGCCTGCAAAAAGGCCAACTACATTTGAATCAATAGTATTATTTTCTTCATTATTTACATCCCAATAAATGCCACAACCACCTTTGATAAAGCTAGATGCTTTTATGTGTAAATTGTTAGAACTATCCGTAGTCATATAACAAAAGTTTCCATCATTAGAAAATAAATTAACATCATCAGCGATTTTTTCAAATCCGTGACGTATGCCGCCTTCTACCTTAGCTCCTGTTTGATATAGACTATTATTTTTATCAATATAATAAGTGCTCATTTCGTCAGCAAATATTTTTTTTGCATTATCAGCAATTTTAGTAGGTTTATCTACTTCTTTAATGTCGCTATCAAATCCAAGTGTTCCATAATAATTTTCTCCTATACCATAAATATTACCTTTATTATCTAAGTATAATATTTTGTCACTTAAAATTATAATCTGATTGATTTCATTTTTTTCGCTTTTTCCGTTTTCTTTATTACTGCTTTTATTGCATCCTGTCATAAAATTTAATGCTAAAAAGCTAGCTAATAAAGTAAATAATATTTTCTTTTTCAAATAAATCACATCCTCCATTCAAATTATATCATACAACTTAAATAAAAAAAATACTATTATTTATATTTTTATTCATGATATAATAAACTTACAATTAGAAATAGAAGGTTACTTAATTATAGAAAGTTGGGATTTATTTGAAAAAGAAAATTATGATTGATATGGACGACGTTATAGTAAAAGGATGGTTATTAAAACTAATTAATGAATTTTTAGATGCAAAATATGTTGAGGCAGATTTTAAGAAATTTTATATGCAAGATGTGATACCAGAAGAAAGAAAAAATGAATTTTTTGAATTTTTATTTAAACATAATGTATATGATTATTGTGAAATTAATGATAGCGCTATTGAAGTAATAAAAAGACTAAATGAGAGTTTTGATGTATATATAGGAACATCTTATCTTTTTAGGGAAGTCCCTAGCAAATGCGGCATGATTCTTAAATATAAATTTGACTTTTTAGTTAAGCATTTCCCTTTTTTAGATCCTTATAAATTTATATTTGTAGGTGATAAATCTGTGATTAATTGTGATATAAGGATTGATGATAGAATTGACAATATTTTGAGTGCTGATACCAAAATTTTATATACAGCATATCATAACAAAGATTTATCTGAAGAATATTTATCAGAATTAAAAGTTAAAAGAGCTAATAATTGGCTTGATGTAGAAAAGATATTACTTGAAGACTAATATCTTTTTTTTAACCAAAATTAAATAATTTCATATAAATATAATAGCGAAAAAGGAGGATAAGGAGTATATATGGATATATTTATTGGAATATTAATTCCTTTTATTGGTACTACTTTAGGATCATTAATGGTATTTTTGCTTAAAGAAAAATTGAATAATAAGGTTGAAAAGTTACTACTAGGGTTTGCATCCGGAGTTATGATAGCTGCATCTATTTGGTCCCTTATAATTCCATCTATTGAGATGGCGAAGAATATAAATATTGTAGCTTGGGTGCCAGCTACTATTGGCTTTTTACTTGGAACGTTTTTTTTACTTATATTAGATTTTGTGATTCCTTATGTGCATCTTAATAAAGAAAATGAAGATAAGCAATTTAAATTGAGTAAAAACACTAAACTTGTACTTGCAGTAACTCTTCATAATATCCCAGAAGGAATGGCTGTTGGTGTAATTTTTGCTGGAATATTATCTGGAGATAGTTCCATAACTCTAGCAGGAGCATTTGCCTTAAGTATAGGAATAGCGATACAAAACTTTCCAGAAGGCGCTATTATATCTATGCCACTTAAAAGCTGTGGAATGTCTAAATTAAAATCATTTATTATTGGTACTTTATCTGGCGTTGTTGAGCCTATAGCAGCTATTATAACTGTTTTATTAACAAATATGATAAAGCCAGTATTACCATATTTGTTAGCTTTTGCTGCAGGATCTATGATATATGTTGTTGTTGAAGAATTAATACCAGATGCTCACGATAATGACACATCTAGAATGTCTATAATAGGGACATCTTTAGGATTTGTCTTAATGATGATTTTGGATGTCGCTTTAGGATAATAAAATATAATGACTTTAATCTTTTTTTAGAATAATAAAAAAATTTCATTAAAAATACACATAATAATGTATAATAAAATTAGAGGTGTTTTATGAACGTTTTAATAGTAGATGATGAATATGGTATTAGAGAAGTAATAAAAGAATATTGTGAAAATGAAGGATATAATACATATGAAGCAGAAAATGGATTAGATGCAATAAATATACTAAATAAAATAAAAAACATTGATATTATTATACTTGATATAATGATGCCTAAGATGGATGGGTACACAGCTTTAAGTGAGATAAGAAAGGAATATAATATACCAGTTATAATGCTTTCAGCGCGTGCGGATGAGTTCGATAAATTGCAAAGTTTTAACTTGGGTGTAGATGATTACGTTACCAAGCCTTTTAGTCCAAAAGAGTTAATAGCTAGAATAAAGGCTGTTTTAAATAGAAATAAAAGTGTAGGTAATTTTTATAAGTATGATAAACTAAAAATAGATTATTTAGGACATAGTATAACTATAGATGATAAGGAGATCAAGGTTACTCCTAAAGAATATGAGTTATTGTGTTATTTCGTTCAAAATAAAGGCATAGCTTTATCTAGAGAAGTTTTATTAAATAAAATATGGGGATATGATTTTTACGGAGAAGATAGAACTGTTGATACACATATTAAAATGCTTAGAAATAATTTAGGTAAATATAGGGATTTAATTGTAACTGTAAGAGGCATGGGCTATAAATATGAAGAGAAATAGCTTAAAAAATAAAATACTTAAGTATTTACTTATATTTACATTTGTTATACTAGGCGGTATTTGGTTTTTACAAATACTTTCTTTAGATATATATTATGAGTTAAGTAAAAAGTCTGAAATAAAGAATATAGCAAGCAAGGTTAAAATGGCATATGCAGCAAATGATTATAGTAATATCCTAGATAACTTGGCTTATAGAGAAGATGTATGTATTGAAATTATAGAAGATAAGAACATATCCTATTTTACCGATAGTGTCTCTAGGGGTTGTTTAATAGGAAGTAATGAACTTAATAGCTATAAATTATCATTTATGTCAAGTGGAAACAATTCAGTGACATATAGAGTTATTAACCCAAGATTTAAAAATAAAGCATTAATATATGGATTAAAAATTGATGAAAATACATATGCTTTTATTAGTACGTCTTTGGAACCTATAAGTTCGACGGTTTCATTGCTTAAGCGTCAACTTATTTTAACAATTGGTATTGTACTTTTGGTCGCATTTTTAATAGCATATACTATATCTAAAAAAATATCTAGGCCTATTGAGAAAATCACTAATATTAGTAAGAAAATGTCAAGTGGAAACTATGATGTAAAATTTGATACTGGTACTGATATAAATGAAATAAAAGAGCTTGAAATTACCCTTAATAAAATGAGTGAAGAATTATCTAAAACTGAGAACTTGCGAAGAGAGTTTTTAGCTAATGTGTCACACGACTTAAAAACACCGCTTACACTTATTAAAGCAAATGCGGAAATGGTACGTGATTTAAATTATAATAACAAAGAAAAAAGAGAAAAAAGTCTTAACACAGTAACTAGCGAAGTTGATAGATTAAACTTACTTGTTGAAGATATCTTGGATTTGTCAAAGATGCAATCAAATGCTGATGATTTGGATTTAGAAGAATTTAATATAAGTGAAGTTATAAGAACAATTGTTGAAAGATTTAATGTACTTTGTGAAAGAGATGGATATTCTATAGAATGTGATTTATTTGATTTTAATATAACTGCTGATAAGAAAAAGATAGAACAGGTTATATATAATTTGATAACTAATGCTATGAATTACACTGGTGATGATAGAAAAGTCTTTATAAAAATGAAAAATGACGATAAAAAAGTTAAGATAGAAATAATTGATACTGGTGCTGGAATAAATGAAGAAGATTTAGAACACATTTGGGATAAGTACTACAAGGCTGATAAAAAATATAAAAGGGTTACATATGGAACTGGTCTTGGCCTTTCTATAGTTAAAAATATTTTAAATTTACACAATTTTGAATATGGGGTTGAAAGTGAAAAAAGTAAAGGAACTATATTTTACTTTTATGTAAAAAAATAAAAAAATGTAAAATTGATTTTTTTAAAAAATCATTTTTTTTAATTTAATAAATTATAAAATTGATGAAAAATAAGGGTTAAACAAAATTTGCTCAGTCCAAAAATGAAAAATGTTAAAAAATTCAAAAAACATTTTTTTAAATTTTACAAAAAAATATTGACTGCAAAAACACACCGTGATATACTTAACTTGAAGTAGAATAGGAGTGAATAATATGACATTGACAGAAGAAAAAACAGAGTTAATGGTTACCAAAAGAAATGGTAAAAAAGTTGAATTTGATGGAACTAAAATAGCACTTGCTATTAAAAAAGGTTTTGATAGTGTTAACGAAAAAGACGAAGAAACAGGAAAATATTTATATAATGAGAAAGATATTACTGCTGTTTCAAATGATGTAATTAAAACTATTGAAAAAAATTATCACGATAAAATAAGTATAGAAGAAATTCAAGATTTAATAGAGAACTCTTTAGAAAAAAAAGGATATCACGAAGTTTATTTATCTTTCTCTAACTATAGAGAGAGAAGAGCACAATCAAGAGAGATGTTTGTTGATGATAAAAGAATGCATAAGTTTATAAAAACGATAGAAGGTCTTGGCCTTAAATCAGCACACGAAGAAGATGTAAAAAGAGAAAATGCAAATATAGACGGTGATACTGCCATGGGAAATATGCTTCAATATGGAAGTACTATCTCAAAAGAATTTGCTAAAACATATTTGATGAAAAAGAAATTTGCAGAAGCACACGATAATGGAGATATACACATTCACGATATGGATTTTCTTCCAATGGGAACAACTACTTGTATGCAAATTGAACTAGACAGGCTATTTAAAAAAGGATTTTCTACAGGACACGGATATTTAAGACCTCCAAAAGATATAACTTCATTTGGAGCACTAACAGCTATAGCTATACAGTCAAATCAAAATGATCAACATGGTGGACAAAGTATTCCTGCTTTTGATTATTATTTAGCTCCTGGAGTATTATTAACTTTTAAAAAGCAATTTAAACAACTTATAAGTGATTTTTTAGATCTAGAAGGGCTTTTAAGTTATATAAGTATGGATAGAATTGCTAGAGAAATTGATAAACTAGATAGTATTGAGTTTGACTTAAAAGTATTTGAACCAATATATAAAGATTCTGATGTAGTAGAAAGACTATTTTCTAAGGCTTATTCTAAAGCCTTGGCTAAAACTAATAGATTAACTTATCAGACTATGGAAGCTTTTATACATAATCTAAATACAATGCATTCTAGAGCTGGTGCTCAAGTTCCATTTTCTTCAATTAATTTTGGAACAGACACTACTCCAGAAGGTAGAATGGTATCTCTTAATTTCTTAAAAGCAACTGAAGCAGGGTTAGGTGGAGGAGAAACTCCAATATTTCCAGTTTCAATATTTAAAGTAAAAGAAGGCGTTAACTTTAATAAGGAAGATAAAAATTATGACATTTTCAGATATGCTTGTGAAGTATCCTCAAAAAGGTTATTTCCAAATTTCTCTTTTATAGATGCTCCATTTAATTTAGAATATTATAAAGATGGAGATTATAAAACAGAAGTTGGATATATGGGATGCAGAACTCGTTTAATGTCAGATGTTACAGATTTAAATAATCAAACTACTGGTGGTAGAGGAAACTTATCTTTTACTACAGTTAATCTTCCAAGATTAGGTATAAAATATGGTATTTGCTTAAAAGAACGCGACGAAGCAGATATGAAAAGTTTTTATGAAGAATTAGAAGAAAAAATGGAATTGGTAAAAGATCAATTACTAGAAAGATTTGAAATTCAATGCAATAAAAGATGTTATAATTTTCCATTCTTAATAGAACAAGGAGTATGGACTAATGGAGAAACATTAAAACCTACAGATAGAATGAGAAGAATATTAAAGCATGGAAGCCTAAC
Organism: uncultured Mycoplasmatota bacterium; assembly: GCA_900553395.1. Classification (GTDB taxonomy): domain Bacteria; phylum Bacillota_I; class Bacilli_A; order RF39; family UBA660; genus UMGS1613. The sequence goes on along the minus strand of USDJ01000002.1, from coordinate 135,187 downwards.
AATAGGATTTATAGGTTTAGCAGAGACTTTGAAAGCATTAACTGGTAAGCATCAAGGAGAATCAGAAGATTCTCAAAAATTGGGACTTGAGATTATAAAGTTTATGAGAGAAAAATGTGATGAATTCTCTAAAGAGTATAATTTGAACTTTACTTTATTAGCAACTCCAGCAGAAGGACTATCTGGAAGATTTGTTGGAATAGATAAAGCTATGTATGGTAGAATTAAAGGTGTTACAGATAGAGATTATTATACTAATTCTTTCCATGTACCAGTTTATTACAATACAACAATTAAGCATAAACTTGAGATAGAAGCTCCATACCATGCTTTAACTAATGGTGGACATATTTCTTATATAGAGTTTGATGGTGCAGCAGCAGCTAATGTTGATGCATTTGAAAGTGTTGTTAGAATGATGAAAGATTTAGGAATAGGATATGGAGCTATTAACCATCCTGTAGATAGAGATCCTGTTTGCGGATATGTTGGTGTAATAGGAGATACTTGTCCTAAATGTGGTAGGAAAGAATTTGAAGGAGTACCATTTGAAGAAGTAAAAAATCTTCAATGTAAATAAAGGAGGAATATTTATGGAAAAAATAGTTGGTGAAGGTGTAGGATTCGAGAGAATTAGAAGAGTTACTGGATATTTGAGTGGCGATGTAAAAAGATTTAACAATGCTAAAAGAGCAGAAGAAAAAGATCGTGTAAAACATACTGGAATAAAAGAAGTAATGAAGAAAGAACAAGCAAAATAAAATGAAAATAAGACTTGCAGCTGATTTACAATCTGATAGTATTGTAGATGGGTTGGGTATAAGGACCGTTATTTGGACTCAAGGATGTTCTCATAACTGTCCTTATTGCCATAATCCAAGTACTCATAGTTTTACTGCTGGAGAATTAATAGAAATCGATGATGTAATAGAGAGGTTAGAATCTTTGACTGGACAAGATGGAGTAACATTTTCAGGAGGAGATCCTATGTTTCAGCCTAAAGAATGTACTATTTTAGCTTCTAAGGTTCATGAACTTGGCATGAATGTCTGGGCATATACTGGTTTTACATTTGAAGAACTTTTGAAAGGCAGTAGAGATATTTTAAACTTTTTAAATAATATAGACGTATTAATAGATGGTAAATTTGAAATAGATAAAAAAAGTTTAGATTTAGAGTTTAGAGGCTCTAGTAATCAGAGAATAATTGATGTAAAAGAATCATTAAAAGATGGTAAAGTAGTTTTATATGATTTGCACAAAAATAAAAATAAACAAAAAAAATATGAAGAGGTTTTGTATATCTAGACAAAACCTTTTTAATTTGACTTATGTGAAAATTTTAGTATAATAACACTTTGGTGATTTTATGTTTGCAGAAAAAGAAATAGTAGGTACTTCCACTGTTAAAATAAGTTCAAATAAGATAACCTTGCCAAAGTTTTGTTATGTAGATGGACAAGAAGAGCTTCTTCTTATGTCTGATGGTACAGATTATTTTTTATATAGCAAATGTAGGTTTGAAGCAATTATTGAGAAATATCAACTCCTTTTAGCGCAGACTAATAAAATAGAAGAAAAAAGAGCTATAAGAAGAAAAATAAAAATATTTTATCTTTTAGTTTTAGAAAGAGTTGTCTGTGATAAATATAGAAGGGTTAATATATCTAGAATTTGTGAAAAAGATAAAACGTTAGCTACACTAAGTGGCGATAAAAGAAGACTTATAATTAAGATAGGTTAATCTTCAAAATATTTGGATAATATGTTATAATTAGTTAGGTGATTTTATGGATAAAAAAGTACGAGATGTTTATTTTTTCGGTTTAATATTTTTGATTGTTGATCAAGCTATAAAATTTTTAGTAGAAAGTAAAATGGTTTTACACGAGTCAATTATAGTTTTAGATAATTTTTTTAGTATTACTTTAGTTCATAATTTAGGTGCTGCTTTTAGTATATTAAATGGCAATAAAATTCTACTCATTTCAGTAGGAGTAATAGCTGTATTATTATTAGTTATGTATATAAATTCTTGTAAGTCGTTAACTGATGTAGATGTATTTATATATTCTTTATTATTGGGAGGAATTTTAGGCAATTTATTAGATAGAATTTTAAAAGGATATGTAGTAGATTATTTAAGCTTCAACTTTGGTAATTATTATTTTCCAATATTTAATTTTGCAGATATATGTATAGTCGTTTCGGTTTTATTTATGATTTTAGGCTCTATTAGAGGTGACTTATGGAAATAGTTGTGGATAGTGAAAACAATAAGAGGATAGATGCTTATCTTAGTAGTAAATTGGAATATAGTAGATCTAAAATAGAAAAAATGCTAGAAGATGGATTAATTCTTATAGATGGTAAAAAAATAAAGAGAAGTTATGTCCCTAAGGCAGGTGATATAATAGCTGTAACTGAGCCAGAGGTTAAGCAGATGAATGTTGAAGCAGAGAATATACCTTTAGATATAGTTTATGAAGATGAGGATGTAATAATTGTAAATAAAGGAAATGGAATGGTAGTTCATCCTGCAGAAGGAAATAATAATGGAACTTTAGTTAATGCATTATTATTTCATTCAAAAAATTTAAGTAACGTTAATGGAGAATTTAGACCAGGGATAGTTCATAGAATAGATGCATATACAACTGGTTTACTAATGATAGCAAAGAATGATAAAGCACACGAAGAATTAGCAAAAGAACTTAGCATATCTAAAACCAAAAGAAAGTATATAGCACTCGTTTGGGGAGTAATAAATGAAGATACAGCCACAATAGATGCTCCTATAGGAAGAGATTCTACTGATAGAAAAAAAATGGCTATAACAAGTAATGGTAAAGATGCAATAACACACTTAAAAGTTCTTGAGAGGTATAAAAATGCAACACTAGTAGAATTAACTCTTGAAACTGGAAGGACTCATCAAATAAGAGTTCATATGAATTATATAGGTCATCCCGTTGTAAATGATCCGGTTTATGGTAGAAGAAAACTAATTGATAATACAGGGCAATGTTTACACGCAAAGACAATTGGATTTACACATCCAAGAACACATAAGTATATGGAATTTACTAGTGAATTGCCAGAGTGTTTTATAAATATATTAAATAAATTTAAAGAAGAATAAAAGGTGTACTATTATTTTAGTGCACCTTTTTCATAAATTCATCAACAATTAAATCATAATATTTTTTTCTATCTTTTTTATCTATAAAGTTTATAAATAACATAGGATCTATCATTTCTATTTCTAAAACTAAGTATTCATCTTTTACTTTTATAAAGTCTATTCTCAAATATAAGTAATCTTTAAACTCATCAAGTGAGTCTATTTTTTTTACAATATCTAGTAATTTTTTATCCACATTTTCTATATAAGTAATATTATGATTATTATCAAAAACACCGGGATGTCTTATAACAGAATGAGAATATTCATGATTTATAAGTATGGTAGATATTTCCCCATTTTTAATTTCTTTAATAAATGGTTGAATCATTAATTTAGATTTATTTAGTGTATTAAAATTACATTTATCTAAATCATTAATGTCGTTAATACAAAACGTATTATTTCCACTTTCTGATATTGAAGGCTTAATTACTAAGTTTGTATATTCACTAAATTTTTCTTCCCATATTTTTTTTACACTTTCTTTAAAATCTTTATCAAATTCAAGAAAATGAGTAGGTATATGTTTTATTTCATATTTATCTAGTAATTTATATTGATCATATTTATCATAATTAGCTTTAATAGTTTCTATATTATTAAATATTAATACATTTTCATTTTTTACTTGTTTCAAAAATTCATTAAATTTATTTTTATCAAAGCCCCAAATAGAACGTATTATAACAGCATTATATTTTTTTAAATTATTACATTTTTCATAGGATATAATTTCAGCTTTAATTCCTTTTTTATTAAAATAATATTTTAACATTAAATCTTCTAGTACTTTATTTTTCCATTTATCACAGCTTACAATAGCTATAGAGATTTTGTATTTATTTTTATTTAGTAAGTCATTAATTTTTATTTTTAACTTTATAAGCTTAAACTTAACTTTTTTTATTATTCTATTCATAATCGTTACCTAATGCTTTGCGTATCATTTTTATATTATTTATTAAATCTTTTATTTCTATAGCAAAGTTGAATCTTCCAATCATTTCATCTTCATATGGCCATGACATATTTTGACCCATTATAGTTTTAAATTTTCCTTTTTTATATAACAATTTTATTAAATCTGTTTCGCTTTTTATTACAGTATTATCAAATTTTCTTCCTTTTAAATCGGTAAAATCTATAACAGCAAAGAATCCAGATTCTGGAATTGTATTTTTTCTTATTTTTATTCCATCTATTCCTTTTAATAGAGCTTTCCTTGTCGTTTTATTTTTTTCATACTTATTTATCTCTCGTATTATTTTTTTTCTTTCTTTTGGATCATCAATTCTATCAATTCCCTCGAGTAAAGCTAAAAGTATATTAAATCTGTGTTTATATTCTTTTATTAAAGGTGGAAAATATTTCTTTGCCATTTTGTATCTTCTATTAGTTCCATTATAAGCTCCAGCTAAAGCTTGTACTTGAAATACAGGAAGTGAATCCATAGTAGAGAATATTTTTTCACTTATTCCTCTAGCAATTGGAATAGGAGCTACTACGGCACCAGCTCTAATACCAGCCAAACCATAAGATTTAGATAATCCAAACAGACTAATGGTGTTGTTAAAATATTTTGGAAAAGATGCCATTGGTATTGCTAAATCATTTTGATCATAAGTTAGATCTCTATATATTAAATCATCTATTACAAATACCCCTTTTTCAAGACAAACGTCACCAATTCCTTTTAAAATATCAACATTTTTACTGTTCATAACTTTTCCTAATGGATTATGTGGATTCATATTAAGAAATGCTACTACTCTTGGTGTGTAGTCGAGTTTTCCTTCAAATTTTTCCTTTAATTTTAAATTTACTTCATCAATTTTTTTAGCTAAATCATTTGGATTAACGTAGAAGTCATCTTCTTCTTTTAAATCTAAAATCTCTACTTTTCCATTCATTCTTTCTGGGTCTACAGCAAATAATCCATAATTTGGCCCAGTCATAATGACTACGTCTTCATCTCTTAAGATAGAACTTAAAATCATATTGTATGCATGTGTAGTAGAGCAAGCAAATATTACATTTTCAATGCCTAATCCATCGTATGATTTATCTTTATCTTTTTTAAATCCTTCACGAATTAAATAATTTACAAAATGCGCTCTAGCTTTTATGTGACCTTCTATAGATGGGTATCTAAATAGGTATTTGCTTAAAGCTATTCTTAGTATATATTCCTTAGCCATAGGGAAAGGTTTTGATTTTATTGGGTTTCCAGTTCTTACAGTATATATTTCTTCTATAGGCTTATAATTTTCCTCATCATATTCTGGTAATTCTTTATATAAGAGATTAAATCCTGTTTCGATTTTTTTTATTGCAGGGTAAAATTCTTTTTTATCTTTTCTTTTACCAAACTGACTATAATTTTCTAATACATTTGGATTATCATCTGTAAAACGTTTTAAACTTTCAGGAAAATTTTTCTCTGAATAATTACTACTTATTATTTCTATGTTTTCACCTAATAATTGTTTAATGCCTCTTTTAATTTTATTTAGAATCATTCTATCACCACAATTATTATACAATACTTTTAGTAGTAAATCAAAGAAAAAATCAGTTTCCTGATTTTAATATGGTCTAGTATAATAATATGGATATGGCTGATATGTTGGATAATAGTAATTGTTGTAGTAATAAGGCCTATTATAACCGCCATAAAATAGTGGAGAGACAAGACCTCCTGTGATACCACCTAATAAAAATGGGCCTAAAAATCCACCGCCTACGAATCTAGAATTGTTTCCATTTGTAAAATTTGTTGGAATTTGATAGTTATTATACATAAAAAACTCCTTTCATGTTATAATATGTAAATAGAGGGAATAGGTGATAAAATGGATTTGAGAATTGAAAAATTGAGCAATACTATTGTTAATTATTCAGTTTCTGTTAAAGAGAATGATAGAGTACTTATACAATATGAAAATGATGCATGTAAACCTCTTGTTAAATGTTTGATAAATGATATTTATAAGAATAAAGGAATACCCTTCGTTAAGCTATTAGATAATGAATTAAGTTCTTTAATTTTAGAAAAAGCAGATGATAATACTCTTGATGAAATGGTTAAGATGAAGACTTATGAAGTAGATAATTTTGATTGTTTTATCAGAATTTGCTATACGGAAAATGAGTATGAAGATAAAAATGTAAGTTCTTTAATTAGAAAAAAATTGGGTGAAAAGTCAGAAGAGATAGATGACATAAGAATTAATAAAAGAAGATGGGTTTTATTAAACTATCCATCACTTATTGATGCATATAAGTCAGGTATGAAGTATGATGATTTTTATAATTATTCATTAGATGTTATGAATGTTGATTATAGATCACTTAATGAAAAAATTAAACCTTTAAAAGATTTAATGGAAAAAACTGATAGAGTTAGAATACTTGGACCAGATACTGATATTACTTTTAGTATAAAAGGTATGCCTGCAATACCTTGCTGTGGTACTGCAAATATTCCAGATGGTGAGCTTTATACCGCACCTATAAAAGATTCAGTAAATGGTGTTATAACTTATAATACTAAAAGTCCTTATAATGGAAATGTATTTAGCAATATTAGATTAGAATTTAAAAATGGTAAAATAGTTTGCGCAACTGTTTTAGAACATCAAGATGAATTAGATAAAATATTTGATACTGATGAGGGCGCTAGATATATAGGGGAGTTTTCATTAGGATTTAATCCTAGAATATTAAATCCAATGGGCGATATTTTATACGATGAAAAAATTATGGGAAGCATTCATTTTACACCAGGTAGGTGTTATGAAGATTGCGATAATGGAAATAAATCAAGTATACACTGGGATTTAGTATTGATACAAAGAGAAGATTATGGCGGAGGAGAAATTTATTTTGACGATGTATTAATACGTAAAGACGGTAAATTCGTGCTAGAATCTTTAAAAGACTTAAATTAGTAAAAAGAATAAAAACTAAACATATAATTAGTTAGGTGATAATGTTGAAAAAAATATTCCAAATGATAGGCCTAATTAGTTTGACTTGTTTTAGTTTTTTTATTACGGAAAAAACTGCTATAGTTATAAATAATATGGATGAAATAATGACAAAGATAAATGAAAATAAAGATGAATACAAAATGAGTCCAATAGACGCTACTATAGATGGTGATACTATAACACCAGGTATAAGAGGTAGAGAAGTTAATATATCAAAAAGTTATAAAAACATGAAAAAAAATGGATATTATAGTGATAAACTATATATTTATGATTATATTGTACCTAATATAAGTATAAATGATAATTTAGATAAATATATAGTTCAAGGTAATAGTGAAAAGAGAATGGTAAGCTTAGTTTTTTTAGTAAAAAGTGGAGATAATATTGATAAAGTATTAAATATAATTGATAATTATAATGTAAAAGCGACTTTTTTTGTGGAATTTGATTGGTTTAAGGAAAACAATAATTTAGTTGATAAAATGGTAAAATCATTCCATACAGTTTCTCCATTATTTGATGATTATAGCGATCCTAATTTTGAATGGATGGACATTGTTTTAAGAAAAGTTAATAATCAAAGTGTAAATTTTTGCTATAACACAAATAATTCTAGTAGCAATTTAGAACAATGTAAATTAAAAAAATCCTTCACTGTTAAACCAATAAAAATAAGTGATAATACCCCGTTAGTAGATATAAAAGATAAATTAAATTCTGGTAGTATACTATCTTTAAGCGTTAATTCAGAAGTTAAAAAAGAATTATCATCAATTATAATTTATATAAAATCAAAAGGTTATAATATAGCGTCATTAGAAGAAAATATTTTGGAATAAAAAGATTATGTGATACAATTAATGTGGTGGTTATATGTTAGAACTTTTAAATGTTAATATATCAACAGAAGAAATTAAAGAAATGCTAGAAGAAAATCCAGAACTAGAATACTTATCAAATAGTGAAGTAATTAATTTAATAGATCTTTTAAGAAGTGTAGGATGTAGTGATAAAATTATTAGAAATATTATAACTACTAATCCTATTTATTTAAATAGAATATTTGATAGTGTTTTAGAACTTATACAAAAGCTTAAATTACTTGGAATAAAAAGATTAGACATTACTTTTGATAGTAATCCTCTTTTACTTAATGAAGATGCTGATGATATAGATGAATTTATTTTAGAAAAACGAAAAAACGGAATGGAAATTGATGATATTATAGGTTTAATAAGCATGGGAGTAATAGATTAATGGCAGTTAATTATTTAATGAGCTTAGGCTATAGCGAAGATATAGCGGTAAAAATTGTAAATGATTATGCACTACTCAGTTATGATAATGATACTCTAAAATCTAAATTAGAAACTAATTATAATTTTTTTAGTTCATTAGGATATACACAAAAACAAATTATAAAAATAACTAGAGTAGTACCAGGACTTTTTTCGTATTCAATTATTACTTTGTTAAGTAGAATTGGTGATTATAGAGAATTAGGATTTACTGAAAGTGAAATAAAAAAGATGATACTTGCTAATCCACACATCTTAAAACATCCATATGCTACGTCTTTAAATAAGATTAAAGATATGATGACGTTAAAATTAACTTATAATGAGGTTTTAAAAATTATTAAGAAATTTCCTCAAATATTAGGTTCTGATATTAGTTATATTTCAAAGAGAATAGATGACATAGTATCTTTAGGGTTCAGTAAAAATCAGGCATTAAAAATCATAAAAAAATTACCATCAATCATAAACCTATCCCAAAATAAAGTTAAAAAAAGAATAAAAGATATTTGTTTGTTAGGATTTACAAATGAAGAAGTAATAGAAATGTGTTCCATTTATCCACAACTACTATCTTTATTAATGTCTAAAATTAATGATAGATTTAATAATCTATTGACATTCGGCTTCAAGGTGGAAGATGCTAGGCGTATTGTGTTAGAGTTTCCGGTAATACTAGGTTCAACTATAGAAAATACTAATGATAAATTAAATTTATATAGAGAATTTGGAATATTAAATGTCATAGTAAAAGTTCCAAAATATCTTATTCAAAGTGTTGAGCTTTCTTTTGCTAGATATTATTATTTGAATAATATTGGAATAGAAATAAACGAAGAAAATGCATTTCTATTATTTCTTAATGAAAGTGTGTTTAAGAAGAGATTTAAGATAAGTAAAGCTGATTTATTAGATCGATTTAATTACGAAGAATATTTAAATAAGAAAAAAGAGAAGAATTAGGTGTTTGTATGGAATTATTATCTCCAGTAGGAAGTGTAGAAACATTAATGCCTGCTATAAACGCAGGATGTGATGCAGTTTATTTATCTGGTAAAAATTTTGGAGCTAGGAGTTTTGCTTCAAATTTTTCTCGTGACGAAATAATATGGGCTATTAAAACTAGTCATTTATTTGGAGTAAAAGTATATGTAACGATTAATACACTAATTTATGATATAGAAGTAGAAAAGCTTTTAGAATATGTTGACTTTTTATATAGAAACGATGTTGATGCATTAATTATGCAAGATATAGGCATGATTGACCTAGTTAGAAAAACTTATCCTAAGTTAGAGATTCACGCATCAACACAGCTTCATATTCATAATTTGGAAGGCGTAAAATTCTGTGAAAGCATAGGAATTAAAAGAGCTGTTTTAGCTCGTGAAACTCCTATAGAATTAGTTGAAGAAATAAAGAAAAATTCAAAGGTAGAAATAGAAATTTTTGTACATGGAGCGCTTTGTCAAAGTTATTCTGGAGAATGTTTAATGAGTGCCCTAATAGGTTCTAGAAGTGGCAATAGAGGAACATGTGCTCAATGCTGTAGACAAATGTATAGTCTTGAAATCGATAATAATTTAGTTGAAAAAAATAAATATTTATTGAGTACTAAAGATCTAAATACTTTAAGTAATATAGGTAAACTAATAGATATAGGTGTTGATAGCTTTAAAATAGAAGGAAGAATGAAAAGGCCAGAGTATGTATATTTAGTTACTAGTCTATATAGAAAAGCAATAGATAATTATGTTAAATATAAGAAAACTAATATAACAGAAGAAGATATATTGGAATTAAAAAAAGTTTTTAATAGAGAATTTACTAAAGGTTTTTTATTTAATGAAAAAAATGATAATTTTACTAATACATTTAGACCTAATCATATGGGTACAGTTTTAGGAAAAGTTATAAAGAGTAAGAATAATATAGCTACAATATTACTTGAAGATGATTTAAATATAGGCGATGGAATTAGAATAATAGGAAAAGAAGATTATGGAATGACAGTGACTAGTATTTCTAATAATCCAAAAATAAAGAGTGCCAAAAAAGGAGACATTATATCACTTTATGTAAAAAATGCAGAAAAGGGAGCCAAAGTAGTAAAGACAACAGATAATCTTCAATTAAAAATATTGAAAGAAAAAATGTCTGTAAATAAAAAAATCAAAATAAGTGGTATATGTGAAATGAAAATAGGTAATTATGTAAAATTATCTATTACAGATGGAAAAAATAAAGTTGAAAAATATAGTGATATAAAAGTTCAAGTATCAGAAAAATGTTCTGTTACAAAAGATGATATACTATCTAAATTAAATAAGCTAGGATCTTCAATATATACTTTTGACAAATTAAATATAACTATAGATGATAATTCATTTATTCCAATGAACGTAATAAATGAATTAAGAAGAAACGCCATAAAAGAATTAGATGAAAAAAGAATATATAAAAATGAATACATAAAAGAAGAATATCATATAGATTTAAAAGATTATAAAAAAGAACAAAAAAAATCTATTTTGCTAGAATCTTATGAGGAATATGAAAAGTATAAAGACTGTTATGACATAATATATATTGATGATTATAATGTATTTAGTAAAATAAAATCAGATAAAGCCTATTTTAAATTAGATACAGTTAATGAACATTTAAAAGAATTTAATAATACTAATTTATTAGTTGGAGATATAGGAAGTGTTTTTAAATATAAAAATGTAGATTCTGATTTCTCACTTAATGTATTTAATTCTTATTCAGTTGCTTTTTTACACAGTATAGGAGTTAATAAGATAACATTATCTTATGAGTTAAATTATAAGCAAATTAAATTTTTAATTGAAACTTATATAAAAAGATATAATAAAAGGCCTAATTTAGAGGTTATAACTGATGGATATGAACAAGTTATGGTGTGCAAATACAACTTGCTAAAAAAATATAATACTAAATCTGGATATTTGATAGATAGATTTAATAACAAATATAAAATTGTTGTTAAGAATAATTTTATGCACATATATAACTATAAAAAAAGAGCATTAAAAGATAATTACTATGATATAGGTGTAAATTCGGTTAGGACAAACTTAATTTAATAACTTGATTTAATAATGTAAAACAAGTATAATACCTTACCAGGTGATTTCTTGTGATGATAGAACAAAAATATTTGAGAAAAATAGACAAATGTATGATGGATTTTGAAAGAGAAGATTTTTGCTTAGAAGAGGATATACTTGAAAGAAGAATAAATGACTTTTATAAAAGAATTAAAGCTTATCAACAAGAATATTATTATACTTCTAAAGGCAAAACGAGAAAATTTTATTATGATGCTGTAGGCGAAAGAATATTTGAACTATCAGATTTTCTTTACCCAGACAAATTTTTAATAGATTCGTTTCCAAATCTTACTTATGATTTAGTATTTTCAAATGAGAATAGTGAAATAATAAAACGTATCATAAAATATTCTAGATTAAGACTTATATCTGATTTATCCATTTCCTTAAATGAATTTACAGTAAAAAGTTCTTTAGTAGATTGTTGTTCTAAAGCTAGTGATATAGTAGATGAAGTTAGCCTTTTAATGGGTGCTAAATCAAAAAGTGTAATAATTTATCCTGGGTTTAAAAAAGATTCGGATATACCAAGTGAATTAAATTTTCATTACTTTAATATAGTAGTTATAAATGGTAAAAAATATATAGTAGATTGCTCATATCGCCAATTTTTTCTTTTAGCTAGTAATTGTTTAGATAGACTAGGGATTATGCATTTCACTGGAATATCAGCAGGTAAGGCTATGTTAATGGATGAAAAGAGAAAAGAAGTAGCTATGAAAATATTAAGTGATGGATATATAGAGGCAACAGAAGAAAATATAAAAGCCTACTTAGATGGTTTTGCTATATCATTTAGAAACGCCTTATTTTATGAAGAAACAAATGATTTTAGTTATACAACTCCATATACAGCACTAGACTATATTCACTTTTTTGAAGGCAGTGATTCACAGTTAGATCATGAGAGTAAAAAGACACTTGGTCTTCAACTTAAACCATTAAAAAATCCAAATATGAGTTTTGAAAAAAGATAAATCTTATTTTAAAAAATTGCTAATTTGACATTATTAAAAAAAATAGTACAATACTTATCAGGTGAATTTTGTGATATTTAAAAGATGCTTAAAACAAATAGATAAATATATAGACGAATTTAAAGAATTAAGTGGTTCTACTTCAGACCCAGATGATATTATTGCTCTTGGTGAAAATTTAAATTTAATTTATAGAAGAATAAAAACTTTAAATGCTCAATTAAATGACTTCTGCAACGCAAGAGTTAGTGTACATTATTATTCAGATGTTAAAAGTAAAATATGTTCATTATCACGTTTTGAAAATATTAATCATAGCAAGATATTTTTAGTAGAATCAAATCCCAAAATATCTTTAGATGTTTTAAGCAGACAAGATGATGGTGAAGATATAATACGATGTATCGTTCGTGATTCAAGAATAGAGTTAGCATCTAGCATTACACAATCAAGTGATTTGGAAGTTTTGTTAAATACTTTAATGCTTCATCCACTCAGAAATTTATGTTTTGAAGCTAGCAATATAGTAAATAAAGTAAGTTCAAAGTATTCTGTAAAGTCACAAAGTTTAGTAATCAGTCCAGGTTTTAAAAAAAATCTAAATCTTCCAAATGATCTTAGATTTCATTACTTTAATATAATAGTTATAGATGGTAAAAAATATATAGTAGATTGCTCATATCGTCAATTTTTTCTCTTAGCTAATAATTGCTTAGATAGACTGGGAATTATGCATTTCACTGGAATATCAGCAGGTAAGGCTATGTTAATGGATGAAAAGAGAAAAGAAGTAGCTATGAAAATATTAAGTGATGGATATATAGAGGCAACAGAAGAAAATATAAAAGCCTACTTAGATGGTTTTGCTATATCATTTAGAAACGCCTTATTTTATGAAGAAACAAATGATTTTAGTTATACAACTCCATATACAGCACTAGACTATATTCACTTTTTTGAAGGCAGTGATTCACAGTTAGATCATGAGAGTCAAGATACATTAGGCTTTCAACTTAAATTATTAAAAAAGCCAAATATGAGTTTTGAAAAAAGATAATAGCTAGTTTGACATTTTGTCAAACTTTTTATATACTTAAAATGGTGATAATGTGAAGAATAGATAATTTACATTAATAGAACTTCTTGCAGTATTAGTTATACTAGCGATAATAGCTTTGATAGCTTTTCCAATAGTACAAATATGATTCATGATTCTAGAAAGAATGTAGCATTAAGAAGTGTAGAATTTTATATAGATGCTATAAATGATACAGTAGCGAGTAGACAAGCTAATATAGACTTCGATGTGGCAAGTGGTTCTATTTGTAGTGATGGAATAGATTACACAATAGACTATTCAAGCTATACTTCAAAAATATTATCTATGGAAAAAGTTATAAGCATTATGGGTATAACTTCAATAGATGTAAAAAAGATAGTTACCGACTTGAGTTCTATTGGATTTTCAGAAAGCAATCTTACTACAACTCAAGTAAAATCTAAGAGTAATTGGTTGCCCGATATAAAAAAACTAAAGAAAATTCTAGTACTATTACAGATGATTACCAGGAAGATGACTTTTATACACAATCTGTCATCCTATATTTGGTGTTAGTGTTTTTGACTTGAAGTATTTATATGTACAATACTTAGGCATTCGTCCTGTTATTGAAGTAAGCAAGGACAAATTATAATATTATTATGAAAAATCTAGTTTTTAGATTTTTTTTATTATATAATTAAATAGGTGATAACATGGTATTAATAACAGGTGCTAGTAGTGGTATAGGCCGTGATATGGCTATATATTTAGGTAGTAAAGGCTATGATTTAATATTAGTAGCTAGGGATAAAAAGAAGCTAGAAGAAGTAAAGAATAAAATAAATACTAAGGTCGAAATAATTGCTATGGACTTAGGTGATATTAATAATTGTTATAAATTATATGATATGGTTAAAGATAAAAATATAGAAATACTTATTAATAATGCAGGATTTGGTCTTATTGGACCATTTAATGAATCTAATATTTCAAAAGAATTAGATATGATAGACTTAAATATTAAAGCTCTTCACGTACTTACTAAGTTATTTATATCTGATTTTATAAAAAGGGATTCAGGATACATACTTAATGTTTCTTCTAGTGCTGCATTCCAACCGGGGCCTTTAATGGCAACTTATTATTCAACTAAAGCTTATGTCTATAATTTGACTTTAGCTTTATATGAAGAGTTAAGGCACATTAATAGTAATGTAAAGATAAGCTGTTTATGTCCAGGACCAGTAGATACTAATTTTAATAATGTAGCGGGATGCGAATTCAAAATCAAGTCACTTCCAAGTGATTTTGTAGCACGCTATGCTATTAAAAAAATGTTTAAAGGTAAACTTTTAATAATACCAGGATTTTCTATAAAAATGATATATATATTTGGAAGATTATTACCAAATAAATTAAAATTGAGATTAACTTATAATATTCAACACAGAAAAATTAAATAATATGATATAATTATAAGGGTGATAAAATGCTAGAAAAAGAAAAAAAACGTATTGATGAACTTATAAAAATTTTAAATAAAGCTAGTTATGAGTATTATACTTTAGATGATCCTAGCATAACTGATCAGGAATATGATAGTTATATGGATGAACTTATAAAATTAGAAACTAACAACCCAAGTTTAGTTAGGAGTGATTCTCCAACCGTTAGAATAGGTGGCGAAGTCATAAGTGATTTTAAAAAAGTAACACACGAAGTACCTATGATGAGTCTTGGAGATGTATTCAATGTTGAGGAAGTTCTAGATTTTGATTCCAAAGTTAGAAAAACAGTTGAAAATCCAGAATACGTATGTGAACTTAAGATAGATGGCTTAAGCGTTTCTCTTTTATATAAAAATGGACAACTTGTAAGAGGTGCAACACGTGGTGATGGAACTATAGGTGAAGATATCACACATAATGTTAAAACTATAAAAAATGTTCCATTATCTCTTCCTAGTGATATAGATATTGAAGTAAGAGGAGAAATTTATATGCCAACTGCTTCATTTTCTAAGTTAAATGAAGAAAGAAGAAAAAAGGGAGAAAAAGAGTTTGCTAACCCTAGAAATGCAGCTGCGGGATCTATTAGACAACTAGATAGTAAAATCTCAGCATCTCGTAATTTAGCGACTTTTATGTATCACTTACCAACTCCAGTAGATTATAATATAAAAACTCAGTATGAAGCGTTAAATTTTATGAAAGATTTAACTTTTACAGTTAATCCGAATATAAAGTTAGCTCATAATATAGAAGATGTTATAGAATATATAGAATATTGGAATAAGCATAGATTATCTCTTCCATATGAGATAGATGGAATTGTTATAAAAGTAAATGATTTTTCTAGCCAAAAGAGACTTGGAGTTACGGCTAAGGTTCCAAAATGGGCTATAGCTTATAAATTTCCAGCGCAAGAAGTTTTAACTAAACTAATCGATATAGAATTTTGTGTAGGCAGGACTGGTAAAATAACTCCGAGAGCTGATTTAGATCCAGTTAGACTTCAAGGAAGTATTGTTAGAAGCGCTACTTTGAATAATCAAGATTATATTATGGAAAAAGATATTAGAATTGGAGATATTGTTTCTATTAGAAAAGCTGGAGATGTAATACCAGAAGTAGTTGAGGTAAAAAAGGAAAGAAGAACTGGCGAAGAGTTACCTTTTAAGATGATAGAAAATTGTCCTATATGTGGAACAAAATTAATAAAAAAAGAAAATGAAGTAGCTTATTTCTGCACTAATCCATTATGTGATGCAAGAAATATAGAAAACCTAATACATTTTTCATCAAGAGATGCTATGAATATAGAAGGATTCGGAGAAAGAATTGTAGAGGATTTTTATAATATGGGCTTTTTAAAACATATTAGTGATTATTATAAGCTCTATAAAAATAAGGAATCTTTAATGGAATTAGAGGGATTTGGAGAAAAAAGTATTAATAACTTACTTGATAATATAGAAAAGAGCAAAAATAATTCTTTAGAAAAATTATTATTTGGCTTAGGGATAAGACATATAGGAAAAAAGACGGCTAAAATACTTAGTGAATATTTTAATTCTTTAGATTTTATAATGAATGCTAGTGTAGAAGAATTATCAATAATACCAGATATAGGAGACGTAATAGCAACTAGTATAAAAGATTATTTTAATAATGAAACCAATATAAATGAAATAAATGAATTAAAAAAGTTTAATGTAAACACTATATATATAGGTAAAAGCAAAAATATAAATGAATTATTTTTAAATAAGACTTTTGTTCTAACAGGAACACTAAGTAAAATGACTAGAGACGAAGCTCGCGAATTAATTGAAACATTAGGAGGTAAAAATACCAATTCTGTTAGTAAAAAAACTGATGTAGTAATAGTAGGCGATAATCCGGGAAGTAAATATAATGATGCTATAAAACTTGGCATAGAAGTATGGAAAGAAGAAGAATTTTTGAATAATATAGGAGGTAAAAATGAATGAATGGGAAGGTTTTAAGGGAACCAAATGGCATAAAAATATAGACGTTATAGATTTTATAGAAAATAACTATACTGAATATACTTTAGGAGATGATTTTTTAACAGATATTAGTAAAAAGACATCTAAAGTGTGGAATAAATGCAAAAAATTGCTTGCTAAGGAAGCTATAAGTGGTGTTCTTGATGTTGATACATTTAATATGAGTGGTATAGATTCGTTTGATCCAGGATATATAGATAGATCAAATGAAGTTATAGTAGGTCTTCAAACTGATGAGCCTTTAAAAAGAATTGTTAATCCATATGGTGGAATTAGAATGGTTGATAAGGCTTTAGAAGCCTATGGTTTTCATTTAAGTAAAGAATTAGAAGACAAGTTTAAAGAATATAGAAAAACTCATAATGATGGAGTGTTTGATGCATATACGAGTGATATTAAAAAAGCACGTCATAATCATTTGATAACAGGTTTACCTGATGCATATGGCAGAGGTAGAATCATAGGGGATTATAGAAGACTTGCTTTATATGGTGCTGATTACTTAATAGAATGTAAAAAAAATGATTTGGAAAAACTAAATAATCTATCTGATATATCAATAATTCAATTAAGAGAAGAAGTTAGTGAACAAATAAAAGCTTTAAATTTAATAAAGAAAATGGCATCAAGATATGGATTTGATGTATCAAAGCCAGCTAGAGATGCTAAAGAAGCTATACAATGGGTTTATTTTGCATATTTGGCAGCAGTAAAACAAAATAATGGTGCTGCAACAAGTATTGGCAGAAATACAACTTTTTTCGATATTTATATAGAACGTGATATAAAAAGAGGAATATTGACAGAAGAGCAAGCTCAAGAATTGATAGATCAATTTGTAATTAAATTAAGATTGGTGCGTCATTTGAGAACTCCAGAATATAATGAATTATTTGCCGGAGATCCTACTTGGGTTACTGAATCAATAGGTGGAATGAAGGATGATGAAGAATCATTTGTAACCAAAACTTCATTTAGAATTTTAAATACATTAAATAACATAGGAGAATCTGCAGAACCTAATTTGACTATACTTTGGAGTAAGAAACTTCCAGAAAATTTCAAACAGTTTGCTACTTCGATGTCAATCAAAACACATACTTTACAGTTTGAAAATGATGATTTAATGAGACCTATGTATGGAAATGACTATGCTATAAGCTGTTGCGTTTCTGCAATGAGCCTTGGCCATCAAACACAATTCTTTGGAGCTAGAATTAATTTTGTTAAAGTTTTACTTTATGCGTTAAATGGTGGTAGAGATGAGATAACTGGGGAACTTGTTATAGATGGAATAGATCCTATTGAAGGAGAATATTTAGATTGTGAAGAAGTATTAAAACAATTTGATAAAGTTTTAAAGAAAACTGTAAAAATATATGTAGATGCTTTAAATATAATTCATTATATGCATGATAAATATGCATATGAAAGTAGTCAAATGGCATTTTTGGATACTAATCCAGAGTATTTAATGGCTTTTGGCTTAGCTGGACTTTCAATAGTTACAGACTCATTTTCAGCTTTACAATATGGACATGTTAGAGTAAAAAGGGATGATAGAGGACTTACTAATTCATTCGATATAGAATTTGATTTTCCAAGATACGGAAATAATGATGATAGAGTAGACGCTGTAGCAGTTAATTTAGTAAAAAGAGTTTATAGAGAGTTAAAAAAATATCCTCTTTATAAAAATGCAAAACCAACATTATCTATTTTGACTATAACATCTAATGTTGTATATGGAAAAGCTACAGGTGCTACTCCCGACGGTAGAAAAAGTGGAGTGCCTTTCGCACCAGGAGCAAATCCAACTCAAGGAGCAGATAAATCGGGTGCTTTGGCTTCACTTTCGTCAGTAGCTAAAATACCTTATAAGGATTGTTGTGAAGACGGTATTTCAAATACTTTCTCGATAGTTCCAGATAGTTTAGGAGATTCATTAGAAACTAGAAGTGAAAATTTAATTAAAATATTAGATGGTTATTTTGGAAGTAAAGCACATCATTTAAATGTCAATGTTTTAGATAAACAAATGTTAATAGACGCTATGAATAATCCTAATAAGTATCCTAATTTAACAATTAGAGTTTCTGGATATGCGGTTAATTTTAATAAATTAACTCGTGAGCAACAAAAAGAAGTAATAAGCAGGACGTTCCATGAAAGAATTTAAAGAAGGTTTTATACATTCTGTAGAAACTATGGGACTTGTGGATGGCCCTGGAATAAGGATTGTCATATTTATGCAGGGTTGTCCTTTAAGATGCATATTTTGCCATAATCCTGATACTTGGTTTAAAGAGTCTAATAATAAAGTTACATCTAAGGAAATTGTTGACTTAGTAAGAAAATATAGACCTTATATAGAATCAGGTGGAGGTGTAACATTTTCGGGTGGAGAGCCTCTATTTCAATCTGAATTTTTATTAGAAACTATAAAATTGTGTAAAAAAGCAGGCATACACACTTGTCTTGATACATCTGGAACAGGTTATAATAAAGATGTTTTAGATGAAATATTAAAATATATAGATTTAGTAATGTTAGATATAAAGGCCATCGATTCTAAAAACTATAAAAAAATTACTGGAAAAAGTATGGACGAATTTACTTATTTTTGTGAAAGACTAAAAATAAGTAAACCTAAATTATGGCTAAGACAAGTAATTATACCTACTATAAATGATAGTGAGGAATATGTATTAAATTTAAAAGAATATATAAAAATGTTTGATAACGTTGAAAAGGTACAACTATTGCCATATCATACTATGGGAGTAGAAAAATATAAAAAATTAAATATAAAGTATAAATTAGCGGATATAGAGCCTATGGATAAAGACGTATGTAAAAGGCTTGAATCTATGTTAAAAAACTAAAATTATTGTAAGGAGTATAATGATATGAAAAAATATTTTGTTTTAATGATAGTTACACTTTTATTTACTTTTGGATGTGAGAGTGTAAGTAAAACTAGTCAAGGAGTAAAAAAAGAAGATGATAAAGTAACTTGTAAGTTTACATCAAATAATACAAAAGATGGATATAAAATAAGTTCTGAATATAATATTTATAAAAGTGGTAGTATAGTTAAGAAAGTGGTTTCTAAAGAAGAAATTGAATCGGATGATGAATCAGTTTTAGATTATTTCTTAGAAACTTTAAATTCTACATATGAATCAGTGAATGAAACATATGGAGGTTATGATATTAATATAGAGAAAAAAGATGGAAAAGTTTATTCGCAAGTAACTATCGATTATACAAAGATGGATGTAAAAGCTTATGTTTCTGATAATACTGCTATGAAAAGTTATGTAAATTCAAATAATGAAATGCTAGCTAGTGGACTTATTAGTATATATGAATCAATGGGAGCTGTTTGTAAATAGAATAAATAGGGAGTTGTTCCCTTTTTTATTTGCAATTTGAGATATAAATGTTATAATTTAATAGAGAGTGATAAAATGATAAGATACAATCCTAAACTTGATGAAGGTTTAAATGATACGCAGGTAGAAAATAGAATAAAAAATGGATATGTAAACTATAATAGTGAAGTTAAAACAAAATCTATTGGTCAAATAATATTTTATAACGTTTTTACTTTGTTTAATATTTTGAATTTATGTTTGGGTATTTTAATATTATCAGTTAAGTCATATAAAAATTTACTATTTTTAGGTGTAGCTACTTGTAATACTTTAATAAGTATTATTCAAGAAATAAGATCCAAAAAAGCAATAGATAAATTATCTATTATATCTAGTAGTAATGCAAATGTAATAAGAAATGGATTGAGTAAAAGTGTTCCAATAGATAAAGTAGTTCTTGATGATATAGTAGTATATAAAAGGGGAAATCAAGTAATAGCAGATTCGGTTATATTAGATGGAATAGTTGAAGTTAACGAATCACTTTTAAGTGGTGAAGAAAACTCAATTACCAAAAGAAGTGGAGAGTATTTATACTCGGGAAGTTTTATAGTAAGTGGAAAAGCTACTTGTAAAGTAGAAAAGGTAGGAAAAGAAAATTATGCCTCTAAAATAAGTCTGGAGGCAAAATACATAAAAAGTGTTAACTCAGAAGTTATGCGTACACTAAAAAAAATTATAAAAACTATATCTATAATTGTAGTACCTTTGGGCATTTTATTATTTTTAAAGCAGTATAGTTTAAATCAGGAATTATCTTCATCCATAATAAATACTGTAGCTGCAATTATAGGGATGATTCCAGAAGGATTAATACTTTTAACTAGTACAGTACTAGCTGTAAGTGTTATTAGATTATCTAAAAAAAATGTTTTAGTTCAACAACTTTATTGCATAGAAACTCTAGCTAGAGTAGATACTATATGTCTTGATAAAACAGGGACACTTACTGAGGGAGTTATGGAAGTAGAGGATGTCATATCTTTAAATAAAAAATATGACTATGAAAAAATACTTTCTGCAATATCTAGAGAATTATTAGAAGATAACGCAACTATGGATGCTATATCTAAAAAATTTAATAAAAGAGTGAACTTTACTTGCATAGATAAGGAACATTTCTCTTCAGAAAAGAAATACTCAAGTGTTACTTTTAAAGAGGGGAAATATATTTTGGGTGCTCCAGATATTTTAGACAAAAGTGAAGATATAAAAAAACTTATAGATAAGTATTCAGATTATAGATTAGTATTATTAAAGAATGAAAAAGATAATATAGCACTTATATTACTTAGGGATAAAATAAGATATAAGGCAAGCTCTACTTTAAATTATTTTAGAAAATATGGAGTAGATATAAAAATTATAAGTGGAGATAGTGAGAAAGTTATAACAAGAATAGCTAAACGTCTTGGATTTGATAAAATAAATTGTATAGATATGTCCTTAAATAATACTAATATGAATAATCAAATAGTAGAAAAATATAACATATTTTGTAGAGTAAGTCCATCACAAAAAAAAGTACTAATTAAATCATTAAAAGAAAATGGACATACGGTTGCTATGACAGGCGATGGAGTAAATGATGTTTTAGCACTAAAAGAGTCAGATTGTAGTATAGCAATGGCTAGTGGAAGTGATGCAGCTAGAAACGTATCTGAAATTGTGCTATTAGACTCTAATTTTGATGCAATACCTAAAATAGTTGAAGAGGGAAGAAGAACTATTAATAATGTAGAAAGATCGGCATCATTATTTTTAACAAAAACTATATATGCTACATTACTAGCTATAATATTTTTATTCGTTCCAATGAATTATCCATTCGAGCCAATTCATTTAAGTTTAGTAAGTTCTATAACAATAGGTGTACCTGCGTTCATTTTAGCGCTTGAGCCTAATAGAGATATAATAAAAGGCAATTTTTTCTTGAACGTATTAAAAAAATCCATTCCAGGAGGAATCACTATTGTAATAAATGTACTATCTGTTATGTTAACAGCAGCTATATTTAATATTAATAGTGATAAAATATCAACTATGGCAGTAATATTAGTAGCAATGACTGGATTTATATTATTGTTTAGAATATGCACAAAGTTTAATAAACTAAGAATTTGTTTATTTATTAGCTTGATTATTATATTTTTAAGTTGTATTATAGGTATACCTAAAGTTTTTGAACTAGTTTTATTAGAACCAATACTAGTAGTATATGTAGCTTTAGTATTTATATTAGATATAGGCCTTTTCGATTTTATATCTAATATATGTGAAGAAAAAATATTTAAATATAGTTATAAGTTAACAAAATAGGAGGAGTTATGAATTTTTTAGCACTTATTTTAACACTTTTAGTAGGGCTTTTTATTTTTATAGGAAGTGTTATAGGTACATACTTTAAAAATAATAAAAAATTTACTGATTTTAGTATTTGTGTAGCATTTGGAGTGATAATAGGACTTATTATTTTTGAAATTACACCAGAAGCATTTGAAATACTTAATGGAGAATTAGGTAACATTAGAGCTATATTATCTATAATTGTTTTATCTCTTATAGGTATTGTCGTATTAAAAATGCTAGATATGTTTGTCCCATGTCATGAGCACGAAGTACATCATAATCATAAACATAGAAATGAAAAATGTCATAATGATCATTTGTTTCATATAGGGATAATTTCAGCTATGGCAGTTATTTTACATAATTTGATAGAGGGAATGAGTCTTTATTTAATTTCTAAGACTAGCATTACATCTGGACTTTTATTATGTATAGGAATAGGGCTTCACAATATCCCAATGGGACTTGTTATATCTTCAACTTTATATAGCTCTAATTACTCAAAGAAGAAGACATTAAATATAAGTTTAATAGTTTCTATTTCTACTTTTATAGGCGGATTTATAATGTTTATACTAGGTGGAGTTAACAACTTAGTAGAAGGCATATTATTAGGATTTACGTTAGGTATGCTTATATATATATCCTTGTTTGAATTACTTCATCAAATTTATCATATGAAAAACAAAAAAAATGTTCGCATAGGAATATTTATAGGCTTAATTCTATTAATAATTAGCGTATTATTAGGACATTGATATTAATTTCAAAAACTATTAGTTTTCTAATAGTTTTAATTTGTATAATTATTTTTACAGCTTGACTAATAATGTGAAAAAGTATAAAATATAATATGCAAAATAGAGAGAGAGGAAATATATGAAAAATGTAAAAAATAAAGGATTTACATTAATAGAGCTTTTAGCAGTAATAGTAATACTAGCAATAATCGCTTTAATTGCTACACCAATTGTAATAAATATGATTGGTAATTCTAAAGAAAGTGCAGATGAAAGAAGTTCAGAACTTTATTTAGATGCAGTAGAGCAAGCAGTAGCTCGTAAAAATTTAACTGAAAAGTTTAGTCCAAGTACTTGTGAAATACAAAGTGATGGCAATTTAAAATGCGATGGAGATACATTATTAGAGGTTCAAGTAGAAAATACTAAGCCAACTAGTGGAACAATTACATTTGAAAAGGGAAAGATTATTGGATATAATTTTACGTTAGGTAGTAAGGAAAACTTAAAACTTGTTCCAACAGCAGAATCTTGCTTTGAAACAAAAGCTGTAGAAAGTGGAATAGAAGTAACAAAATATAATTGTGGTAAAGGTGCTGAAAACGAAGTATTAGATGTAGTAATTCCAAATACTATTAATGGTAAAACTGTAGTTAGTATAGGAAAAGGTGCATTTATGTCTAAGGGATTAGAAAGTGTAAAAATCCCTGATAGTGTTTCATTTATTGGTGAACTAGCATTTTTTAATAATAAATTAACAAGTATAGAAATACCAAGCAATCTTAAAGTTATAGGTAAAACAAATTTTGCTCAAAATCAATTGACTAGTGTCGAGATACCAAATGGTGTTACGTCAATTGAATTTAGCGCATTTAATAATAATCAATTAACAAGTATTGAGATTCCATCAAGTGTTACTAGTATAGGACCACTAGCATTTAGAAGTAATAAATTAGAGACTTTAAAAATTCCAACGAGTGTAACATCTATTGACGGAGGAGCATTTAGTGATAATCAATTGTCAGATGAGGAAGCATTTATATATAAGAGAAATAGTGATGGCAGCATAGATAACACTGAACTTGTTAGTTATGGCGGTAAGAAAAAGGAAAATGTTGTAATACCTAATAATGTAAAAATTATAAGTGATTATGCATTCTCTACTAGTAACTCTACTAGTAAACTAGTAAGTGTCAAAATACCAGAAGGAGTAACAACTATAGGGACAGGTGCTTTTCAAACTAACCAATTAACAAGCATTGAGATTCCAGATAGTGTAACAACAATAGGAGGCTCAGCATTTAGTGGTAATGCATTGACAAGCATTAAAATTTCTACTAATTTAACAACTATAGGTAATACTGCATTTAACTATAATCAGTTAACTAAGGTAGAAATACCAAGTAGTGTGACATCGATAGGAACTATGGCATTTGGTAATAATAAATTAACAAGTGTAGTAGTAAAAGGTAAAACATCTACATCAGATTTTACGAGCTTTGGTAAGAGAGTATTTGGATGGGCAACAGGTTATAGTGATTCAAATATAACATTTGAATCATAAGAAAGATTATAATTTATTATTATAAATATAATATGATTATTACCTAAAGATAAGTTTTAAACTTTAAATTGTATGGAGCGTGATAAATAGTTTATTACGCTTTTTGTATGTCGTTTAAATTGTGGGTTAGTTAAATAGAATTTGCATTTAACTCTTTAAAGGTCTTTGTTTAGATTGTAATTTGACAAAAAGAATAAATCTGATATAATAGCTTTGCATTAAAGGGGGATATATAATGAAAAAAATGGATTTAGAGGAGAGATTAATACTATATTTAAAGCAGCAAAAATTATATGATGAAATAAATCAGAATTTATTAGCACATAAAGTAGTTGATAGAGATATGCAAGGTAATCTTTTTACAGAATTTAGAATTTATCTCTATGGTAATTTGATAGATGTAAGACGTAGACCTTTTAAGGTATTTGATGGTGAAAATAATTCAATTATAAAATTTTCATTAAACGATTGGTTTAACGATACAGGTTTTGTACATAGAAGCAATTTTCAAGGACTATGCGAAGTTATTATGAAGAAATTTAATATTAAATTTACTGATACTATTGACTTTAGTGGAACTTCAAAAGTTGAATTAGAGGAACGTTTAGCTATCGTTACAAATAGAATTGTTACTTTAGAAAGCATGAGAATAAGTTTAATGGATCAATTAAGACTATTAGAAGATGAACCTCCTTATCAAAAACAATTAGGAAGCTTAAATGATAAAAATAAAGATACGAATTAATGTTCGTATTTTTTGTTGACTGTTAAAAAAATATTTCGTATAATTAATATGGTGATAATATGGATAAGATATTTATGCATATAGATGTAAATAATGCTTTTTTATCTTGGACCGCTGTGGATTTAATACGATCTGGATATGGTATCGATATCAGAAATATAGAATCAATAATAGGTGGGGATGAGTCTAATAGACACGGTATCGTACTTGCCAAGAGCATTGTTGCTAAAAAAAGAGGAGTGAGAACTGCTGAAACAATTAAAGATGCCAAAAGAAAATGTAAGGATTTAAAAGTATACCCACCTAATTATGAACTTTATAGAAAAATGTCTGATGCTTTCTTTAATCTTGTGAAAAACTACACTCCAGATATAGAAAAGCTAAGTATTGATGAATGTTTTATGGACTATACTAAGGTTAGAAATTTATATGGGGATCCTATTAAATTTGCTTATAAATTAAAAAATGAAATTAAAAAGACACTAGGGTTTACTGTAAATATAGGTATAGCAAATAATAAATTATGCGCTAAAATGGCATCTGATTTTTTAAAGCCAGATAGGGTACATACATTATTTAAAAATGAAGTAGAATCTAAAATGTATCCTCTTGCCATAGAAGAATTATATGGAGTAGGAAAAAGTACTAGTAAAAAATTAAGAGAATTAAATATTAATACTATAGGTGATTTAGCCAATAGTGATGAAAACTTTTTATATAAATACTTTAAAAATCAGGCAAGTAGGTTAATAAGAAGTGCTAAAGGAATTGATGATAGTGTAATTATTATTCATACTTCAGAAGTTGAATGTATAAGTAATTCTACTACTACTAGTTATAATTTAAATTCTTTAGATGAAATAAATAAGTTTTTATATCCTTTAGTAGAAAAAGTGAGTATAAGTTTAAGAAAAAAAAACAAGTATGCATCTTTAGTGAGCGTAATGTTAAAAGACAAATATTTTAAGTCATATTCGCATCAAAGAAAATTAAAAAATCCTACGAGTAATACTGCTGAAATTTTTAGAGTAGCAAAAGAACTTGTGAGTGAACTATGGAATGAAGAGGGAATTAGATTAGTTGGAGTATCAATAAGTAAATTTTCTAATTCTTTAAATCATCAAATGTCTTTGTTTGAAGATATTAAAAATGTAGAAAATAGTAATGAGCTGGATAAAGTTTTAGATAAATTAAAAGAAACCTATGGCTCTAATATAATTAATATAGCCTCTAAATTAAACAAATAAAAATAATTTAGGTATTTTCTCTTTTTTTAAAATAGTGTATAATGTTTTTAGAAAAGTAGGTATGTTCATGAATATTTATAAACAAATTTATAATCAAATAAAAAAATATAATAAAATCGTTTTAGCACGTCATATAGGTGCTGATCCAGATGCACTAGGTAGTACACTAGGATTAAAAGAAGTTATTAAAAATACATTTCCTAAAAAAGAAGTTTATGCAGTAGGTATGCCTGCTATGAGACATAAGTATATAGGACAACTAGATAAGTTTACAGAAGATATGTATGAAAACTCTCTTTTAATTGTATTAGATACTCCTGATGTTAAAAGAATTGATGGTGTTGATCCTTCAAAGTTTAAGTATAAAATAAAAATAGATCATCATCCATTTGTAGAAAAATTTGCTGATATAGAATTAATAGATGATACTTCAAGCAGTGCTTCACAGCTTGTAGTAGAACTTATAATGAATACAAAACTAAAATTAAATGACTTGGCTAGTGAAAGATTATATATTGGAATAGTCGGTGATACTAATAGATTTTTGCACTCATATACTTCGTCAGAAACATTTGAGATTGCATCTTATTTACTTAAAAATTCTAATATAAATATTACTAAAATTTATGAGAATATGTACTCTAAATCTTTTGATGATATCAAAGTTAATAATTATATAACTAATAACTTGACTATTACTGAGAATGGATTTGGATTTATCAAATTGCCTCAAGAAACACTTGATGAATTGTCAACTGATGTTTCTACAGCTACAAATGTAATAAATGAACTTCCATTCATTATAGGAATGTATTCTTGGGCCATATTTGCTTATGATAAGTTAAATGATAATATTAGAGTATCTATAAGATCTAGAGGTCCTATAATTAATGAAGTTGCAATGAAATATAATGGTGGTGGGCATATTTTTGCATCAGGTGCTAGAATAGCAAATCTTGATGTAGCCGATGATGTTATAAGAGATTTAGATGAAGTATGTAAAAAGTACAAAGAAGATAATAATTTATAAGGAGAGAATTATGAAAAAGGATGGTTTTACACTTGTCGAACTTTTAGGTGTTATGGTTATATTAGCACTTTTGATGTTGTTTGCATTTCCTAAAATAATAAATCAAGTAAAAAGTTCTACTAATAGCACGGATGAATTTACAGAAAAACTTATATATAATGCTACGGATTTATATATGGATGATAATAAAAATATGTTTGTTAAAGATAATGAAATCAATTATTGTATACCTTTAAGCACATTAGTAGATAATGGTTATTTAAAAGGTCCAATTAAATTAAATGGATCTGATACTGATGTTACTAGTTTGAAAACTGTTGAAGTATCTTATAATGGACAATATGATTTTGAGCTTAAAGATAATAGTGATTGCTCTGGAAGTAAGTTCTTTAGCGATGGACAAGTGGTTTATTTTGATGTAAAAAGTGGTGAGAAATGTACAAATTATACTAGTAATAATAGTAAAGATGGATATAATGGCATAAATAACGTAAGTTCAACTCAAAATAGTTGCTTAAAATTTTACGCATTTTTAGATAATGGTGGATATGACGTAAATTTAATTCTTGATCATAATGTTTCTACTTCAGTAACTGCTGAATATAATGTTGAAACAGTCACAAATGGGAAAGGTCCATTAAAATCTATAGAAAGCCTTAAAAGTAAAACTAAAGATTGGAAAGGAACTTCAACTCCATCAAATTATACCTACAAATCAAGCAGTATTGAATACACAATAGACTATTCTGACTTTAAATCAAGACTTATAACAGCAAATGAAGTAGCTAAAATAGCTGGAATTGATTTCGAGGAGGGAACTCAAAAGGGACTATTTGTTAAAGTACCTTTGATTTCTGATTCGTTTTCTACGGCTGAGGCTAATAAAAAGCTTAAGGTTTTATGTGATGATATTACATCATCAAGTTGTGAGTATGTCACATCATCTGCCATACAAAATACATATGGTTCATTTTGGACCGTAAGAGGAAAGTATTTAGGATATGGAGTTATTAAGTCTATAGATGAGTATGGAGTACGCCCAGTAATTGAAGTTAAAAGAAATAAAATATCTTAGGATTTATCAAATTAGGATAAATCCTTTTATTTTGCTTATAAAATATCATTTTTATGGATTTAATATTAAAAATATGTTAAAATTAAAATGGTGATGATATGAAAAAAAGTATCAAGGACTTTGATTTATATAATAAAAAAGTTATAATAAGAGTAGACTTTAATGTTCCAATAAAGAATAATAAAATATTAGATGATAATAGAATTAAAGAAAGCTTAAAAACTATTAATTATGCGATAGATAATAAGGCTAAAGTCATTTTACTTAGTCATTTAGGTAGAATAAAAGAAGAAAGCGATAAAGCTAAGAATTCATTATCTATAGTAGCTGATAGATTAAGTGATTTACTTGGAAAAAGGGTTATATTTTCTGGTGAAACTAGAGGTAAAAATCTAGAAGAAAAAGTAGCCAATTTAAATCCTGGAGATGTCATTTTAATAGAAAATACTAGATTTGAAGATTTGAATGGTAAACTTGAATCTGGTAATGATGAGGATCTAGCTAAATATTGGGCTAGTTTAGGTGATATATTTATTAACGATGCATTTGGTACTATTCATAGATCTCACGCATCTAATGTTGGAATTGCAAGCTATCTTCCTAGTGGATTAGGATTCTTAGTTCAAAATGAATTAGAAAAATTATCTTTGGCACTTGACAATCCAAAAAGACCATACACAGTAATTTTAGGTGGATCTAAAGTAAGTGATAAAATAGGTGTTATAAAGAATTTAGTTAATATAGCAGATTATATTTTAATAGGTGGAGGAATGGCATATACATTTTTAAAATCGTTAGGATATAATATTGGCTCTTCAATAGTAGATGGAGAGTCAATTGATTTCTGTGATGATATATTAAAGAAATACACAGAAAAGATTATACTACCAATAGATTCTATTACATCTAAACAAATAGATGGAGAGTCATTTATAAAAGAAAATAATGCTTTTGCAAGTGACGATATAGGATTAGATATAGGTCCAAACACTATAAAAGAGTTTGAAAAAATATTAGAAATTTCTAATACTATAGTTTGGAATGGACCAATGGGAATGTTTGAATATGATAAATATTCTAAAGGAACAAAGGAGATCTTAAGATATTTGAGCACCTTAAATAAAATAGTAATAATAGGTGGAGGAGATACTGCTTCTGCAGCTATTAATTTCGGATATAAAAATTCATTTACACATATTTCTACGGGAGGAGGAGCTTCTTTAGAACTATTAGAAGGTAAAAAATTACCTGGAATAGAAGCTATAGAAGACAAGTAGTATGAAAAAGAAACTAAATATATTTCTTCTTATTGCAATAACTGGGTTAGTATTATATTTTTCTTTAAAAGATAATTTTAATGCCACCATTAATCAAATATTAAGTATGAATATATGGTATTTGTTAATTTCGTTTGTTTTGCTTTTTACTTTTTGGATATTTAGGACATATCCTATGTATTCTTTTTGTAAAAAAATAAACCCTGACTTTAAATTCAAAAGTGCATTTTATCTTGTACTTAGAACTCAATTTTTCAATGCTGTAACTCCATTTGCAACAGGAGGACAACCATATCAGATTTATTTTTTAAAGCAATGTGGAATAGACTATGCTAATTCAACTAGTGTGGTTTTAGAAAACTTTATTGTATATCAAATAGCACTCGTTGTTTTAGGGCTTATAGCACTTTTAAGTAATAATATATTTCATATATTTTCTAAAGTATATTTGCTACAAAAATTAATAGCGCTAGGATTTTTAATGAATACTTTAGTAATAGTTATTATGTTTATGGTAGCATTCTGCCCTAAGATAAATAAAAAGTTAATAGGTTTAAGTATTAATTTATTGACTAAATTACATATAGTAAAAAATAAAGAAGAAAAACTAAAAAAATGGGATTTAAATATATCTAAATTTCATAAAGGTGCTAAAATACTTTTAAAAGATAAAAAAATGTTTGTGTTAAATATAGTTTATAATTTTTTAGCGCTTTCTTGTCTTTACTTAATACCATTTTTTGTACTTCTAGCTATGGGAGAATATAAATTTTTACCAGGTGTTGCGATTGTTACTAGTGCATACATTATGATTATAGGTTCATTTGTTCCAATTCCAGGAGGAACTGGCGGACTTGAGTATGGATTTATTAAATTTTATGGTAATTTTTGCTCTGGTGCAACACTATCAGCTATGATGCTAGTTTGGAGATTTATTACATACTATTTTGGTATGATAGTAGGGGCTATAGCTCTTAATATAAAGAAGGTGAAATAATTGAGAATTGGTATATTTACTGATACATATCCACCATTTATAAATGGTGTATCTACAAGTATAAAGATGCTTGAGAATGCGCTTAGAAAAAAAGGACATAAAGTATTTATAGTAACTGTTAATCCAGAAAATATGAAATATCAATTTGAAGATAACGGTAGAATAATAAGAATACCTGGTATTCCTGTTGGTATATATGATTATAGATTAACGACTTTTTATCCTATCAAGGCTGTTAATAAAATAAAAGAGTGGAATTTAGATGTAATACATACTCATACTGAATTTGGTATAGGTACATTTGCAAGAGTTATAGGACATCAACTTGATATACCTATAGTTCATACTTATCATACTATGTATGAGGATTATGTGCATTATATTACTAAGGGATATTTTGATGGTCCAAGTAAAAAAATAGTAGAGTATTTAACTAAATTTTATTGTGATAAAACAATAAAGGAGTTAATAGTTCCTACAAAAAAAACTTATGATTTATTTAAAGAAAAATATAAATATGATAGAAATGTACACATTATTCCTACTGGAATAGAAATAGATAGATTTTATTCTGAAAACATAGATAAAGAGAAAACTGTAAAATTAAAAGAAAGTTTGGGTTTTAATAAAGATGACATAATAGTGTTGTTTGTAGGTAGAATAGCATCTGAAAAAAGTGTAGAATTTCTTATAAATAATCATAAGGGGCTTATGAAGAAAAATAAAAATTGTAAGCTATTAATAGTTGGAGATGGGCCGGATTTAGAAGAATATAAGGCTTTAGTACATAAAAATAAAATAGATTCAAATGTTGTATTCACGGGGAAAGTTCCTTGGGATGATGTACCAACTTATTACAATATAGCTGATATATTTGTAACAGCTTCTCATACAGAAACCCAAGGATTAACTGTTATAGAAGCTATGGCAGCATCATTACCTGTAGTAGCTTTGGACGATGAAGCTTTTAGAAATACAGTTATAGATTCTCTTACAGGTTCACTTTTTAAAGATAAAAAAGAATATATAAGTAAGATGTCTGAAATATTATTAGATAAGGCTAAAAGAGAAAATATGGGTAGTCAAGGAAGAATAAATGCTGAGACTTATTCTTCTAAGTACTTTGCAGAAAGAGTATTACACGTATATAAATTAGCTCTTAAGGGTAGACCTCTTAAAAAAGATAAATCTTTTGTTTCTAGATTAAAGACTACAATAAAAAGAGGACTTCATGGCGAATAAATTAATTGTTGGAAATATAAAGATGAATATGCAATTTGGTGAAATTGCAAATTATATAAATATATTTAAAGAAATAAACAATAAAAACTTAGTAATTTGCCCAAGTTATATTTATATTCCTTATTTTCTGAACTATTCTTTTAAGGTTGGCAGTCAAAATGTTTGCGCATCAGAAGATGGCGGTTTTACGGGTGAAGTTTCAGCCTTGCAACTTGCTAGCATAGGAGTAAAATATTCAATTGTTGGCCATAGTGAAAGAAGAATTAAGCTTAAAGAAACTGATATAGATATAAATAAAAAGATCAAAACTTGTCTTAAGCATAAATTAAAAGTTATATTATGCGTTGGGGAAACTAAAGAAGAATATAATTTATTAAAAAAGGATGTTATCATAAAAAGGCAAATAAGAGATGCACTAGTAGGTGTTAGTGAACTATCTAACGTAATAATAGCATATGAGCCTGTTTGGGCTATTGGAACTAATAATGTTCCAGATTTAAATGAAATAGTAAAAACTATACATTATATAAAAGAATTAGTATTTGAATTATATAACCAAAATGTTAAAGTATTATATGGTGGTAGTATAAATGAGAAAAATATTTTAGCTTTAAATAAATTAGAAGAATTAGATGGATTTTTAATTGGATCTGCAAGTATAAATCCAAATCAATTTGTAGAAATTATCGATAAAATTTCTTGATTGCATAATTCTAAATAATTCGACAAAGTGTGACAAAACTAGATAAAATAAACTCTAGAAGCTTTAAGTTGTATGTAGTATAATCAATAATAGAAAAGAGGTATATTATGGACAAGATTAAAGTTCTTATGATAGATGACAATGTGCAGTTAATCGAAGCAGTAAAAGAGTATTTCAAAAGTAGTAAATTAATAACTATTTCTAGTGAAGCACACGATGGGTTAGAAGGAATAGAAGCAGTAGAAAAAGAAAACTATGATTTAATAGTATTAGATTTAATAATGCCAAACAAAGATGGTTTATATGTACTTGAGCAAATGAAAAAGAAAAACTTAAACAAAAAAGTAATAGTTGCTACAAGCTATAATACTGCAGAAGTAATTAGAGAAGTATCTGATTATGGAGTAAATTATTATTTGTTAAAACCTTTTGATTTTGATGATTTAGAAAAAAGAATACTTGATATGTGTAACAAGAAAAAGGAAGGCAAAAATATAGATTTACACTATAATAATCTTCAGATATCAATAACTAAGATATTACACGAACTTGGAATACCTTCACATATAAAAGGATATCAATATATAAGAGATGGAGTGCATATGATATTTGAAAATCCTGAAATGATAGGTGGAATAACTAAAGAATTATATCCTGAACTTGCTTCAAAATTTGATACTACTGTGTCAAGAGTTGAAAGAGCTATAAGACATGCTATAGAAGTTAGTTGGAACAGAGGTAATTGGGATCTTATGGAAGAAATATTTGGTAATAGTGTAGATATAGATAGAGCTAAGCCAACTAATTCAGAATTCATAGTAACAGTTGCAGATAAGCTTAGACTTGATTATCATAAAGTAAGATAGTGATTGACTTCGGCCAATCTTTTTTGTATACTGAAGTAGTTAATAGAATGGTGGTTATATGAAAAGAGGATTTACTTTAATAGAACTTTTAGCTGTAATAATAATATTAGCAATTATAGCTTTAATAACTATTCCGGCTGTTATAGGAATAATAAATAATTCTAATGAACAAGCTAATCAAAGAAGTGTGGAATTTTATATAGATGCAGTGGAAAAAACTTTAGCGAATAAAAATTTAGAAGATGAATTCGATCCCGAAAGCTGTACAGTAAGTTCTAATAGTATAATTATTTGTGATGGTGAACAACTGAAAGTATCTATTGAGGATAATAAGATAGAAAGTGGAAGACTTTCTATAGTTAACGGTATAGTTAAAGGATATAGTTTATATATAGGTAAAAAAGAGTATACGAATATGTATAAGCTGGTTATAAATTATGTATACTCTAATAAAGATTTGGGTGAGGCTTCTTTAACATACGAAGGTACATTTGGAATAGATGAAAAATTTGAAATACAATCTCCAGATGTAAAATACTATAAACCTGATAATACTAAGATAAAGGGATCTATGGAAAAAGGTGGTAAAGAATACACTGTTACATATAAACCAATAAATGATAAAAATGAAAATTTAATAGCAGACGAAGTAGATCCAGAAGAAATATATACACCAAGAAGATGCTTTGATGTAAAAGAAACTAAAGCTGGAATAGAAATAGTAAAATATACGTGTGGAGATACGGGAACAAAAGAATTTTATGATGTAATAATACCTAGCACGTTTAATAATAAAAATGTTGTTAGTATAAGTAATAGTGCATTTGAAGCGCAAAAAATAACAAGTATAAAGTTACCTAATACTATAACTAATATTGGTAGTAAAGCATTTTTGAATAACTATCTTACTAGTATAACTTTACCAAGTAATTTAAAAATTATAAATTCTTATATGCTTAGAAATAACAAATTAACAAGTATTGAAATACCAAGTAGTGTTACTAGTATGGGTATATATGCTTTATCAGATAATTTGCTTAAAAGTGTAACTATTCCAGGAAATATAAAAAAAATCTCTAATTATTCATTTTATAATAATAAAATAGAAACCTTAAAAATTGAAAATGGAGTTACTAGTATAGGAAGAGGATCTTTCCTAAATAATCAGTTAACAAGCTTAGAAATAGCATCTAGTGTAACAAGTATAGAAAAGGAATCTTTTAATAATAATAAATTACCAGATGATTTGGCTTTTATATATAAGAGAAATAGTGATGGTAGTATAGATAATAAAACAATAGTCAGTTATGGTGGTGCAAAAAGAAGTAATATAACATTACCTAGTAATGTTACTACAATAGGTACATATGCTTTTTCTAGAAATAGTATAACTAGTATAACACTTCCTAATACTATAACTAGTATAGGTGAAGGTGCATTTAATCAAAATTCACTAACAAGTATAACGATTCCATCTAGTTTAACTACAATAAGTAGTAGTTTATTTATACATAATCAATTGTCAAGTATAACGATTCCATCTAGTGTAACAACAATAGGTCAATATGCATTTTATAGCAATAAATTAACAAGCGTAGAAATTCCATCAAGTGTTAAAACAATAGATAAAGAAGCATTTTTGAAAAATAAACTTACTAGTGTAGTGATAAAAGGAAAAAGTTCAAAATCTGATTTTACTAGCTTTGGAACTAATGTATTTGGTTGGGCCACAGGCTATAGCGATTCAAATATAGTATTTGAAAATTAAAAAGATTTTCCATAATCTTTTTTTTGTTCTTAGTTAATTATAAATTTTATTTTGATTAATAAATTTAAATGTGCTAAAATAATGTTAATACCATATTATTAAAGGGATGATACTATGAAAATAAAAACTATGGATGGAAATGAAGCATGTGCTGCTTCATCTTATATGTTTACTGAATTAGCCGGAATTTATCCGATAACTCCTTCAAGTCCAATGGCAGAGCACATTGACGAATGGAGTTCAAAAGGAGTCTTAAATATATTTAATGAAAAGGCTAAAGTAGTTGAAATGCAAAGTGAAGCAGGTGCTATTGGATTTGTTCACGGTGCTTTACAAAATGGAGCACTTGCCACTACTTATACAGCTAGTCAAGGATTGTTACTTATGATTCCAAATATGTATAAAATAGCAGGTGAAATGTTACCCTGTGTTATGCATGTTGCCGCCAGATCACTATCTACGCACGCATTAAGTATTTTTGGAGATCATCAAGATATATATGCTACAAGACAAACTGGTTTTTGTTATTTAGCATCCTCTAGTGTACAAGATGCTAATATAATGAGTGCTATAGCGCATCTTTCTGCGATTGATCTAAGTTTACCTTTTTTACATTTTTTTGATGGATTTAGAACAAGTCACGAGATAAATAAAATAAAGATTCTTGAACAATCAGATATTAAAGATTTAATAAATAAAGAATCTTTAAGTAAGTTTAGAAATAATGCTTTGAATCCACTTAAACCTAACACAAGAGGAACTGCTCAAAATGATGATGTATATTTTCAGGCTACTGAAGTTAGAAATAAATTTTATGATAATGTTCCAGATGTAGTAAATAACTATATGGAAAAGATAAATCATATAACAGGAATGAATTATAAACCATTTAATTATTATGGAAGTAAAAATGCTAAAAAAGTAATAATTGCTATGGGATCTGTTTGTAGTACCATAAAAGAAACTATAGATAATATTGATTCTGAACTAGGTTTAGTTGAGGTTCATTTATATAGACCTTTTAGTGCTAAATATTTATTAGATGTACTTCCATTAAGCACAACTAAAATAGCTGTACTTGATAGAACTAAAGAGTTTGGAGCACCAGGAGAGCCACTTTATTTAGACGTTTTATCAGCGCTTAAAGATAAAAACATCAGTATAGTAGGTGGGAGATATGGTCTTTCTAGCAAGAATACTACTCCAAGCCAGATAAAGGCTGTATATGATATGCTAGATAATCCTGTAAATAACTTTACTATAGGTATAACGGATGATGTTACAAATCTAAGCTTACCTATAAAAGAATTAAAAATAAAAAATAGTAAAGAAATACTAATATATGGTTATGGTTCAGATGGAATGGTAAGTGCATCAAAATCTATAATAAAACTTATAGGAGATAATACTAATAATTATGTTCAAGGCTATTTTCAATATGATTCTAAGAAAAGTGGTGGAGTAACAGTTTCACACTTAAGAATAAGTGATAAAGAGATTTTATCTACTTATTATGTTGAGAATCCAGATATTGTTGTAGTATCTAAGGATAGTTATTTTAGTTCATTTGAGCTTCTTAATAATATATCAGAAAATTCTATATTAATTATAAACTCCAATAAATCTGATAGAGAACTTGTAGATAGTTTTTCTGCAAAGCTTACCAATCTCTTATTAGAAAAAAATGTAAAGTTATATGTAGTGAATGCGTCACTTATAGCTGATAGGGTAGGACTTTCAGGAAAGATTAGTATGATTATGGAGTATGCTATATTATATTTAACAAATCTTATAGATTCAAAAGTAGCATATGAAAAATTAGTTGAATATATAAAGGATAAATTCTCTAAAAAGGGAGAAGATATAGTAAATGCTAACATTGAAGCACTTAATATGACAGAAAAATTAATTCGTGAGTTGAAGATTTATAGATCTATAGAAGAAGTTAAGGATAATAAATATGATTTATATGAAGCAATGTTTAAAAGAGAAGGAAATAATATACCTACTTCAAGCTTTTTACAAATGCCAAGTGGAGTATTTAAACCATCAATTTTAGAGAGCAATTCTATAAGCGATATAGTTCCGTTTTATATAAATTCTAATTGTATAAGTTGTAATTTCTGTTCTATGGTATGTCCACATTCTGTTATAAGACCATTTTTACTTAGTGAAGATGAATATAATAATGCACCAAGTATTATTCAAAATAGATGTAAAAAATCTATTGCAGATAAAGACTATTATTTTACTATTGGTATATCTGTTAATAATTGTACTGGTTGTGGACTTTGCATAAATACTTGTCCTGGATTAAAAGGTGAAAAGGCTTTAACTTTTAAATCACTAAGCAAAGAATTGAGAGAAGAAGAAAATAATATATTTGAGTATTTGGAAAGAAATATCAAAGATAAAAAATTAACTGATAAATTTTCTATAAAAGGAAGCCAATTTATTAGTCCAGGATTTAAATATTGTGGTGCTTGTGCTGGATGTGGAGAAACTCCATATATTAAGCTTCTTACTCAACTTTTTAAAGATAATATTCTTATATCAAACGCTACAGGATGTTCTTCTATATATGGTGGTAGTGCTCCTTCAACCCCTTATAGTATTCCTTGGGCAAGCTCATTGTTTGAAGATAATGCTGAATATGGATTTGGTATGTTAAATGCTAATAATTTTATTAGATTAAAAATAAAAAATATAATGGAGCAAAATATGGATAATTCAAATTCTCTATTATTTAAGCAATGGTTAGATAATTATGATGATTATGAGATAACTAAAAAGGTATATGACAATTTAGATGACAATATTCCAGAAGAATTAAAGGATTTAAAAGACTTTATTCCATCTAGAACATACTGGGTAGTAGGTGGAGATGGATGGGCTTATGATATAGGATTTTCTGGAATAGATCATATTTTAGCAAGTAATCAAAACATAAATATATTAGTACTTGATACCCAAGTTTATTCTAATACTGGAGGTCAAGCAAGTAAGAGTAGTGATATAGGTTCAATAGCTTCTTTTGCTACTAGTGGAAAAACTACTGCTAAAAAAGATTTAGCAAGAATAGCTATGAGCTATAAAAATGTATATGTTGCCCAAGTTTCACTTGGATCTAATATGATGCAAGTGATAAATGCATTAAAAGAGGCAAGTCTACATAATGGACCTAGCATAGTAATAGCTTACTCACCTTGTATTTCACACGGAATTAAAGGTGGTATGGGAAACTCTATAAACATTGAAAAACTTGCCACTAAATGTGGATATTTTCTAACGTTTAGAAGAAGTCCTAAAGATGGATTTAAACTTGATAGTAAAAATGTAGATTTTGATTTATATGATGAATTTTTAGATAGTCAAACTAGATATTCTATGTTACCTAAAGTAAATAAAGAAAATGCTAGGGAATTACTTAAAGAAAATAAAGAAAATGCTAAAGAAAGATATGAGTATTATAAAGCTTTAGAGGACTAACTTAGTTAGTCTTTTCTATTGAATAAAATTGCTTTAGTTGATATAATTATTCTGAGGTAAAAATATGGATAGATATGAAAGCATGGAGAATTTTTTACAGGATATGAAGTTTGCTGCAATCCAAAGTCCTGATTTGGAATTATCAAGAGAAAAGTTTGTATACCCCAAATTAGTTACTATGGGTATATATAAATTTGGCGATATCAGCACTCTATTTGATTTGTGGAGTAAGTCCCGTAGTAATTCATTTTTTGATTCAAATAATCCTAATTTTATTGGATTTGATAATGGTAAAATAAGTGGCAATGAAATAAAACTTTATATACCAATTGACTTTAATTTTATTTATAATTGTGTAAATGAACTGTTAAATTTCTTAGATTTAAATAATGTTTCTTATCAACTTAAAGTCTCAAGATATTTAAGAAATGATAACGTATGTCTTAGAGTAAATAATTTAGAAGATGCTTTTAAAGTTTGTGATTATATATTTGGAAGTCCTAATTTTAATTCGGGTCTTATAAAGCCTAATCCATTTGTTCCAAATTTTAATGGTATAGGATTTGCTATAGATAATAATTATTCTTTTAATTCTACTTTGTCTATGTTAATACAAAAATTTATTAATTCATTAAAAAAAGATAATAAACTTGACTTAGTATCATTAAGTGAATTTAATAAATTTGTATTAGATTATGCCGTATCGCTTGAAGAAGGAGATTTAAAGGATCTTTGTTTACTTATTGCTAGTTCAACTTCTAAAGACTTTAAATTTGAAGATTTTATTATGCATGCTAGGATTAAATTAACTGATAAATATTCAAGTGATAGAAAAAGAATAGAAGACCCTAGATTTTATTTTGAGCAGGCAGTTATTGAGACTAGTATGGTTAATCCAGAAAATACAAAAATAGCTATATTTAATTATTTAAAACATGGTGATGCTAAGTTTTTTACGGATCATAATAATGCTAGAGGCTGCCTCGTAGAACACGTTAGTCCAGGTTTTATTATAAATTTCATGAGAAGTAAATTAAGTGAATCAGGTGTAAATATACCAACAATAGATTCAGAACTTATAGATAATTATTTATCAATATTATTAAGTAGTAAAAATATTACTGATTCTGGAGAATTTAAAAAGTAAAAACAATTAAATAACTATTAATTTTATTTAAATTTTGATATAATCTTTATAGGTGTAATTATGAAAAGTATATATGGAATAACTTTAGAAGAATTAGAAAAATATTTTACTGATAAAAACGAAAAAAAATTTAAAGCATCACAAATATTTGATTGGGTGTATAAAAAGAGGGTAAAAGATTTTGATCTTATTACTAATGTATCTAAAAAAACAATAAGTGATTTAAAACAAGATTTCTATTTTGAAGATTTAGAACTAGTAGATAAAAGAAAAGACGTTGATGTTAATAAATATTTATTTAGGCTTAATGATTCAGAACTGATTGAAGCAGTATTAATGTATCATGATTATGGAACTAGTATTTGTATTTCAACTCAGGTAGGATGCAATATGGGATGCAAATTCTGTGAAAGTGGTAGACTTAAAAAAGTTAGGAATCTTGAAGTACACGAGATGATTGAACAAATACTTATGGTAGAAGATGATATAAAATCAAAGATATCTCATATTGTTTTAATGGGTATTGGTGAACCGTTTGATAATTTTGAAAATGTAATAAAGTTTATTAATATTGTAAATTGTGGAAAAGGTTTAGACATAGGAAGTAGACACATAACGGTATCAACTTGTGGAATAGTGCCTAAAATAAGAGAATTTGCTTTGTGTGGAAAGCAAGTTAATTTAGCGATTAGTCTTCATGCACCTAATAATTTAATTAGGGATTCAATTATGAATATTAATAAAGCTTATAAAATAGAAGATATTATATCTGCAGTTAAATATTATATTTCAAAAACTAATAGGAGAGTTACATTTGAATACATTATGCTAGATGGCGTTAATGATTCTTTTGAGTGTGCAAATGAACTAAGCAATCTTCTTAAAGGATTAAATTGCTATGTTAATTTGATACCATACAATGAAACAACTCATATAGAGTATAAAAAAAGTAGTAAAGATTCAATTATAAAATTTTATGATACACTTAAGAAAAATAATATTGGTGTTACTATAAGAAGAGAATTTGGTAGTAAAGTTAATGCTGCTTGTGGACAATTGCGTTCACATTATAAGGAGGAATAAAATGGAATATTACTATATAACAGACCCTGGTAAAGTTAGAGAAAGAAATGAAGACAGTGTTTGTATTTGCGAAAATGGTATGAAT
The DNA here is from genome assembly GCA_900553395.1 of uncultured Mycoplasmatota bacterium. Lineage (GTDB taxonomy): Bacteria > Bacillota_I > Bacilli_A > RF39 > UBA660 > UMGS1613. The sequence goes on along the minus strand of USDJ01000002.1, from coordinate 93,172 downwards.
GAGAAACTACTCATAGTAGCTGATGGTATGGGTGGACATAAAGATGGTGAAATAGCTTCACATTTGGCTCTTAAACTAATATGTGATAGATTTAAAAGTATTAGTAGTGTAGGTAATAAAGAAGATGCTATAAACTGGATTCAAAGCACTGTAAGTGAAGCAAATGTTGCTATATTTAAATATGTTTCAGAGCATCCAGAAAGTCAGGGAATGGGAACTACTATAGTTCTTTCTATTTTGACACCTTCATTTTTACTTATAGGAAATATAGGAGATTCATCTGGGTATATTTATAAAAACGGCAAAATACAAAAAATAACTATTGATCATACTTTAGTTAATTTACTTGTAAAAAGTGGTGAACTAACTTTAGAGGAAGCTAAGAATCATCCTAAAAAGAATGTACTAATGAAAGCATTAGGTAGCAGCACTAACGTAGAGATGGATATATTTAACGTTGATATTAATGTAGATGGAATTTTTCTATGTAGTGATGGACTTACAAATATGTTAGATGATAATCAAATATCGAGGGTTTTAAGTGAAAAATTATCATTAAAAGACAAATTAGAAAAACTTGTATTTAAGGCTAATAATCGTGGCGGAAATGATAATATATCAATAGCTTGCTTGATGAGGGAGGATTTATGATTAATAAAGGGGAATTAATTGATAATCGTTATAAGATTATTAAATCTATAGGCGAAGGTGGAATGGCTAATGTTTATTTAGCTTGGGATACTATTCTAGAAAGAGAAGTAGCCGTTAAAGTCTTAAGAGGAGATTTGGCTGATGATGAAAAATTTGTAAGAAGATTTCAAAGAGAAGCTAATTCTGCTAGTTCGTTAAGACATCCTAATATTGTTGAAATGTATGATGTAGGAGAAGATAACGGTAAATACTTCATAGTAATGGAATACGTAAATGGTAAAACCTTAAAAAATCTTATAAAAAAGCGTGGTGCACTTAACTTAACTGAGGCAATAGATATTATGTTGCAATTAACTAGTGGTATTGCATGTGCACACGATAGTTATATAATTCATAGAGATATAAAGCCTCAAAATGTAATGATCTTAGAAGATGGAAGAGTGAAAATAACAGATTTTGGAATAGCTATGGCTTTAAATAGTAACGAGCTTACTCAGACAAATTCAGTAATGGGCTCTGTTCATTACTTACCACCAGAACAGGCTAGTGGTAATGGATCTACAATTAAAAGTGATATTTATTCATTAGGTATATTGATGTTTGAATTATTGACTGGTAAAGTTCCATTCAAAGGAGATAATGCGGTTGAAATAGCTATTAAACATATGAGAGATCCAATTCCTAGTGTTGTAGATATTAATCCATCAATACCTATGAGTGTTGAAAATATTATCTTAAAGGCATGTGCTAAAAATCCAAAGAATAGGTATGATTCAGTAACTGAAATGTATAATGATTTAAAAACTTGCCTATCTGAGGAAAGAGCGCACGAAGAAAGAATCGTTTATAAATATTCTGAACATAATTTAGAAGAATCTAAAAATATAAGTAAATTAGAACTTAGAGAATCTAAAAATAAAGATTTGAATGTTTCAGATGAATCTTTAGAAGAAGAAAAGGAAGATAAGAAAATTAATATTGCTTTAAAAATAGCAGCAATTGCTTGTGTAAGTATAACTTTAATTGGACTTATATTTATCTTAATTTATAGTACTGATACAAATAAAGAAGTAAAGGTTCCTAGCGATTTAGTCGGATTATCTGAACGTGACGCTTGTAAAAAAATCGAGGCTAAAAAATTGATTTGTTCAGTAAAATATGTTTATGATGAAGATTATGATGAAGATGTAGTTATCTCTGTAACTCCAAGAGAATCAACTAAAGTAAAAGAAGGAAATACTGTTAATTTAAAGGTAACTTCATTTGAAGATACAATTTTAGTTGAAAATTATGTTGGAAAAAAGCTTGATGTAGTAAAAGCAGAATTAGAATCTGAAGGTATTAGAGTAGTTTTAACTCCATCTAAGGTTACAAAAGATGATAAGATAGACGAAAATACGATAGTATCACAAAGCGTTGAAGAGGGTAAAAGACTTCAAAAAAATAATGGAGTTATAGAACTTACTTATGCAACTTTAATAACTGTTTATCCCGATTTTACTGATGGATCTTATACTAAGGATTTAGTTCAACAATTCTGTGATGATAATAAAATCAATTGTATATTTAAAATGGAAGAAGATAACAATTACAAAGAAGGGGCAATAATACTTCAATCTAGATCTGCAGGCGATGAGGTAAAGATTGGTTCTAGTATCACAATTACTGTAGCCACTAACTCAAAGAATAGTGATTCAACTGCAGATTTAAATAAAAATACTACAAAGACTGAGGGCTAGAATGATTGGAAAAATAATAAAACAGATAAGTAATGACTATACTGTTAAGGTTGACAATTTAACTTATATTTGTAAACCAAGAGGAAAATTTAGAAAGCTAGATATAACTCCACTTGTTGGCGATAATGTAAATATAGATATAGAAAATAAATATATTTTAGATATACTAGATAGAAAAAATGAATTAACAAGGCCAAGCGTAGCTAACGTAGATCAAGTTGTTATAGTTACAAGTGTAAAGATACCAGACTTTTCTTCAAATCTATTAGATAAGCTTTTAAATATAATAGAATATAATAATATAAAGCCTATTATATGCTTTACTAAGCTCGATTTATTAGATGAAGAAGATAAAAAAGAAATATTTAAAATAGAAGAATATTATAAATCTATAGGATTTGATGTATATAATAATACAGATGAGTCTTTAAGAGAAATATTTAAGGACAAGGTAACCGTATTTGCAGGGCAGAGTGGTGCTGGTAAAAGTTCACTATTAAATATCCTTGATAGTAGTTTAAATTTAAAAATAGGTGAAGTATCCGTTGCGCTTGGGAGAGGTAGACATACAACAAGGCATACAGAACTAATTGAAGTATTAGGTGGACTAATTGCAGATACTCCTGGATTTTCTTCAATTGATTTTAAGGGAATGAGTGCACAAGATATAAGAGATAATTTTAGGGAATTTAATCAATTTAAATCTGATTGTGAATATAGAGATTGTATGCATTTAAATGAAGTAAATTGTGGAATAAAGAAAATGGTTACTAGTGGTAAGATACTTGAAAGTAGATATAAAAACTACTTAAAGTTTATAGGGAAAGGTGAATTATGAAATTAGCTGCATCTATATTAAATATTAAAGAACCAAAATGTGAGGAGACAACAAAACTTTGTAATTTAGATATAGATTATATTCATCTAGATGTTATGGATGGGGTATTTGTTGAAAATAAAACTTATTCAGTTGATGAATTTTATGAAATCATAAAATATACAACTGTCAAAAGAGATGTTCATTTGATGGTAAGTGATGTAAAAAAATATATTGATGAGTTTTCTAAATTAAATCCAGATTTTATTACATTCCATTATGAAGCAGTAAGTGAAGTTGGAAGTGTAATTAACTATATTCATGAAAAAGGTATAAAAGTAGGACTTTCAATTAAGCCTTCTACTGACGTAAGCGAAATAGTTAAATATTTAGATTTTGTTGATGTTGTGCTTGTTATGAGTGTAGAGCCAGGACGAGGAGGTCAAGCTTTTATAGAAGATAGTGTAAAAAAAATAGATCAATTATATAATTTAAGAGAAAGTAAAAGATATAATTATTTAATAGAAGTAGATGGCGGAATAAATGATGTAACAATCAAGCAATGCACTAAAGCAGATATATGTGTTGTTGGAAATTATATTACTAGTCAAGATTATGAGGAAGCATTAATAAATTTGAAAAAAAATTACTAGAATATTATTCAAAACATTTTAGTAGTAATTTGTTTAAATATGGTACTAGAGATGTTTCAAGAATCAAAAGGTAAAAAACAACTAATATTTCTTGCTAAATTAAAAGATTTATTATATACTATATAGGTATTGGAGGTAATTATGGAAAAAAACAAAAATTTAAAAGAAATAGTAATAAAAATAGAAGGTAAAGAATGGTCTGATGCATTAGATAAAGCTTTTAAAAAAGCAAATGCTAAAGCTAAAATAGCAGGATTTAGACCAGGTAAAGCACCTAAGGATATTTATTTAAAACATTATGGAGTAGAATCATTATTTATGGATGCTTCAAATTATTGTGTAGAAGCTGCATATAATAAGATGTTAGAAGAAAATAAAGATCTTGAGATTGCTGCTCAACCAATTTTAGATATAAGATCAATAGATGAAAAATATATAGAATATGTATTTACTATAACTTTAAAACCAGAAGTTAAATTAGGTAAATATAAAGGCTTAAAAGTTAAAAAAGACAAAATAGAAGTTACAAAAGAAGAAATCGAAGAGGCTATTAACCATATGAGAGAGCATTATAAAGAAAATGTTGTAAAAGATGGTGCTGTTGAAAATGGAGACGTAGCTGTAATAGATTTTGAAGGATTTAAAGATGGAGTTGCATTTGAAGGCGGAAAAGGAGAAAACTATTCTTTAGAAATAGGATCAAATACATTTATACCAGGATTTGAAGAGCAACTAATTGGTATGAAAGCCGGAGAAAGCAAAGATATTAATGTTACATTCCCAGAAGATTATCATTCAGAGGAATTAAAAGGACAACCAGTAGTTTTTAAGGTTAAAGTAAACGAGGTTAAAGCAGTTAAAGTTCCAGAATTAGATAAAGAATTCTTTGAAGATCTAGGAATGGAAGGTATTGATTCTAAAGAAGCTCTAGAAAATCAAGTTAAAGAGAATATTACTGCTAGTAAAACAACTAAGGCAGAAGATAAGTATATAGATGACTTATTAGAAGAAATTTCAAAATCTACAGAAATAGATGTTCCAGAAACTATGGTTAATGATGAAGCTGAGAGAATGGTTGAACAATTTGGAGAACATATTAAAATGCAAGGTATTTCTCTAGAGCAATTTTATCAATTCACAAATTCAAATAAGGAAGCATTAAAAGAGCAATATAAAGAAGAGGCTTTAAAGAGAGTTAAATATAGATTAATTATAGAAGAAATAATTAAACAAGAAAAAATAGAAGTTAGTTCAGATGAAGTAGATGCTGAAATAGACGAAATAGCTAAAAAATATAATATGACTAGAGAAGAAGTAAAGAAACAATATGGAGAAAATATAGATTATATTAAATATGATCTAGAAGTTAGAAAAGCATTTGATACAATAAAAAGTGGTAAATAATCGCCACTTTTTATTGTTAAATATTGCTTAAACAAAATAATTAATATATAATTTATGTAGGTGATTTTATGAATCAAATAATAGAATTATTAAAAAGTGTTAATTTTCAGATTCCTAGAGAATTAATGTTTAATTATAAAAAATTAAATATTACAGATAGTGAAATGATACTAGTTATATATTTTATAAATCAAAGTAGCAATATATATAATCCAAAACAAATATCTAATGATTTAAAACTAGAATTAAATACTGTACTAGAAATGGTTAATTCTTTAAGTGAAAAAGGGATACTTAAAGTAGAGTTAAAGAAGATAAATAATATTAGATGTGAAGTAATTAATTTAGATTATCTTTATGAAAAGCTTGCTTTTTCATTAAATGAAGTAGATGAAAAGAAAAATGATAACTTATTTTCTATGTTTGAAACGGAGTTTGGAAGAACATTATCACCTATGGAATATGAAATAATTAATGGATGGATTTCCAGTGGATGTAGTGAAGAGTTAATTAAATTAGCCTTAAAAGAAGCAATATATAATGGAGTAAGTAACTTAAGATATATAGATAAAATAATATTTGAATGGGGTAAAAAAGGTATAAAAACTCGTGAAGATGTAGAAAGAGAAAGAAAGCAATTTAAAAATAACAATATAAAAAATAAAGAGCTTTTTGATTATGATTGGTTAAATGATAGAGATAATTAACTATTTGGAGTCATTATTTCCTGACCCTCGTTGTGAGCTAAACTATAGTAAAGATTATGAATTATTACTTGCTGTAATGCTTAGTGCACAAACTACTGATAAGAGAGTAAATATGGTTACTAGTATTTTATTTAATAAGTATGATACATTAAATAAGCTGGCTTCAGCAGATATTAACGATATTATAAAGATAATAAGACCAATTGGGACTTTTAATAAAAAGGCTCAAAATATAATAAAAATATCAAATGATTTACTTGTTAATCAAAATGGAATTGTTCCAAACGATAGAAAATATTTAGAATCATTACCGGGTGTAGGAAGAAAGACTACGAATGTAGTGTTAGCTAATTTATATAATGTACCCTGTATAGCCGTTGATACTCACGTAGCCCGCGTTAGTAAAAGGCTTGGACTAGCTAAACCTAGCGACGATGTTTTAGTTATAGAAAGAAAACTAAATAAGAAATTTCCTAAAGAAAACTTAGCTAGGCTACATCATCAATTAGTATTATTTGGTAGATACTATTGCAAATCTAAAAATCCATTATGTAGTAATTGTAAATTAAAAAATATTTGTACATATAAAAATAAAAATGCGAAGGATTAATTTCCTCCGCATTTTTTAACTTGTTGCAGGCTTGACAGGATTTGTAGGCTTTATAGGATTGTTATTATCGTCTGGATTCTTATCAGGATCATCAGGTTCAGGAATAATAGCACTAGAAACCTTAACATTAACTGTTTTTCCATCGCTCATATTTGCTTTAAATATACTATAAGCAGTTTTAACTACGAAAGTATAATCACCAGCCTCTTTTGCTTTATATTCATATTTGTTATTAGAAGTAAAGTCTAATAAAGTTAATTTTCCATTGTTATCTTTTAAATAAATATTATATCCTATATTTCCTATATATGAATTATTGTAGTTTAATCTAGCTGAAACAAAACTATTTAAGTAATTATCGTTTAAGAATACTTTTCTAAAATACTCTTTCAAATAGCTTTGAGTATTAATATCAGGCGTTTTAACTTGATCCCAGCTTAATTTAATTGTATTATCTGATTCGTTAGCTTTTAAATTAGATACATCTTTAAGTTTTTCAAATCTTGGAGATGTAGTAGTAGGCTCATAACCAGAAATAAATAATTCAGTTTGCCTTAAATCGCTTGGTGTAAATTCGCTTGGAAGCATAGCTTCAGGACAACCTGATTCCACTTCAATTTCTAATACTCCACTAGGTTTTTTAAAATATGCGTTATTTGTAAATACTTTTTTACCAATGGCTTGGAATAATCTTAAATGTTGACCTCTGCTCATTTTATTATAATATTCACCACTTACAGAGTTATAACCATACCAAAGGCCTATTGCATATTCGGTGTTAAATCCGACTACCCATAAGTCGTTAACTGCATCTGAATCGTGAATTCCATGAGCTGATAATGTTTCATCTGAAAAGTTAGTTGTTCCTGTTTTAGCAGCATATCTGACACCATTTATATTGTAATATCTAAGTAAGGCTCTAGGAGCTGTTGTAACCAACATATCGCTTATCATATAAGCTGTTTCTGGGGACATAGCTTTTTCGTTTTTCTCAATATCATTTGTAAATTCTTCATTTGTGTCTTGATAAACAAGTTTAGTAAATGAATAAGGTTTAATATAAGTTCCTTCGCGTCCAAATGAAGAGTAGGCTGCAGCCATTGTAAGAGGAGATTCACCGTTGTAACCACCGATAGCATGCGCCTCAAATAGACTATTTGATTTATTAGCACTTACTACGTTATCTGGATTGCTTTTATCTATACATTCTTTACCATCTAATTTAAATCCAGAATTACAAGAATATATAGAAGGAGTTAATCCTAAGTTTTCAACAAATTCAATTATATTAGCATTTTCTACAGATTTAAAAGTCTTTAATGCAGGAATATTTCTAGATCCACTTAAAGCAGTTCTTATAGTTTCAAATCCTTCATAAGTGCCATTCCAGTTGTTAATAGGCGTACCATTAGAATATGTAGTAGGTTCATCTACAACAATTTGATATGTATTCCAGTGGTTATATTCAATAGCAGGACCATAGTCATATAGTGGTTTAGCTGTAGATCCAATTTGATTTTTAATATCAGTAGCATAGTTAAATGAGTCTATTACATTAACATTTCTACCGCCACCAATGGCTGCTATACTACCATCACTGATACTTGTTATTGCAACACCGGCTTGAACTTTATCATTTTCCCAAGTATATGTTGTGCTATTCATTATATTATTTAAATAATTTTGAATATCAGTATTTAGAGTTGTATAGATAATCATTGGTGTATTATATGGATTCTTACCAGTTTTTTCTTGAACTTCTTCAACTACTGTATCAATAAATGATTGATAAGGTGAAATTGAATTAGATATATATTGATTTTCTTCTTTAGAAATAATAATTTTATCCACTGTCATTTTTTTTGCAACGTTATATTCTTCCTTAGTAATATATCCGTGTCTTAGCATAAGTTTTAGTACTGTTTGTCTTCTGTTTTCTGTAGCATCTGGATTTTTATAAGGATCATATCTTCCAGGTGCTTGGAATAATCCAGCTATCATAGCTGCTTCTGCTAAATTTAAATCTTTAGCGCTTTTACCAAAATAGTTAAGTGATACTTGTTCAACACCATAGGCTTGTTTACCTAAGTATTGAGAGTTAACATAAAATTCTAGTATTTGCTCTTTAGTGTAGCTCTTTTCTATCTTAAACATAGAAACATATACGTCTGTAAATTTTCTTATTATTCCTTCGATACCTGTATCTTCAGTTGAAGTATATGTGTTTTTTGAAAGCTGCATAGTAAGAGTAGAGGCTCCACCAGCACCACTTTTTCCGACTAATTGATATGCAGATGCTTTTAAAAATCTAGCCCAATCGACACCATTATGTTCAAAAAATCTAGAATCTTCTGTAGCAATAATAGCGTCTATTAATACTTCAGGTATTTCATCATATGAAATAGTTACTCTTTTTTCTGAACCTAATTTTCCAATTTCTTTTCCATCTTTATCTAAAACTATAGAAGGATCAGTTACATATAATGCATCTGGATCAAAATTAGGTGCTTTCATAACTACGTAAGAGAAGAAAAGTATTATAGTTATAATTCCTAAAATAAAGCAGAATAATAATATTAGTAATAATATTTTTAATGTTTTCCTTTTCTTCTTCTTTTTTTCTTTTTCATTCTTAGTAGAGTTTTTCTTACCTTTTGATATTAGCATTGGTAAAAAGTATATTATATTTATAATAAGAAATATGATTAATCCTTTTACAATACCTATCGAAAAGGAAGATACAATAAATATAATAATACTTAGAACTGGAACTAAGATGTTTTTAGGATCATTATTCCAAACTTTTTTTAATTTCTTAACAGCATTCTTTTTCTTTTTCATCTTTAAACTCCTTTTTTTCTATTATTTTCAAATAATCTATTCTAGGACTATATTTTTCTTCAATTATATATCCATATTTTTCAAAATAAGCTATTGGAATAGAAACTCTTTTTTCATTATCAATAAAATTTAACAAATCTTTTATATAAAGTAGGTAAGTTTTATTAAGTCTTGTAAACCTTACTATTATAAATCCAATCCCACCGTGCTCATATATTCGCTTTAAATGTAATATTTGGTGCTTATGAATATTATTTAATGGAAAACTTGTTAAGCTTCTAGTTTCTTTTGCTTCAAAATCGATGTACTTTCCATTATATATTCCATTATAATCTGTAGTAGATGGAACTTTAAAGTGAGCTTCTGTTATAACAGCGTCACATCTAGACTTATAGTCTACTTTATTTATTGTTATTGGTGTCGGCTTTTTATATATAATTGCTATATTACTATCCAAATAAAATTGATTAGTGATATTTATATCATCTTCTAGATTCATACCTCTATTTCCATAGTTTTCAACCTTTTTAGGACCTTTTTTTATTCCTCCTGGATAGTTCACTCAAATCACCATTATAATTATACAATAAAATTTGTTTTTTTTCTACTTATATAATTTAATTTTTGCAAGTTCTAATTTTAGCTAGTTTTGTCGAAATCAAACAAATAAAATTTGAATGTGTTAATATATGTTTGAGGTGATTTAAGTGAATGTTAATTCACATATAGAAAATGTATTTAACAATATGCTTAATGATGTTAGTTATATAAAACTAGCTTCTTATTCGTTAAAACGATAAGTAGCTTTTTTATTGACAAAAATATTTTTTTTTGAGATAATTACTTTGGAATAAGTGTGAGGTGGTAATTATGTATCAAGATCGCATAGTTTTGACTAGTAATGAGATATTAGAAAAAGAATTTAAGATAGATACGAGAGGTTATCGTCCTCAGGAAGTCGATAGATTTCTTGATGTAGTTATTAAAGACTATGATGAGATGAATAACATAATTCGTGATTTAGAAAAAGAAAAAAAGCAACTAATTGAAGACAATATACAATTGAAACAAGAGATCAGAAACCTAAAGACAAAGATTGATGTTTTATCTGATGAAGGAAATGGTTCTAATACATCTAATGCTGATATATTAAGAAGAATTTCTAAACTTGAAAAAATTATATATGGTAAAGAATAATATTTTGACAAATGCTGCATTCTTAGTAATGTAGAGGAAAGTCCATGCTCACATAGTCTGTGATGACTATAGTGTTTGCGCTAGAGGAAAAAATAACTCTAGGTAGCTTTAAGCTAACGGCTCCGAAATAACCTAAGTCATTAGATATGGTTAAATTAGGTATAAAAGTGCCAAAGTGACGAAAAAACTCAGAAATGAGTTTGGTGGAACGTGGTAAACCCCGCAAGTGAGAAACCCAAATTTTGGTAGGGGAACTCTGATAGGAAACTAGAACCGATTCAGGGACTGGTAACAGTAGATAAATATTTGTCGCTTCATTTGAAGAACAGAACATGGCTTATAAAATATTATTATTTTGATTAATAGAATCGAGGAATTATGAAAGAGATAGGAGAAAAATTAAGAAAAGCTCGTGAATCAATGGGAATATCTATAGAAGAAGCTGCTCAAGATTTGAAACTTAGACCTTCACAACTTGAAAATATAGAAGAAGGTAATAAGGATGCTTTTAAAGATATTTTTTATTTGAAGATGTTTATTAAAAACTATTCTAAATATTTAGGACTTGATTATGATGAGATGGTTGAAGAATTTAATGAATACTTATTTGATTTTACATCTAAAATATCTATTGAAGACATAAAAAAAGCTGAGTTAGAACAAAGAAAAAAAGAAAAAAAACTAAAGACAGTAAAAATATCTTCTCCATATACAATAGAAAAAAGACAGCAAAGACCAGTTCCTAGGTTTTTAATAGTTTTAGGTATAATTTTATTTATTGTAATAGTTATTTATACTGTAGTAGTTATTTTTATAAAAGATGATGAAAAAGTATCTAATACCATAGTTAGTAGTGAAGGATGTGTAGATTATGAACTTGCCTAATAAGTTAACAATGAGTAGAATATTTATGGCAATAATAATAATAGTAATATTATTAGGTGGAGATTATATAGTAGGGTTATTTGGTGTTGAAATACCCAAACTATTTATAGATGAAAAAATAGTAGTTGATTTAAAATATATAATAGCTGGTATATTATTCATAATAGCTTCTATTACAGATTTCCTAGATGGTTATATAGCACGTAAATATAATCTAATTACAGATTTTGGAAAATTAATAGATGCTATAGCAGATAAAGTGCTTGTAAACTCAGTTTTAATAATATTAGCAGCACAAGGTTTTATACACCCAATAATACCTGTAATAATAATAGTTAGAGATACAGTTGTAAATTCAATAAAGATGTTAGCAGCTAGTAAAGGAAAAGTAGTTGCTGCTATAAAATCTGGAAAAATTAAAACGACTTTCCTTATGGTAGGAATAGTATTAACTTTATTTTATAATCTTCCATTTGAACTTTGGGGAATTAGCGTATCAAAAGCTTTGCTTTTAATAGCTACTGTATTCTCAATTACATCAGGAGTACAATATTATAATTTAAATAAACATTTAATAAAGGATAAGTAATTATTCTTTTTTTTAAAATATTACATACACTTTAATAGGTGAATAATATGAAAAACAATACTAGGACAATCTTTATAACAAAATTATTTATAACAATAATTATAACTCTTATAATACTTATATTAATAAAATCCAGCTCAGGATTTAAAACATCATTTTATGAACAAGTTTATGATAATAATTTCAAGTTTGCTTACTTAAATAATTTATATAATAAATATATTGGAAATTCTGATATATTAAAAAACGTTGTTAATACCAAAACTGTATTTAAAGAAAAATTAACATATAAAGGTTCATCTAAATATTTAGATGGTGTTAGCCTTGAGGTTGGTAATAATTATTTAGTGCCAGTATTAGAAAGTGGAATAGTTGTTTTTATAGGTAATAAAGATGGATATAATAATACAGTGATAATTCAAAGAATAGATGGTATAGATGAATGGTATGGAAATATACTAAACCCTAATGTAAAATTATACGATTATGTAGAGAAAGGTACTGTCTTAGGGGAAGTAAATGGTAACTTATATTTAGTGTATAAAAAGAATGGAACTGTTTTAGACTATGAAAAATATATTAAATAAATTATATTTTCATCCATTCTTTTTAATTGTTCTTTTTATTTTTACATTAATAGGTAAATTTAAATTTATCTTATATTTTATGACATTAATAATAGTTCACGAAATAGGACATATATCGGTAGCGCTTATGTTTGAATGGAAAATAGATAAAGTAATAATATTGCCTTTTGGTGGACTTACTAAGTTTAATGAATTAATCAATAGGCCATTAATAGAAGAGTTTTTTGTGAGCATAGCAGGTGTTGTTTTTCAAATTATTTTTTTTAAAATTATATCCAGTAAAATTAACTACGACTATTTTTCTTTTATTAATTATTTTATAATTATATTTAATATGTTACCAATATATCCTTTAGATGGATCAAAACTTTTAAATGTAATTTTAAATAAATTAACGAGTTTTAAAAAAAGTTTAATACTTACGGTAATATTATCTTATATAGCGATTATAATACTTGCACTTTTACTTTTTAATGTAAATAAAGTAGTAATTTCAATACTATTATTTTTACTACAGTCTGTAGGTAAACTACATAAGCAAAAAGATTTAATATTTAATAAATTTTTACTTGAAAGATATTTAAATAAGTTTAATTTTAAGAAAGAAAAAACAATTAATAATATGAATAATATGAAAAAAGACTATAGACATATTTTTTTTATTGATGGTAAATATTTAACAGAAAGTACATTTTTAACAAAATACTTTGATATATCTATAAAATAATTGACATTACTATAGAAATATGTTATTATTTTAAACGTGTAGACCTCATTCTACAACCACACAGAAAAGGTTTTAAACGAAAGTACCTTAATGGTGAGTCTTAGTAAAAATAAAATAAAGGAGGTAATTATGAAAGCAGTAATTGAAACTGGTGGAAAACAATACTATGTTGAAGAGGGATCTGTTCTTTACATAGAAAAGTTAGATGCTGAAGTAGGTACTAAAGTAAAATTTGATAGAGTTTTAATGGCTAATGGAATAGCTGGTATGCCTACTGTAGAGGGCGCTAGTGTAGAAGGTGAAGTTGTTAAAAACGGTAAAGCTAAAAAAATTATAGTTTACAAATATAATCAAAAGAAAAATTATCGTAGAAAACAAGGACATCGTCAACCTTATACTAAAGTTGAAATTAAAAAAATCGTGGTAAAATAATGATTAAAGTAAAAATTGATAAAGATGAAATAACTATAAAAGGTCATTCTGGATATAGTACTGAGGGATCTGATATAGTTTGCGCATCTGTGTCTTCTATTTGTATAACTACAGTAAATGCTTTGATAAGTATAGATGAGGACTGTATATCATACGATAGTAAAGATGGATATTTACTCATTAAAGTATTAAAACATAGCGAAGTAATAGATAAATTAATAGATAATATGATAGCTTTGCTAAAAGATTTAAAAAAACAATATAATAAATATATAGAAATTAGATAGGGAGGTGCCATCTATGAAATTGATGACATTAAATATCCAATTATTCGCACATAAAAAAGGTCAAGGATCTACAAAAAATGGTAGAGATTCTGCTGGTAGAAGATTAGGAGCGAAAGCTGCTGATGGTGAATATGTAACTGGTGGATCTATTTTATATAGACAAAGAGGAACAAAAATTTATCCAGGAGTTAATGCTGGAATAGGATCTGACGATACTGTATATGCTAAAGTAAGTGGATATGTAAAATATGAACGCTTAGGTAAAGACAGAAAACAAGTTAGTGTTTACGAAAGTTTATAAAAAGGATTTTTCCTTTTTTTATTTTAAATAATAATTGTATTAAAATTATTATAAATTTTTACTCATAATCATATAAAAGTCTTGCAAATAATAAGTAAATATGTTAGAATCATTAATGTGATCCGCTGATTAGTTTATTTTTAGTATATATAGAGTTCAAGATCATAAACTAGAAAAGGAGAGTGACATTGTGAATTTAATAGAAAAGATTACTCAAAAGCAAATAAGAACTGATATACCAGAATTTAGAGCTGGAGACACTGTAAGAGTTGATATTAAAATTGATGAAACAGACGCATCAGGTAATAAAAAGGTAAGAATTCAAGCTTTTGAAGGCATAGTTATGGCTATTAAAGGTTCAGGAGTTAGCAAAACATTTACAGTAAGAAAAATGTCTGGAAATGTAGGTACTGAAAAAACATTACCTGTTAATTCACCAAGAATTGATAAAATCGAAGTTGTTAGAAAAGGTAAAGTTAGAAAAGCTAAACCAACATGGATTAGAAAGTCTTTAAAAACACCAAAGATTAAAGAAAGAGTATAATAAGGCTTATGCCTTATTTTTGTTAGGTGAAATATGAAAAAATATTTAAAAGAAATATATCCTTATATAGTTATAATTATAACTGTAGTTTTAATTAGAACATTTATAGTAACTCCAGTAAGAGTTGATGGTAAATCTATGTATTCTACTCTAGATAATGGTGATATTTTAATCTTAAATAAAATGTCTAAAAACTATAATAGATTTGATATTGTGGTTGTAAAAATTGGAGGATCTAAAATAGTAAAAAGAATTATAGGACTTCCTGGAGACAAAATTGAATATATAGATAATGAGCTTTTTATAAATGGTGAAAAAATAGAAGATAAAACGACATCTCGTACTGGAGATTTTTCTCTTATGGAATTATACGGATATGAACAGATACCTGATAATTATTATTTTGTAATGGGAGATAATAGGGGTAATTCTATGGATAGTAGAGATTATAGAATTGGACTTATTAAAAAAAGTGATATAGTTGGGAAAACTAAGATTAGGATTTTTCCATTGACTAAAATAGGTAAATTTAATTAGCGCTAGAAAATGCGCTTTTTTTTTGATATAATGAAATTGGTGAATAGTATGAATGGTAATAGAGGTGCAAAAGGTTCTGTAAGGGATAGATTAATAAGTATGCTTTATAGAATGCGTTATAAAAAGAAAGAGTTAAAGGAAAGCGAATATACTATAGAAAGTAAAAAAAAGCAAGCAGAATATCTAAAGACGTTAAAGCAGTTTAGTTATTCAAATGATCCTAGTATTTTACCTTTTGAAGATAAAAAAGCCTTGGATGATATAAGATTTAAGGCACATTTTAAAGAGGAATTACCTGGAGAATTCAGGTTAAAATCTTTAGAGAGTGCTAAAAGTCTCCCACGAGAAATTGACTTAGAAAAAGAACAAAGTAAAACAGAAGATGAGATTGTAATATTAAAAGAAGTAAAAGATTTCATTAATAAATCATTAGATAATATTAAAGATATAAATGATTCTATTGATGTGATAAAAAAATCCTCAAAAGAAAAAAATCAAAATACCGAACAACTAGAAAAAGAGTATGAAGAGCTTAGAAAAAAAGTAAAAAAACTTAAAGAGCAATTTGATGTAGCATCGCAAAAATATGATTTAAGTGACTTTTCTATACTAGAGAGTATTAAACTTATATCTGGAATAGAAGATTATAAATCTTTAGCTTCTTTAAATGAAATGGAAATGTTATTAAAAGTATGTAAAAAAGAAATAAGTAAAATTGATGGTATAACTATTTCATATGATACTACTGTTAAAGTTGGAACAGATATAGATTCATTGAAGCAGGAACAAAAACAAGTAAAAATAAAATTCAATAAGGAAAAAGAAAAAATTAATCAACTTGATTCTATAGAAGAAGTTGTAAAAAAAGAATTAGAATATCAAAAGAGCGTTATTGATGAGATGTATACAAAAGCTTCATTTTTCGAGAAGGAAGTTAGAACAAAAGTAGAATATAGCGGATATGGAAAAATTTTATCTTCCGTTGCAAGAATCGCTGGAGGAATACTTACTATACCATTTACTGGACTTAAATTATTTGGTATTTCTTTAGGCGCTACTATGGTAAACAAGGGATTAAAACAATTAAATAAGGGTCTTGAAAGAAAAGAAAAAATGGTTATCGATTATAACTATGAAGACTTATCTAAAAAAATTTCAGGTGTTAAGGATAAGTTAGAATATACTAATTTAGTTTTAACTGATTCATTAAATGAAATAGAAAAGCTAAAATCAAACCTAAAAAATTATTTTAGCGAATTTGATGTTATTTTACCGGAATATAGTGAGATGTTAAAAAGGATAGAAGAAATAGAAAAAAGCATTTTACTGCAGCAAACTAAACTTGGAAAAATGGATAAAAAGCTACGAGAAGAAGATAAAATGAATAAAGAAAAAATGCAAAAAGTAAAAAATTATAATTCTTTCTAGGATTAGGAGTGATGTAATTGTATAAAATTGAAGATAGAAAGTTATTTTTTGACAACATACTTGAAAAAGTAAAGTTATCAGAAAATATAATTGGAACATACTTAATAGGATCCTCATCAAAAGGATTTAAAGATATATATTCGGATTGCGACTTTATGATGGCATATAAAGATGATGTAGAAACTAAAGTAGTAAGAGATGAGATTGTATCGTTTTTTAATAACGATGAAATAGGTGCTTTAGTTGAAAGAAAGTGGTCAGATAGAATATGGGGAGTATCTATTTATTTAAAAAATGGATTAAGTTCTGATATATCGTTCGGTCCATTAAAAGACTTAAAAATAAGTTCAACTGAAATCAAAGTCGGTGTAGATTCTTGTAATAAATTAAGAGAACATTTAAAAAATGGACTTGAGATATTTAAAGAAAAAAAATCTAATTATGGAATAGATGATAAAATTAACTATGAGTTTTTATATTCAGTAAGAAAATTTAAAATAGCTATTAAAAGAGAAAATTACATATATGCTTATCAATTATTAAATAGTGCTAGAACAAATGTGATGAATATAGAAGGTTTAAACGAAGGTAAAAAAATGCATGAATTTAAAGCTTACAATGAATTAAATGATTGCTTTTTATCTAATATTCATAATACAATTCCAAAATTCTTAAGTAAAGAAGAATTAGAAAGTTGTATGGATAGTCTTCTTGATCTATTTTATAAAACTATTAAAGAAAGTAAAATAGGATTTGATGAAAGTTTAAATTATTTACTTGTAATAGCTGATTAATAAAAAGCTAAAATATAAAGAATAAAACTGTTAGAGATAGTTAACAGTTTTTTTATTTTGTGTTATAATTAGTATGGTGATAATATGACTATAATAGATATAATAACTAAAAAGAGATTAAATGAAGAACTTACAAGAGATGAAATTAAATTTTTTGTTAATGGATACTTAGATGGTAGCATAAAAGATTATCAGATGAGCTCACTTTTAATGGCTATTGTAATAAATGGTATGTCTGATCGTGAAACAATAGACTTGACAGATATAATGCTTCACAGTGGTGATGTTATTGACTTAAGTAAAATAGATGGAATAATAGTAGACAAACATTCAACTGGTGGTGTTGGTGATAAAGTTACTTTAGTTTTAGGACCACTCTTAGCATCACTTGGAATAAAAATAGCTAAGATGAGTGGAAGAGGACTAGGTCATACTGGCGGTACTATTGATAAATTAGAATCTATTAAAGGATTTAATACTAAAATTAGTATTGACGAATTTATTGAGCAAGTAAATAAAATAAATATAGCTTTAGTAGGACAAACTGGTAATTTGGTTCCAGCCGATAAAAAAATATATGCTTTGCGTGATGTGACTGGTACTGTATCTTCAATACCTCTTATTGCTTCTAGTATTATGTCTAAAAAAATAGCTAGTGGTGCTGATATAATTTTAATAGATGTAAAAGTAGGTAGTGGTGCATTAATTAAAAATTTAGACGATGCTAGAAAGCTATCTAATTTAATGGTTAAAATAGGAAAAGCCTATAGAAAGCCTACTATTTGTATTATAACTAATATGGATGAACCTTTAGGATACGCAATAGGTAATGCTTTAGAAGTAGAAGAAGCTATCGATACTTTAAAGGGCAATGGGCCAAGTGACTTATTAGAAGTTGTTATAACATTATGTTCAATAATAATAGGTGCTGTAAAGAAAATACCAAATGAGGAAGCCAAGAACTTATTATTTAAGCAATTAAATAATGGAGAGGCATATAAAAAATTTGAAGAACTTGTTAAATATCAAGGCGGAGATATAAAAAGCTTAAAGGTATCTGATAAAGTTTTTTCTATAAAAAGTGATAAGAGCGGTTATGTTAGCAAAATAGATGCTGAAGCACTTGGTGAAATTGCAAAATTAATAGGTGCTGGAAGAAATACTTTGGAAGATAAAATAGATTATGAAGTAGGCTTAGTTTTAAATAAAAAAGTAGGAGATAAAGTAGAAAAGGATGAAGAGTTACTAAAAGTTTATTTAAAAGATAAAGATGTAAGTATGACTCAAATATTAGACTGTTTTCAAATTGATGAAGAACTTAGTAACTTACCAAAACTTATACTAGACATAATAAAATAATGTAAATAAATGTCAAGTTTTTGGAAATAACTTGAATAATGAATAAATATATATTATATTAATATTAATAATTTTAAGGAGGCGAATTTATGATATATCCATCAATAGATAAATTATTAAATGTAGTTGGATCTAAATTTTTACTTGTTAATATAGTTTCTAAAAGAGTTAAAGAAATGGAAGAAACTGAATATTACCAATTAAACGAATATAAATCTTCTAAGAATATCGGAAAAGCATTAGAAGAAGTATCAAAAGGATTAATACATATAAAAGAGAAGTAGGATTATATGAATAAAATTAAAACATATGTAAAGAAGTTATGGAATATAGTTTTTAATCCAAGCATGGCTTATTTACCTGGAAATTTAGCATTCTTTTTAATGCTTTCTATATTTCCAATTTTAACACTTATTGGAGTTATAGCATCTGAGTTAGGAGTTAATATAGGATCACTAATTAATGTTATAAATACAACTTTACCTAAAGATGTAGCAAACGTTTTAGTTGCTTTTATAGATGGAAAAGGTTTCGATAGCAATATTGGAATATTTATGATAATTGGTTTTTATTTAGCAAGTAATGGAGCTGATGCTATAATACTTGCAAGTAATAATTTATATGGTTTTCCTAATTCTGATTATATAAAAAGAAGAATAAAAGCAATATTTTTAATAGTGTTAATTATATTTGCCTTAATGTTTTTACTAGTGTTCTTAGGATTTGGAAATCATTTGCTATCGTTTTCGCTATCTTATATAAAAGATAAATCAGTAGTAAATTTAATCAAAAATATATTCTCGGTATTAAAATGGCCATTTTCAATATTTATAATATTCTTTAATGTTAAGCTTATTTATACAATAGCGCCAGACTGGAAAATCATGAGTAAGCATACAACTTTAGGTGCTGCATTTACTACTATTTGCTGGATAGTTATAATTCAAATATATTCTTACTGGGTAACTCATTTTACTCATTATGACTTATTTTATGGAAGTATGTCTAATATTATAATACTTATGCTTATTGTCTATATAATATCTTATATTTTAGTTATAGGTATAGCAATAAATGTTAAGGCTTATGAATATAAACCAGAAATTAGTGAATAATAATAATGTACTTAATTACCGAGTACACATAGACTACTAAAAAGGTAATAAAGAGGATTTTTAAATTCTCTTTTTTTGTATACTTATTATTAATATAAGTTTTATTTTATCTTTTTTTTAGAAAAGTTAGAAAGTATGATATAATTGTCTTAGTGATTAGTTTATAATATTATGAACATAATAAAATAGAGGTGATACAATGAAATATAAGAAGACTAGCAATTATTCATATAATTTACATATTATTAAAACCGATAAGTTTAAAACAGTTACAGTTAAAGTTAATTTTAAAAGAAAACTTGTAAAAGAAGAAATAACTTATAGAAATATGATTGTTAATATGCTTTGTGAATCTACGCTAGCTTATCCTACTAAAAGACTTATGACTATAGCTACTGAAGAGTTATATGAATTATGCTTCAGGGGAATGAATTATTTATCTGGAAAATATAATGTTATGAGTTATGATGTTACTTTTTTAAATGAGGAATATACTGAAGAAGGAATGATGGATAAGTCTATTAAGTTTTTAGCAGATATGATATTTAAACCTAATGTAGTTAAAACAAGTGTAACAAAATTCGATGAAGAAAACTTTAATTTATCTTATAACATTTTAAAAAATAATATAATATCTCAAAAAGAAAACCCAGATGGTTTTAGTAGAGTTAGAATGCTTGAAAATATGTCTCCTAATTCTTATATGTCATATAGAAGTTGTGGATATCTAGAAGACTTAGAAAAAATAACACCTCGAGTATTATATCAATATTATGAATCAATTTTAAACAGTGATATAATCGATATATTTGTAATAGGTAATGTAAATGAAAGACATGTTAAAAAAATAATAGAAGATAACTTTGCTAATATAAAGACATTAAAAAAACCTAGTGACACACATTTTTTAGAGCCTAAAAGAACTAGGTTATTTCCAAAAAAAGTAAAAGAAAAACAAAAGATTAGTCAAAGTAAATTAGTACTTGGAATGAAAATAGATAAAATGACAAATTTTGAACTTAGATATGTTTTGAATGTATATTCTTATATATTAGGTGGTGGACCTGATTCTAAGTTATTTAAAACAGTTAGAGAAAAAAATAGTTTGTGCTATTATATTTCATCATCAGGTGTACCATTAAGTAGTATTATGATTATTAATGCTGGCATTAATAAAAAAGATTTCAAGAAAGCTTTATCACTAATAAAAGCTGAAATCGTAAATATGAAAAAAGGAAAATTTTCAAATGACGATATAGTAAAGGCTAAAGTAACATACATAAACAGTTTAAAAGAATTAGAAGATAATCCAGATAGCATTTTAAGTCTTTATTCAGGTATGGAGTACTTGGGCAGTGATGATATAAAAGATAGACTATCTAAAATAAACAGAGTTAGCAAAAAGGATGTTGTTAAATTAGCAAGTAAAATACATTTAGATACTATTTATTTGTTAGAAGGTGAATCAGATGAAGAAGAGTAATTTAGTAAGATTGGGACTTGATCTTTATGAAGAAAAGCTTAAAAATGGATTAGAAGTTTATGTTATTCCAAAAGATAATGTTAATGGAATATATGCAACTCTTTCTACTAAGTTTGGATCTATAAATCATGAATTTGTACCAATAGGAAAAAAGAAAATGGTATCTGTTCCACTTGGCGTAGCACATTTTTTAGAACACAAAATGTTTGAACAAAAAGATAATGTTGATCCGTTCACATTTTATTCTGAAAGAGGATGCGACGCAAACGCTAATACATCTAATTTTAAAACAACATATTTATTTAGTGGACCTAACTTTTTATCAGAAAACCTTAATTACTTATTAGATTATGTAGAAGATCCTTATTTTACTGATGAAAATGTAGAGAAAGAAAAAGGTATAATAGAGCAAGAAATACGTATGTATGAAGACGATCCATTCTTTAAGATATATAGTAAAATTATTTATAACGCTTTTATAAATCATCCAATTAAATATCCTATAGCTGGAACAGTAAAAGATGTATATTCAATAACTAAAGAGGACTTATATACTTGTTATAATACATTTTATCATCCTAGCAATATGTTCTTAACAGTAGTGGGAAATGTTGATCCAGATGATGTTATAAATATTGTTAAGTCAAATCAAGAAAAAAAAGAATTTTCTAAATTTTCTGAAATTAAATTGAAAAAGTATGATGAACCAAATAAAGTTGAAAAAAAATTAGAAAAATCTAAAATGGATATAGAAATATCAAAATTAGGAGTAGGCTACAAAATCGATTGTTCTAAGGTTAAATTAGATATCAATGATGTTAAATCATATTTAAGTATATTGTTTGATTTAAAAATAGGATCAACTTCTATATTTAATGAAAATTTAAAAAAACAAAACCTAATTACTAATGATGTCGACTTTTCTATTTTAAGTACTGATAGTCATATACTAATAATAGTAATAGTAGAGACAAATGAAACTAAAAAAGTACTTGAATTGTTAGAAAAAGAATTAAAGGATTTATCTATAGATAAGAGTGAATTTGAAAGAAAGAAAAAAGTAAGAAAGAGTAATTGTATATATAGAAGTGATAGCATATATGCTTTAAATAATAAAGTAATGAGCAATATAATTAATTATAAAAAAGTTATATTAGATGATTACAAAAAAATAGATGAATTAAATATGAAAAAGATGGAAGAAATTATTAAAGAGATAGATTTAAGTAATAAAACAGTCTATATTATTAATAAATCTTGATTTATTAATAATTTTATGATAAATTATTAAAGTGAGGTGGAAATATGACTACTTTATTAATTATAGTATCAATTTTATTAATTGCAATTGTTCTATTACAGAGTGGTAAAG
This sequence comes from uncultured Mycoplasmatota bacterium, assembly GCA_900553395.1. Lineage (GTDB taxonomy): Bacteria > Bacillota_I > Bacilli_A > RF39 > UBA660 > UMGS1613. Next base: position 70,113 of record USDJ01000002.1, on the reverse strand, counting down.
CAGAAGGCGCTTCTATTATGTCTGGAGCAAATAATGATTTATTTAAAAATAGAAAAGAAAGAGGCGGAGAGCTATTTATAACTTATATGACAGCTTTCCTTGGCGTTATATTCTTTGTACTTTGTATAATATTATAATTTAAAAAAGAAAATGCTTTTTTCTTTTTTTTTGCTTTTAAATATGTTAAACTATATATAGATTGGAGTGTGTTATAATGATAGTACTTCCTGCAGATACTTTTATAGTAGTTAATAAAACAACACTAAACAGTTCTGATAGAAATATACTTATGTTACTTTATCAACCTATAATAGGCTCTCAAGCTATTAGTTTGTATTATACTTTGTGGTCTTATTTAGATAAATCTGAACTTTTATCTAACGAATGGACTCATCATCACATATTAAGAGATATGATGATTAGTAATTCTGAATTTATAGATGCAAGAGTAAAGTTAGAAGCAGTAGGACTTATTAAAACATATGTTAAAAAGGGAAATATAAATAATTTCGTATATGAGTTATATTCACCTATAAGTGCTTCTGAATTTATAAATAATCCTTTACTTAATATGGCTTTATTTAATGCTATAGGTAAATTAGAATATGAAAGGGCTATTAGCTACTTTAAAGTACCTAAAATAAATTTGAGAGAATACGATGATATTACTAGCAAGTTTAGCGATGTGTTTGCGTTCTCTAATGAGCCAATCAATGATAATCTTATTTATGATATAAAAAAATCTAGTTATAGGAAGCTTGAAATACTATCAAAAATAGATATAAATACAATACTTAGCTTAATAAGTGATGAACTTTTAAATAAAAAATCTATAACTAAAGATACTAAAGAATTCTTATATAAAATATCTTATATTTATAATTATGATAACGATGATATGATAGAACTTATTAGAAATTCAATATCTATAAAACATACAATAGATAAAAAGATGCTTCAGGAAAATGCTAATAAGTATTATAGATACGATAATATGGGTAAGCTACCTAGTATTATATATAAAAATCAACCAGAATATTTAAGAAAAGAATCCTTAGATACATCAAATAGATCTAGAATGATACATTTATTTGAAACTACTAGTCCATATGATTTTATTAATAGTAAATGTAAAACGGGTTCACCAACAAGTAGCGATTTAAGTTTAATATCATATCTTTTAATAGATTTAAACTTAAAACCTGGTGTAGTTAATGTACTTGTTGATTATGTACTTAAAATAAACAATAATAAACTTATTAAATCGTTTGTAGAGGTAATAGCGTCACAGTGGAGTAAAAGTGGTATAGAAACTGTTGAAGATGCTATGAAAATTGCAGAAGAAGAATATAAAAAGAAGAAAAATGTTAAAAAAGTTAAGACTAAAGAAGCTAGTGACACTCCTGAATGGTTTAATAAAGACATAAAAGAAGAAGAAGCTACACAAGATGAAATAAGAAAATTAGAAAGTAGATTGAAGAGGAATTAGTATGCATAATATTTTAAATGATATGGAAAAAGAAGTAAAAACTGATTTAGATTTAGAGTATAAAAATGCCTTGAAAAATCCTAATTTCAAAGAAATAGTAAAAAGTTTAAATCTTAGTAGTGAGGTTTTAAAAAAGTACACTTCTTTAATAGAAGAGAGTAGTAAAGAATACGAACATTGTAAAAATTGTCCAGGGTTATTTAATTGTTTAAATAAAATGGAAGGCTATTGTTACTTGCCAGTTAATATTGGTGGAATATCTTTTACTTATAAACCTTGTAAATATAAAATTGCTATGATGAAAAAAAATAGTCATCTATCTAGTATAAAATTTTTTAATACTCCAGATAATATAAAGTCAGCCAGTCTTGAAGATATATATAAAACAGATAAAAATAGATTTGAAGTAATAAATTGGCTTATGGACTTTTTAGATGATTTCCTTGAAGGTAAAAAATGCAAAGGGCTTTATTTACATGGAAACTTTGGATGCGGTAAAACTTATTTGATAGCAGCTCTTTTTAATGAGTTAGCTCGAAAAAATTATAAAAGTATAATAGTTTTTTGGCCAGAATTTATAAGAGGTGCATTTCAAGATGATTTTCATTTAAAATACGAACAAGTAAAAAAAGTGCCATTACTTTTAATAGATGATATAGGTGCTGAGAATTTAACTGCATATAATAGAGATGAAATACTATGTCCACTATTACAATATAGAATGGATAATAATTTAGCTACGTTTTTTACTTCAAATTTAAATATTAAGGAGTTGGAGCAGCACTTATCTATTTCAAAAAATGGTGTTGATGTAGTTAAAGCTAGAAGAATTATATCTAGAGTAGAACAACTTACAATAGATATGGAATTAATTAGTAAAAATTTAAGATAAAAGGTGTTAATACCTTTTTTTCTATTGGAAAAAATTAAAACTGATGTTATAATAATTTATAGAATAATAAGGGTGTGATACTATGTATAATTTAGGAGATCATTTTAAATTCGATACTTCATTATCTAAAGCAAATAGTGAAGTAGTATTTAAAGGTAAAAAATATCGCATTAGTGTATTAACTGAAAGACTAGTTAGATTAGAATATAGTGAATCAGGTATATTTTTAGACGAACCTACTGAGCTTGTTTGGTATAGAAACTTTAAAAAGCCAGAATTTACAGTAGAAGAAAATGACCATACTTTAAAAATCACAACTAAATATTTTGAACTTTTTTATAAAAAAGAACGTCCTTTTTATGCCGGTAAGTTTTCACCGGCTTCTAATCTTAAAATTTCTTTGATTGGAAATGATAAAGCTTGGTTTTATAATCATCCTGAAGTCAGAAATTATGATGCTATCGTATATAGAAATAATAATAGCTTAGTAAAAGAAAAAGGAATGTATTCTCAGGAGGGATTCACTTCTATAGATGATTCTGACTCTTATATTATACTTGAAAATGGAGAATTTAAAAAAAGGGAAGAGAAGTGCATAGATACTTACGTTTTTATGTATAATAAAGACTTTTACTTTTGTTTGAGTGATTATTTCGCACTTACTTCATATCCATCACTTATACCTAGATATGCATTAGGTAATTGGTGGTGCAAAAACGATACTTATGACGAAATAGGCCTTACTCGTTTAGTAAAAAGATTTGAGGATAATGATGTTCCAATTTCAGTTTTAATGATAAATTTATTAGATCAAAATAAATCTTTAACTGATGTTTATAAAGAACCTAAATTAATATCTGATTACTTAAAGAGTAAAGGTGTTAAATTAGCTTATACTTTAAAAGATTATAAAAGCTTTAATTCTAAAGATAAAGATTTTGATTTATTAAAAGAATATCTTGAAGTAGATAATAAGGGAAATATACCTTTTAATATATTAAATCCAAAAGTAGTAGATGCTTACTTAAAATTAATAATTCATCCATTAAATAATTTTGGTGTAGATATTTATGCTTTAAATGACTTTAATATAAATGATTTACATAGATTAAACATTTTAAAACATTATTTATATACAGATATGCTTTTATATAAAAATAAAAGACCATTAATAAGTGCTCTAAACACTACTATAGCGCCTCATAGATATCCTATACTTTATTCTGGAAGATCTATTGTAAGCTGGAAATCTCTTAAAGAGATGCTAGAATTTAATGTTTCAGCATCTAATAGAGGAATAAGTTTTTGGAGTCATGATATAGGTGGTACTAGTGGTGGAATAGAAGATAATGAATTATTTACAAGGTATGTACAGCTAGGAACTTTTTCACCAATATTACGTCTTGGATCTGATAAGGGTAAATATTATAAAAGAGAACCTCTTGAATGGGGTGTAAAGACATCTTTAATTACATCTGATTATTTAAGATTAAGATATAAATTAATACCATATATATATACGGAAGCTTATAAATACTTTAAATATGGTAAGCCTTTGATAGAGCCTCTTTATTATAGATATCCTAATTTATACGATGATCCACTATTTAAATTTGAATATTTTTTTGGAACAAGTTTTTTAATTAGTCCTATATATAATAAAAAAGATTATATTATGAATCGTGTTATTCATAAAATATTTATTCCAGATGGAATATGGTATGACTTCTTTAATGGTAAGAAATATACTGGTAATAAAAAATATGTATCTTTTTATAAAGATGAAGAATATCCTGTATTCGTAAAAGCAGGCGCTATAATACCACTTTCTAATAATAAATTTAATTCGACTAGTGTGCCAAAGAGACTTGAAATAGCGGTGTTCCCTGGAGATAATAATACATATAGTATCTATGAAGATGATGGAGAAACAAATAATTATCAGTCTGGAGAATATATGATAACTAATATAGAATTCTTATATAAAAAGAATAATTATAGTTTAACACTTCTTCCAGTAGGTGGAAGGGCTGGAGTCTTGCCTAAAACAAGAGATTATAAAATTAGATTTAAAAATACACGTTCAGCTTCTAGAGTTTTAAGTTATGCTGGCAGTAATCAAGTAGAAAATAGAAGTTATAGAGATGGAACTGATTTAGTCATAGAGATAGATAACGTTCCAACGATTTCACAACTTACGATAATTTGTAGTGGTGATAATATAGAAATAGAAGCTATGAGAATTATCAATGAAGATATATCATCTATAATTAGTGATTTACCAATAAAAACAACTATAAAAGATAAAATTGATAGTATAATGTTTTCTACTAAGTTAGAGCTAAAGAAAAAGAGAATTGAGATTAGAAAACTTGGACGTGGTAAGGATTATTTAGAAAGAAAATATATTGATTTGTTTTTAAAACTTCTTGAATATATTGACCAAGTGTAATATAATATAGATAGTTTTAGATTTCGATTATAGTCACATCTTAATCTAGATGTGATTTTTTTTAAGGAGGATATATGAAAGAATTAATCCTGTATTTTATAACATTTGTACTTATTTATTTGTTTTATGTTATATTTGTACTTAATAGAAAAAATGTATTAAAAAAATTTCCCGATGGGAAAGAGATGACCTATTTAAAATATAAATATAATGTTAAAGTAAATGAAAATAATATTAAAAGAATTGCTAACAGCGTATTTTTAGCTAATGCATTTATACTATCAACAACAGTTTATATAGTATCTTTGTTTGATCGCTTTGTTTTAAGAATTTTAGTAGGTTTTATTACCTTGGTTATGCTTATATTAGTGTTGTATCATTTTATAGGTATACATTATAAAAATAGGAGATGAGTCGTATGTATAATTTTGAAAAGATAGAAAAGAAATGGCAAAAGTATTGGGAAGATAATAATACTTTTTTGTGTTCAAATAATTCTTCAAAGCCTAAATTTTATTATTTAGTTGAATTTCCATATCCAAGCGGTTCAGGATTACACGTTGGACACGTTAGAAGTTATACAGCACTAGATGCTATGGCAAGAAAAAAAAGAATGCAGGGTTATAATGTGTTATATCCGATTGGTTGGGATGCATTTGGACTTCCAGCAGAACAATATGCTATAAAAAATCATATACATCCAAGTGAAGCTGTAAAAGAAAATATTAAAGTATTTAAATCACAGATAAAAGATTTAGGAATATCTTTTGACTGGTCACGTGAATTTTCTACTACAGATCCAGAATATTATAAATGGACACAGTGGCAATTTTTAAAATTTTTTGATGCTGGTATGGCTTATAAGGCAAAAAAAGAAATTAATTGGTGTCCAAATTGTAAAATAGGACTATCTAATGAAGAGTCAGAAGGCAATGTTTGTGAAAGATGCGGAGGAAAAGTAGAAAAGAAGGAAAAAGAGCAATGGATGCTTAAAATGAGCGCATATGCAGAAAAATTACTTACTGGTTTGGATGATACTGAATTCATTGATAGAATAAAGACAGCTCAAATAAATTGGATAGGTAAAAGCTCTGGTGCGTTAGTTGACTTCAAAATAAAAGAAATACCATATAAATTAAAAGTATTTACAACGCGTCCAGATACTATATATGGAGTAACATTTATGGTAATTTCTCCAGAACATTCTTTATTAAAAGAATATAAAAATTACATTAAAAATTTAGATGAAGTTATTTCTTATCAAAGGGAAGCAGCAGCTAAAACTGAAATAGAAAGAACAGATGTTACTAAAGAAAAAACTGGAGTAAAAATAGAAGGTTTAACAGCAATAAATCCAATTACCAATAAAGAAATACCTATTTGGATTAGCGATTATGTTTTAGTTAATTATGGTACGGGTGCTATAATGGCTGTACCTGCACACGATGAAAGAGATTATGCGTTTGCTAAAAAATTTGGCATTAATATCATAGAAGTAATTAAAGGCGGAGATATTTCAAAAGAAGCTTACACTGGAAGTGGAGAAATGGTTAACTCTGGTATCCTTAATGGTTATACTGATAAACAGTCATCTATTAATAAAATGATTGAATATTTAGAAGAAAAAGGAATCGGAGAAAGAAAAGTAAACTATAAATTACAAGACTGGGTATTCTCTCGTCAAAGATTTTGGGGAGAACCAATACCTATGATTAATTGCCCAGAATGCGGTTGGGTTAAAGTTAAGGAAGAAGATTTGCCTGTAAGACTTCCAGATGTCGCTTCATATGAACCAACAGATACTGGAGAAAGTCCATTAGCTAATATCACTGATTGGGTAAATACAACTTGTCCAAAATGTGGTGGACCTGCTAAAAGAGAAACAGATACTATGCCAAACTGGGCTGGTTCTAGTTGGTATTATTTAAGATATATGGATCCTAAAAATGATAAAGAATTCGTAAGTCAAGAAGCACTTAAATATTTCAATATGGTAGACTACTACAATGGTGGAATGGAGCACGCAACAAGACATTTACTTTATGCAAGATTTTGGCATAATTTCTTATATGATCAAGGATTAGTTCCATTTAGAGAACCATTTAAAAAACGTGTAGCTCATGGAATGATTCTAGGCGCAAATGGCGAGAAAATGAGTAAGTCAAGAGGTAATGTTGTAAATCCAGACGATATGATTAAAGAATATGGTGCAGATGCTTTAAGATGTTATGAGCTATTTATTGGTGATTATACTATGGACGCTTCTTGGAGTGAAAATGGATTAAAAGGATGCAAAAAATTCTTGGATAGAGTATATAAACTTGGTAATAAATTAAATAATGTAGAAGGATATTCTAATCAAGTTGAAATTCTTATGAATCAAACTATAAAAAAGGTAACAGATGATTTTGATAATATGAAATATAATACAGCAGTATCTTCATTAATGATATTATTAAATAAATTAGAAGAATTAGATAGTATCACTAAAAAAGATTATAGAACATTAATACATCTTTTAAATCCTATATGCCCTCATATTACTGAAGAATTAAATGAAAAATATGAACTAGGTGAAGTTTTATGTAAATCTACTTGGCCAACTTATGATATTTCTAAATTAGAAAATAATACTTTCACTATGATAGTACAAGTAAATGGAAAATTAAGAGGCAAAATAGAAGTTAGTTCCGATACTAAAGAAGAAGAAATGAAATCTTTAGCTTTTGATATAGATAATGTAAAAGCTTTCACTGATGGTAAAGAAGTTATAAAAGTGGTTGTAGTACCTAAAAAGTTAGTAAATATAGTAGTTAAATAGAAGACTTGTTCTTCTATTTTTTGATAATTATATAAGTTTTCTTTTATATCTATCAATAATTATTATAATAACGGATATAGTTTTATGCTATAATATACTTGGAGGTAATAGCAAATGTACGAGGAAATAAAAAAATTAATTAGTGATAAAGCTGGTAATATAACTAGTGAAACCTTAACATATTTTACAAATTACTTTTACGTTTTAGTGAAAAAGAACTTAATCCCTAAGGGTATTAAATTAGATGACTTAATAGATAATGCTATAAGATATGCGAGCAAAGTTGAGTTTTATGATCAAAATCACAGAATTTATTTGCAAAAAGGCGCTGATGTAAAGGGATTTAGAGATCCAGAGAGTAAGACAATATTCATAAGAGACTCTTTAGCAGAACCACTTAGAGAAATGGTTGTTTATCATGAATTACATCATGCGGTACAAACAAATCCTGATAATGATAAAGTTGGAATTAATCAAGAAAGCAATATTGGCAGACTAATAATGGAAGCCCAAACACAATATTTTGCAGAGATGGTATATTCTGAAATTCACGGAATATCTTTTGAAGAAAGAGAAATTCCTACTGAGAATTTAAGGATGATTAATAATGGTACGGTCGTTTCTAGTTTGCACAATTATGAAATGTATGATGCTATGCTAAGCAAACTTGCAATTATTTTAGGCGTACCAAAAAGCTATTTTGTATCAATAAACTTTTTATATAAAAATAATGAAGGATTAAAAGATTTAGAATCAAAGTATAATGTTGAAAAGCAAGAATGTGAACTTCCATATAGTTTTCAGGTATTACTATTGATATTAGATTATATTTATAGTGTTGATTTAACGTCATATGTAGATAACCAAGATAAAGAAGTTATCTTGTCTGGAAGAGAAACAGAATCTGGATATGAAATACATCCTGGAAAAAATTATAAGTTATCATTACAGCAACAAAGAAATTGGATGAATAAATTTGACGTAGATAATTTTTTAGCCTTAGTTAAATCAGGAGGAAACTTTAAGAGATTTTCTAAATATGTTGTTGATAACGAGAAAAGACAAATAATATCAGAGTTTGTTGGTACATATGCATCAACAGGTGAGGATAGTTCCCATAAAGAAAAATAAAATAAAATTGATGAATTTATATTTTAGAAGTATTAATTCTTAAAAAATTTAATATTTAAAAGTAAAATATGATTTATTGTATAAAAGTACTAATAGTTTTTAAAAAATACTCTTTTGATATAAGTTTACTTATATGGTAAAAGTATAAAAAAGGAGGAATAATATGAAAAAAATTATTAATATTTTTATACTTTTTATTTTATTTATGGGAGGTGTAGAAGCAAAATCTAAATTTTATATTAATGGCAAATTTAGTGATACTTATATTCATATAAAATCTGGTAAAGAGGCTTATAATGGTAATATGTATAAGTACGTAAGAGAAGATGGTAAATTAGTATATTGTATCGAACCATTTAAATTAATAAAGCCTAATGTTTATTATGAAGAGTATGAATATAATAGTGATTTATTTAATATAAGCGAAGAGGTTTTAAATAAAATAAATCTAATTTCTTATTACGGATATGGTTTTTATAACCACGATAGTATAGAGTGGTATATAGCTACACAAGCCTTAATATGGAAATCTTTAGGTGTTGAAGAAATATTTTTTACAGATTCAAGTAATAATAAAGTAAATAAATATGAAGCGGAGATTAATGAGATTAATTCATTAGTTGATAAACATTTAAAAAAGCCTAGTTTTAGTGGCTTACATTTTGAATATTCGTCAAATAGACAATATGAAATATATGATACTAATGATGTTTTAAGTAACTATGAAATAAAAGAATCAAATATAGAATCAAAGATTATTAATAATAAGCTTATTATTGATACTAAAGAAGATGGAATATATAATATAACATTTATAAAAAAAAGCCCAATAGATACTAATTATAAATTGTATTATCTAAGTGGAGCTCAGGCTCTTATATCGCCGGGCAAATTAAATGATATTACTTTTAATATAACGATAGAAGTTAATAGTGGTAATATAATAATAAATAAGTTTGATAGTGAATCTGAAGAAAGAATAGAAGCTACACTTAAAGGAGCTATATATGGTATATATAATGATTCAGGATTAATTGCAGAGATTACTACGGATGAAAGTGGGGTAGCAACTTTTAAAAATTTAGAACTTGGAAATTATTATGTTAAGGAATTAAAGCCAAGTGAAGGATATGAACTTGATACTAATATATATTATGTAAATTTAACAAAAGAAAATAAAAGTGCTTTAATTAATTCATACGAGAAAATAATTAAAGCAGAAGTTATTTTAAATAAATATTATGTAGATGGTGATAATTATACTAAAGAAGATGGTGCTATCTTTGAACTATATAATTCAAAGATAGAACTTGTAGAAACTTTTAAAACGGAAAATGGCTCTGCAAAAAAGACTATACCTTTTGGTGAATATTATTTAGTGCAAATTAAAGGAAAAGATGGCTATAGCTTTATAGATAAATTTAAGATATCTATAAATGAAAAAAGGAAATATGTATTTGAACTATATGATAAAAGAGAAGTCTTAGTAGTGGATGTACCAGATACACTAAAAAATGATCATAAAAGTAAAGTGTCAGCTTCGTTAATTATAACTGGATTATTTTTAGTTTTTATTTCAAAAAAAAGAGCTATTCTGTAGCTCTTTTAACGTCATTTATAATAGGTACTATAATAGGATTTCTTCCAGTTTTTTCATAAATGAAACTTCCTAAATTACTTATTAAGTCATTTTTAATTTCACTAAATATGCAATTAACTTTTAATTTGTTATTAACTATATTAGTTGCTTCTGTTTCTATTTCCTTTAATAAATCTAGATTTTCTTGAATTAAGACAAATCCTCTTGAAGTAATATTAGTAGGGAATAGTAGTTTTTTCTTTGATGTATCTATATTAGCGATTACTATGACGATTCCATCACTAGACATGATTTTTCTTTCTCTCATCATAGCATTTCCAATTTCACCAATTCTATTTCCATCTACATATTGATCTCCACATATAACTGGTTTATCTTTCTTTATAACACCTTTATATAATGATAATACTTCGCCATTTTCTAAGACAAATGTATTTTCTTTTGGCATACCACATAAAATAGCTAAGTCAGCGTGACTTCTAAGCATTCTATATTCTCCGTGGAAAGGCATAAAATATTTTGGCTTTATAAGTCTTAGCATAAGTTTTAATTCTTCTTGATTGCCGTGTCCAGATGTATGAATATTAGTGTAGACTTTAACGCCTTTTAAATATAATTTATTTATTGTCTTTGATATACTTAATGCATTACCTGGTATAGCACTTGATGAAAATATCACTATATCGTCATCTTGTAATTTGATTTGTTTATGAGATCCATTAGCTATTCTAGAAAGAGCAGCAAGTGGCTCTCCTTGTGAACCTGTACAAAGTAAGCATACTTCATTAGATGGAAGATTATTAGCTTCCTCAGGAGTCACAAATATTTCTTTATTTTTTATATACCCTTCATTTAGTGATATTTCAATATTGTTTTCCATACTTCTACCAAATATAGCTATTTTTCTATTGTTTCTTTTACAAGTGTCAACTATATGTTTTAGCCTATATATATTAGAAGCGAATGTAGCAATTATTATTCTTCCACTATGTTGAAGAAATATATGAGAAAGTGCTGCATCTACTTTAGATTCACTTAGACTAACACCTTCATTTAAAGCATTAGTACTGTCGCTTAAAAGTAAAGATACACCTTTCATACCAATAGATGCCATTTTGTGTATATTAGCCATAGGTCCTATAGGAGTTAAGTCGAATTTAAAGTCTCCAGTTGTAACTATAGTACCATTAGGCGTATGAATAACTATACCGTGAGAATCAGGTATTGAATGTGTTGTCCTAAAAAACTCGACAGACATATTTTTAAATTTTACTTTAGTATTCTCGTCATATACTATTAAATTTTTATAGTTAATATTCCTATCTTCTAGCTTTTTTCTAATCAAACCAGCAGCTTGATTAGGGGAGTATATAGCGGGAATATTTACAGTTTGTAATAAGAACGGAATTCCACCTATATGGTCTTCGTGGCCATGAGTTATAAATAGTGCTTTTATTTTACTTTCATTTTTCTTAAGAAATGTAAAATCTGGTAAAATATAGTCTACGCCAGGTAACTCATCAGAAGGAAATATAATTCCTGCATCAGTAATAATTAATTCATTACCTGTCATTATGCAATACATATTTTTACCAACTTCTCCAAGTCCGCCAAGTGCGAATATTTTAGTATCGTTTATATTGTTATTTATAAATTTCAAAGTTAACCTCCTTTCTTTAAGATTAATTCGACTATACAATTATACTATTAAATTTAATCTTTGTCTAGATATTCTAATTTTCATAAAATACATAAAAAAAGAAAAGATCAAGTCTTTTCTATCTGTTGTAGTATTCAACAACTAATGAATCATTAATTTCAGTATTTAATTCAGATCTTTCTGGATATCTAACAAAAGTAGCTGCTAATTTAGATTCATCAAAAGTTAAGAATTCAACTCTTTTACTTAAAGCTTCTAGAGAAGATTTAACTATAGCTAATTCTTTATCAGATTCTTTAATAGCGATAAAATCACCAGGTTTACATCTGTATGAAGGAATATTAACTTTTATTCCATTTACTGTTATATGTCCATGGTTAACTAATTGTCTAGCACCTCTTCTTGTAGTAGCGAATCCAATTCTATAAACTAAGTTATCTAATCTAGATTCAAGTAACTTGAATAGGTTTTCACCATGTACACCTTTCATTTTTCCAGCATCTTCAAATGTTTTTCTGAATTGTTTTTCATTTAAACCGTACATAAATCTAACTTTTTGTTTTTCTTGTAATTGAACACCATAGTTAGATAACTTTTTAGCTTTTTTATTTCCATGAATACCTGGAGCATAAGGCTTTTTAGCTAATTCACGACCAGTTTCAAGAGTAGAAAAACCTAAACGACGGCTTACACGATAACTTGATTTAGTGTATCTTGACATAAATTTCTCCTTTCTTACGAAAAGGCTCTTTGCCTAATTACAGGGTGTTTATTTTAATATTTTCGCAATAAAAGCAAATAGTTACTAATAAACCCGAAGGAATAAACACATTGCAAATATCAAAGATTGCTTCTTTCTTCGCAAGATTAATTATATAATTAATTTATTATAAAGTCAAGAAAAATATGATATAAAGTTATATTAAGCTTAAGTTTTATAAATAAAATAAAAAATATTGTCGAATTATAAAAAAAGTATGTTATAATTATAATAGGTGATTGCTATGATGGATGATTTGACACTTATTATGTTTACTTTTTTCATTATAAGCGTTGGACTTATTATAGGTGTATTAAATTTTTCACAAAGTAAAAGAAATAAAAAGATTAAAAAAACTTTGGAGAAATTAGAAATAGAAAAAAATGAGTTAGCTACTTCTCCAATAGTTCCAGAACTAGCTAAGGTAGAAGCTTTTTTAAATAACGATAAATTAAAAGATTTATATAACGAATGGACTAAAAGATTAAATCAGATTAAGGAAGTTCAAATACCTAAGTTATCTGATATGATACTTGATGCTGAGTATTCATTATCGCAAATGGATTATAAAAGTACTACTTATAAAATAGCTAAGTTGGAAATGGAATTATATAAAGTACGTACTAACTCTGAATTTTTATTTGGAGAAATAAAAGATTTAACATCTAGTGAAGAAAGAAGTAGAACAATAATTACAGGTTATAAAGCAAGATACAGAACATTGTATCAAAAATTTAGTGATGACAAGATTGAGTATGGCTCTTTTGCTGAAATAGTTAATAATCAATTTGAAGTTATTGCTAAACAATTTGAAGCTTTTGAAAGCCTTATGGATAATAATGAATATACTGAAGTAGATGATATTTTAAATAATATAGATAGCCTTTTAAATCATATGAGTGTTGTAATAGAGGAGATACCTTCAATAATACTTATGCTAACAAGTGTACTTCCTTCTAGAATAAAGGAGGCAGAAGCTACTTATAATAAGATGGAAAGTGAAGGCTATCCACTTGATTACTTAAATCTAGAATATAATATAAAAGAAACAAGTAAAAAGATGGAAGAAATCGTTGAGAGAACAAAAAGACTTGATATGAATGGAAGCCTAGAGGAACTAAAAACTTTACTTGAATATTTTGATTCATTATTCAATGATTTTGAAAAAGAAAAAGTTGATAGAAAAACATATGAAGAAGCTTTACTTAACTTTTCTACGAAGCTAACAAAAATGAATAGTGTAGTTGATGAAATATTTGATCAAATAGATGAAATAAAAAGTATTTATAATTTAAAAGAAGAAAATATAAATTCATTAAATGAAGTCAGAAAAGAAGTATTTGACTTAAATTCTAATTATAAGTTGTTACAGGACCACACTAAGTTTAATAATAGCTTTGCATATTCTAAACTTTTAAAAGAGATTGAAGGACTTTCAAATAATTTGTCTCATACTGAATCAAAGTTAGAGGATTCTTTAAATGTTATAGGAAGTATGCACGATGACGAAGTTAGAGCAAGACAACAACTAGAAGAAGTAAAAATGGTTTTAAAAGATTCTAAACTTCAAATGAGAGAATATAAATTACCTGTTATTCCAGATGCATATTATGTAGAATTAAATGAAGCAAATGTAGCTATAAAAGAGATAGTTAAAGAATTAGATAAAAAGCCTATTACTATAGATATATTAAATACAAGAGTTGATACTGCACGTGACTTAGTTTTAAAATTATACACAAAGACAAAAGAAATGATGAAAAATGCGATGTTTGCAGAAAAAGCTATAGTATATGGTAATAGATATAGAAGTAGTTATGAAGACTTGAATAGTAATTTAAATTTATCAGAGCAATTATTCTATAGAGGAGAATATAAAAGATCTTTTGAAGTTACTATAAATGCTTTAAACAAAATAGAACCAGGAATTTATAATAAAATTCTCGCATTATATAGTTCAAAAGATAAATAAAGTATTTACAAAAAAGTGAAAATGTGGTAAATTATACTCGTTAAAGGCAATGATTAGGACTCGATTATTAAAATGTGCTTTAAAGAGAGTTAGTGATGGTGGAAAACTAATAAGCAGTTTAATAATTACTACCTATGAGCTGTTATCGAAAGATACACCGGGTTAAACCGTTATTTTAAATCAAGTTATAAATTAGGATGGTACCGCGTAGTGCATTTCTTACGCTCCTTATGGAGAGTAGAGATGCATTTTTTATTTATAGGAGGATGTTATGAAAAATATAAAAGAAGATGAAAAATTAAATGTACTTAATCATAGTTGTGCCCATCTACTAGCACATGCAATAAAACATTTATACCCAAAAGCACTATTTTGGGTTGGGCCAGTTATAGAAAATGGATTTTACTATGATGTTGATTTAGGTGATATTTCTTTGACAGAAGAAGATTTAGCTAATATAGAAAAAGAAATGAAAAAAATATCTAAGTCAGATAAGTTAATTAAGAGAATAGAACTATCTAAAGAAGAAGCTCTAGAAATGTTTAAAGATAATCCATATAAAATAGATTTAATAAGTAGAATGGATGAGAACGAAGTTGTAATAAGTGCATATAAACAAGATGACTTTGTTGATTTATGTCGTGGGCCACATATGCCTTCAACTAAATCTATGAAATATTTTAAACTTCTAAAAGTGTCAGGTGCATATTTTAAAGGCGATTCTAATAATAAGATGCTACAGAGAATATATGGAGTATGTTTTGAAAATCAAGAAGACTTAGATGCATATTTAAAAGAACTTGAAGAAGCTAAACTAAGAGATCATAGAAAAATAGGTAAAGATATGGAAATATTTATGACTGATGACTTAGTTGGTAGGGGTCTACCTATGTTTTTACCAAATGGATATATTATATGGGAGCAATTAGAAAATTATATAAAAAATAAAGAGAAGAAGTTAGGATATCAACACGTACTTACACCTTGTGTAGGTAATGTTGAGCTTTATAAAACTTCAGGACATTGGGATCATTATAAAGAAAGTATGTTTCCAGCTATGGAAGTGGATGGTGAGTCTTTCGTATTAAGACCTATGAACTGTCCACATCATATGATGATATATGCTAATAAATTACATTCATATAAAGACTTGCCTATTAGAATAGGGGAAATAGCACATGACTTTAGATATGAAGCATCTGGAGCTTTAAAAGGAATTGAAAGAGGAAGACATTTTTGTCAAAATGATGCCCATTTATTTGTAACACCAGAACAAATAAAAAGCGAATTCAAAAATGTTGTCGATTTAATATTTGATGTATATAAAGATTTTAATATAACTAATTATAGATGTGTTTTATCACTCAGGGATCCATTAGATAAAAAGAAATATCACGATGATGATGAAATGTGGAATAGAGCAGAAAATGGACTTAGAGAGGTTTTAAATGATCTTGGAATAGAATATACAGAAGAAATAGGAGAAGCGGCTTTTTATGGACCTAAGCTTGATGTTAATGTAAAACCTGCTGTTGGAAATGAAATTACATTGTCTACTTGTCAATTAGATTTCTGCTTACCAGCAAAATTTGATTTAAAATATGTAGATAGTGATGGTTCTAAAAAAACTCCAGTTGTTCTTCATAGAGCTATATTGGGATCATTAGATCGTTTTATAGCATATATACTAGAAGAAACTAAAGGAGCTCTTCCTTTATGGTTAAGCCCTGTAGAATTTAATATAATACCTGTAAATAATCAATATCACTTAGAATATGCTAAAGAAATATTTAATAAATTAAAAGAAAAAAATTATAGAGTAGAACTAGATGATAGAGATGAAAAACTAGGTTATAAAATGAGAGAATCAGTAATGAAAAAAATACCATATGCTATAATATTAGGACAAAAAGAGACAGATGATAGTATGATAAGTTATAGACATTATGGAAGTGAAGAAACCATAACTGTAAGTTATCCTGAATTTATAGAACTTATAGAAAAAGAATTAAAAATATAATATTGTAAAAAAATAAAAAAAATGTTAAAATTATTATGGTGATAGTATGACAGATAAAGCAGAAGAGACTATTGATTTGATACAAGCTATAAGAATTAAAATGAATCGTGAATTAAGAGCAATGGAAAATGCTAAATTTAGAATGTCATTACAAAAAAATTCAAATGGTGATAATACTTGGCAATTAGTATATTCAAGACAAAGTGCTGCATACGCAAAATCATATCAAACACTTCAAGATTTGATACAAACATTTTTCAGTTTAAAGCCTTCTTATTCAAGTGAAGAATGGGAAAGATTATTAGGTGATTTAGGTCATACTTTAGCTTTAACAGAAAATATACCTCACGTAGTAGATAATATGTTTGATGAAAAGGATTTAATTGAGGCATTAGATAAAACTAGTGAAGCTATTAAAACTTTAAATGGAAAATTAAAGCTAGCATTAGAAAGTGGTAATAGTGATCAAACAATTTTAATAGCCTCTCAATTACAATACTATGAAGATGATATGAGGCAACATCACTGGGGAGATGCTAGACTAACAAGAATTCATTTAGATGATGATACTTATACTAATTATTTAAAGTCTAATATTGGAAAATCCGTAGAACCTGTAGAAAGTGAAAATGGTGAAAAACAAAAAAGCTTGTTAGGACCACAAAACTTTACATTTGATTAATTAATAACGCAAAACACTTGCGTTATTTTTTTAAAAATGATATACTATATTTAGTAATCATTACTGATAAGGAGTTTATATGAGAAATACAAAGCAAAAAAATCTTGTACTGGAAGTTATAAATAATAGTTATAATCATTTGAGTGCTAATGAGGTATATAATGCTTGTAGAAATATAATTCCAAATATTAGTCTTGGTACTGTTTATAGAAATTTAAATTATTTGGTCGAAAGTAATTTAATAAAAAGAATTAAGATGAATGATAATATAGATAGATATGATAGACTAGATAATCACATACACTTTATATGTAATAAATGTAATAAAATATTTGATATATATGATTATTCACTTAAGATTAATGAGAATTTAAAAGGTAAAAAAGTTTTAGGTTCAAAAATTGTTTTAGAAGGTATTTGTGAAGAATGCCAAAAGAAGGAGGATATTTAAATGGATTTAAAAGGAAGTAAAACTGAACAAAATTTAATGGCTGCATTTGCAGGAGAAAGTCAAGCTAGAAATAAATATACTTATTTTGCTAGTAAGGCAAGAAAAGAAGGTTATGAGCAAATTGCTGCTATATTTGAAGAAACAGCTAATAATGAAAAAGAACACGCTAAAATATGGTTTAAATTATTAGAAGGTGGAGATATTAAATCTACTGTAAGTAATTTAAAAGCAGCAGCTGAGGGAGAAAATTATGAATGGACAGATATGTATGCATCTTTTGCCCAAACAGCTAAAGAAGAAGGATTTGAACACATAGCATTCTTATTTGAAGAAGTAGCAAAAATAGAAAAAGAACACGAAGAAAGATACAAGAAATTACTTAATAATATAGAAGATGAATTAGTGTTCTCAAGTGAAGGAGACGCTATATGGATTTGTAGAAATTGTGGACATGTAGTAGTAGGTAAGAGTGCTCCAAAAGTATGTCCTGTGTGCAATCATCCACAAAGTTATTTTGAAAGAAAAGCTAATAATTATTAAAATAAAAAAATACTGTTTTAAACAGTGTTTTTATTTTGATTTTTTATGATATAATCATTATATAGAGGTTATACTATGATTAAATTAAAAGAAAATGTTAACAATGTTCAAGAATTTAATTTGCTATACGATTTAGTAGGTTGGGGTTCATATGATGATGAAATATCTAAAAAAAGCTTTAGCTAATACATATTATTCTGTGAGCATTTATGATGATGAGACAATTATTGGATATGGAAGACTTATAGGCGATGGAATATGTTTTATGTATATACACGATGTAATGGTTCGTCCAAATTATAAAAATAAAAAGATTGGTACAATGATTATGAATAAATTGTTAGATAAAATTAAAACTATTGAAAGAGAAAATCCTTATCTTAGAGTGTATCTTGGAGCATCAAAAGGTAAGGAAGAATTTTACGAAAAATTTGGATTCACAAAAAGAATAGATGCTGATTTAGGATATGGTATGATATTAAAAAATAACGATTAATAGATACATTTTAGAAAGGTTTTATAAAATGAAAATAATTGAATATGAAGATAAATATTTGGAAGATGTAAAGGACCTATTAGTAGAATTAGAAGAATATATACTTACAATTGATGAAGATAACCTAGATAAGCTTGATTATGAATATAGAGATAAGATGGCATTACTAGATCTAAAAGAAGTTAAAAAAAATAATGGTAAGTGTTATTTAGCTATTGAAGAAGAAAAGACTATTGGTTTAATTATGGGCTATGTTAGAAGTTATGATAAATACGATTATTTAGATTATAAATGCCCTAAAAGTGGTGAGGTATCAGAGTTAGTTGTTTCTAAGAGTGCTAGAGGAAAAGGCATTGGTAAAAAGTTAATGGATAAAATGGAAAACTATTTTAAGTCTATTGGATGTGAATATATTTTTATAGACGTCTTTGCGTACAATAAGAATGCTATAGAATTTTATAATAAGCACGGATATCATACACGTATGTTAATCGATGTAAAAAAAATATAGTAAAATTTTAAGTGTTAAACTAATACTTAATATATTTTAGGAATGGAGAATACAATATGGAAAATATTTTTATAAGTGAAAACCACAAAAGAGATGCTGATCATTTTACTACAAATACTGGCTTAAGTGTTAGAAGGCATTTAGATAAACCATTTAAAAAGGCTTTTAGGACTATAGTAAAATCAAATATAATATTTGAAAATGCTGGAGCTGGAATGAGTGATGATGAATATTTTAATAAATTAGTTCTCAATTATATTCCTTTAGAACATTATGATCTAGCAAATGGCAAAAGTAATATTATAGTTGAGAGATATCCTAGGCTAAATGCTGATGAACCATATATTTTTGTGTGTAATCATACCTGTCCAGAAGACATTGAGACTGTTTTAAGTGTTCTGGATAGAAATGCTTATTTAGTGTTAGGATCTATTGAATCACTAAAATATAATCCAGAAATGTACGCATTATGGGTTAATGGTATGATACCATTTGACATAATGGATAAAGATCAAAGAAAGCAAGTATTATCAAAAATGTGTAGGGTATTAAAAACAAATAGTGTTCTGATTTTTCCAGAAGGTTCACATAATTTCAATCCCAACAAGCTAGTTAATCCTTTGTTTGATGGCCCTATAAACGCTTCTTTAAAAACTGGTAAAAAAATAGTTGCAGTTACACTAATTAGAGATGATGAAAACAATGTATCTTATGTTGATGTTAGCAACCCTATAGATTTAAAAAATATTGAGGTTGATATGAGTGGACATTTTGAAACTGATGAAGAAATAGAAAAACATTATGTTAATAGTTTAACAAATGCTTTAAGAAACAAAATGGCAACCTCAGTATATTATTTAATTAAAAGACATTTTAGACCTTTAAATAGGGGAGATTATTATGATATTGAAGAGGCTCTTAGAATGGCAAAGATTGAAGATGCATTTAAAAAATTAAGATGGAAAAGCGACGTATTTGATGCTGAGTATTTAGTAAAAAAGACGACAGATGAACGTGATAGTGAAGAAGTTGTAAGAGCTTTAAGTAATTTAAGTATAAACTATTCAGCACTTAATGGATATAGAAATAATTATTGGTTATTAAGACAATTAGACATTGATAGAAAGAATACTGCTAATCGCATGAGGCAATATTGGATTTCAAAAAGTTCAGAAAAAGTTTTAGCAAAATAAAAAAAATAATCTTTTGTTTTTTTATTATATAATTATTGTAAGTGATATGCTTAATAAAATATGGGGTTCTTTTTGTATGCTTGATTTTTACTATAATGTTTTTTATTACATTTTTTGTATAGATTAGTACATAATTTGCTAAAAAATATAAAATGTGCTAGAATACTCGTATTTAAACCAAAAAAGGGGGAATTTCAGTGGAAAGCTTAAATCATCATCTTGTGGGAAAACCATCTGTTGAAAAAAGATGGTTAAATAATGTAAAAGATGAAGGAGTCAAAAAAATTGATAAAACACTATTTGAATGTGCGTATTTTAATAATATAAAGAATATGAACAATATAGTATTTTCATTTTTTGGGACAGATATTACTTATGAAGAGTTTTTTGAAAATGTATATAAAATTTCAAGAAAGTTTAAACAATTAGGAGTAAATGCGGGTGATGTAGTACCTTTAATTATGGCAAACACACCAGAGTTTGCTTATTGCTTCTATGCCTTAAATTCAATAGGTGCAGTTGCGTGCATGATAGATCCTAGGTTAAATAAATATGGTTTAATGAGAGATTTGAACTTAGTGGATAATGATATAGTTGTTGGTATTACTAATACATGTAGAATTTTACGAAAAGTAAAAGATAAGACAAAGTTAAAAGAGATAATAATGTTATCGGCTATGAATTCAGCAAAAAGTCCTATAATAAGGGGATTTACGAATTTTAGTGATTTTATAAAAGGAAATAGGGTTCCAAAAAACTTTGTGAATTGGAATAAATTTATGACTGCAGAAGGTGAAGCACCATTTTCTAAGCCACAAAATTTTCAAAATAAACCTGCGGCAATTGTTTTTACAGGTGGAACAACTGGAGTTCATAAAGGGGTTATCTTATCAAATGAAGCGATAAATACTACTGTTTATGCTCATAGTTACTTGATAGATGGTATTGAGCCAGGCGAGAAATTCTTAGATATATTACCACCTTTTATTGCTTACGGGTTGACTTCGTTGCATTTATCTTTATACTTTGGTATGCAAACAATACTAGATCCAGTATCTAACCCTAAAATGTTTACTAAAGAAATTGCAAAGTATAGACCATCCATTGTTTTCGGTGGACCTATACATTGGGAGGCGTTTGCATCTAGTAGCAAAGCAAAAAAGATGAAGCTAGATTTTTTAAAGTTTCCTGTTTCAGGTGGAGAAGAATTACCGATTCAGACAGCAGATAAAGTTAATAAGATTTTAAGGAATGGTGGCTGTGAAACAGAATTACTTGATGGCTATGGAGCTACAGAGTGCTGCGGAGTATTCAGCTTAAAATTTGGTGCAAAAAACACTAAAGGTACAGTAGGCTTTCCGTTAAGATTTAATAATATGTGTATTTTAGATTTAAAAACGAAAGAAGAAAAAGATTATAATGAAGTTGGAGAAGTCTGCATAAGTGGCCCTTCAATTATGAATGAATATTATAAAAATGATACAGAAACTGAAGAAGTATTTATAACAGATGCCTATGGCAGAAGATGGCTTGAGACTGGCGATTTAGGTAAAATTAATGAAAAAGGGGAATTAGTTATTATTGGAAGACTTAAGAGAGTTTTTGTTTGTGGTGTTAACAAAGTATATCCATCAGAGATGGAAAGACTTATTATGTCTATAGAAGGAATACGAAAATGTGTTGTCACTGGTGTAAACGATGAAGTATTAAGAACTGTTCCTAAAGTACATGTATTACTTGATAAAGCTTATTTTGGTAAAGAGAATTATATTAAAAATCAAATAAAAAAATTAATTTCCGAAAGATTAGGAGACGAAGTATTACCAAAATATTATTCTTTTAATCAAGAATTTTTGTATACTGGTAGTGGTAAAATTGATTATGTAAGAATGGCTGACAAAGATAATGAATTGCTAGATAATCAAAAAATATTATTGAAGAAGAAAATATAATTCTTCTTTTTTTTATTCACTTATGGTATAATTTTTATAGGATAGGTGAAATAACTATGACAAATTTATTTTTAACTATATATGGTTCTATTTTTATGTCGTTTTTAGCTCTAGTATACTTTTCTAAAAAAAGAGTTGACTATTTTGAAAACAAAATTTACGCATTAAATATAATAGTAACCTTGTTTGGTACGTTTTTAGAAATATTTAGTGCTATTTATTTCATAAATGGGTTTAATGTAAACTCAATACCATATATAATAGTTACAAAATTAATATTTATATATTATACAATTTGGATTAATACTTTTTTACTTTATATAATTATAATAACAAATAAAAAAAATAGTTATAAATTAATCACAACTATATTAATAATAATAGAAGTTGTTGAATTAGTTTTTATAGGTATATTACCATTTAAATATATTTTAACGGATAGTATGATGTATCCGTCTGGAGCTGCAGTTATTTTTGTATATATTATAGTTTTTGCAGCTTTAATGGTTATGTTACTTTTAACTATATTGAATTTGAATAAAGTAAGCAAAAAAAAGTTTTTTCCTTTATTTTTATTGATAATATTTGGAATGATAGTCTTTTTTATTCAATCAGAATACCCAGAGGCTTTGCTTACAACTCCTTTGATAGTCTTTGTTACTTTTGTTACATATTTTACAATAGAAAACCCAGATGTAAAAATGATAAATGAATTAGAGCTTGCTAAAAAGCAAGCAGAAAAGGCTAATGCAGCAAAAAGTGATTTTTTGAGCAGTATGTCTCATGAAATAAGAACTCCATTAAATGCTATAGTAGGATTTAGTGAATGTATAAAGCAAAGTGATGACATAGCTGAGATACACGAAGATATAGATGATGTAATAAAGGCATCTCAAAACTTACTTGAAATTGTTAATGGAGTACTTGATATAAGTAAAATAGAGGCTGATAAGCTAGAAATAGTTAATGTAAGTTATAATCCGTTAGAAGTATTTAATGAACTTGTAAAATTAGTTAGTACTAGAATAGGAGAAAAAGATTTAGAAATTAGATGTAATTTTGCACCTGATATACCTGAAGTATTATATGGGGATAAGAGTAAAGTAAAGCAGATAGTTTTAAATCTTTTAACTAATGCTGTAAAGTATACTGATAAAGGTTATGTAGATCTTAGTGTTTCTTGTATAAACAAGGATAATAAAAGTGATTTATCTATAACAGTAGCTGATACTGGTAGGGGCATAAAAGAAGAGCAAATGTCTAGGTTATTTAACAAATTTGAGAGATTAGAAGAAGATAGAAATACTACGATAGAAGGTACTGGACTTGGACTTGCTATAACAAAAGCACTTGTTGAAATGATGGGCGGTAAGATTATAGTTCATTCTACATATGGAGAAGGTTCAAAATTTACGATACTAATAAGTCAAAAAATTTCAACTAAAGGTTTAGATACTGAGAAAAAAGTTGATACAAGTGTAAATGACTTTGAAGGAAAAAAAGTATTAGTAGTTGATGACAATAGACTTAATCTTAGAGTTGTTGATAAATTATTAAAGTCATATAAACTCAATGTTACTTTAATTGAGAGTGGTTTTGAGTGTGTTAATAAAATAGAAAATAATGAGTCTTATGATTTAATATTTATGGATATAATGATGCCAAAGATGAGTGGCGTTGAAACTTTAAAAAAGTTAAAGTCTATATCTCGTTTTAATATACCTGTAGTGGCTCTTACAGCAGATGCTATGGAAGGAAAAGCTAATAAATATATAGAAGTAGGGTTTAATGATTATTTATCAAAGCCTATTGATAAAGAAGAATTAAAAAGAGTATTAAATAAATTCTTAGTAAAAAAAGAATATAGTAATGAAGAAACTAGAAGTACTTCTGGTAGTAATTCGGACAATAAAGTATATGAAGCAAAAATAACAGATGACGATATAAAAATGTTGGATGAATTATTAGCTAAAAGTAAATTAGAAAAATAAACTCTTGAAAAATTTATATTAAATGATATAATTGTATAAGAGAAGGTAGGGGTTATAATGAATAAAAAATTAATATTTAGAATATTAGGAAGCGTAGCATCTGCTATGATTGTTGTATCTGTTTTTCTACCATTTATTAGTAGAAGTGGATATTCTTCAAGTTTGTGGGAAAACTATAAATCTATAGATTCACTATATTTACCAATTATGTTAATTGTATTTGGAGTGATTGCTTTAGTACCATTTTTAATAAATAAAAAAACAGAATTTGCTTATATGAGTACGGGAGCAGTATTGTTCTTTGTAATTATGACTACTATAGATATTTCAAATCAAAAGATGTTTAATTATCTTAGTATAGGTTATTATTTGTTATTTATAGGTGCAATTTTAACTGGCGTAATGACATTTTTAACTAATGTAAGTTCTAAGAATAAAAAAGTTATTTCAGAAACAACTACTGCAAGTAGCAGTGAGCCATCTGTATTAGAGCAAATCGATAGACTTTATAATTCACCACAAGATATA
This sequence comes from uncultured Mycoplasmatota bacterium, assembly GCA_900553395.1. GTDB lineage: Bacteria > Bacillota_I > Bacilli_A > RF39 > UBA660 > UMGS1613. The sequence continues at coordinate 44,972 of USDJ01000002.1, read as the reverse complement.
GAACCAGTACAACAGATGACTTATGATCCTGCTGTTGCTCCAGTTTCTAATGTTAATTCTATAGAAAATTTAAACAATACACAAAGTAGTAATTTAAGTGGTTTGAGTACAAATACAGCTTTAAATAGTATTGAATCTATTCCTGAAATAGTTCCATTAGGAGCTACAGAAGAAAAATCATCTGTTAATCCAGTGATAGAGCAATTTTCAAATTTAGGTACCGAAAGTAAACCAACTGTAGCACCTGTAAATAGTGTTGAAGTACCAAATGTAGCTGAAGTGCAAAGTGTATCTCCAACTTTGGCTGAACAAACTAATCCAGTTTTAAGTGAATTTTCTCAAAGTCCTAAACAGGAACCTGCTAATTTTAATACAAATCCTGTATTAAGTCAGTTTAGTGCTTCAAGTATAAATGAGCCAGTTCAATCAAAAGAGGAAATAGCTCCGATAAATTCAGCAGTGGAGCCTAAAGCACCAAATCCGGTGTTAGAACAATTTGCTGATGTTATTGAAAGTAATCAAGCTCAGTTAGAAGCTAATTCAATGTCATTTGGTATAGCTCCAAGAGATAATACAAGTCAAGCACCAGCACAAGTACCACAGCCAACTGTTCAAAACGGACCGGTTGAAACAGATATATTTGGACAGCCAATAAATAAGTAAAAGTTCATTAAAAACTTTTCTTTTTTTTAATTATGTTATATAATGATAATGACGACGGAGGTATTTATGAATAATGAAAATAAAATAACAGTTAAAAACTTAATATATGCTTTATTGTTTTTAGTGTTTGGAATAATATTGCTAAATAAATCAGAGGATTTAGTTACTACTGCATCAAAAGTAATTGGAATTATTTTGATGATTAGTGGAATTGTTAAATCTATAGTTTACATATATATGAAGGGTAAACTTGGAGATTATAGTTTAAACGAATTGCTAGTAGGTCTTCTTGTTATTGGATGTGGAGCTTTATTGTTTTTCTCATCATCTGCTCTTAGTTTTGCTATAAGAGTAATAATCGGACTTTGGGTATTGTTTGCTGGTATTAATAAAATAATTTTTGCAATATCTATGAAAAGCTTTGATAAAATAGGATTTAGAATGTATTTATCAAGTGCACTAGTTATGTTAGTAGTTGGAGTTCTTCTAACTTCTGGCTTATTTGATCAATTAGTAGGTTTATTTATAATTATATATTCTATATCTGAAATAGTAGATTATATATATTATATTAGCAAGAATAAAGGTGAATCATTAAAGAAAGAAAAATCACCTAAGAAAAAAACTAAGGCTAAACAAATAAAAAGTAAAAAGGTAGTAGATGCTTCTATTGTTGAAGATTCTACTAGTGATAAATAATTATTACGAAAAAAAGGCTTCGGCCTTTTTATTTTTCTTCTTTAATAGTAGGAATTAAATTATCTAGTGAACTATCACTATAGGTTGGTTCAGTTCCTTTTATATAATAAAACATAGTAGGCTTACTAGTATTTTCATCCGCTACTTTGCCACTTATAGGATCTACTAGCACTCCAACAACATTGTTTGGCAATTGATACCAAGATGTTTCTTTATCTTTAAAATAATTTTCTACTATATCAGTCCACATCATTTTAATTTGTTTACCATTTTTTGCTTCTGTTTTTCTATTGTCGTCATATCCACTCCAAATACCAACTACTATATCTTTATTATACCCAAATACCAAATGATCTGTGTCAGTAGTTCCTGTTTTAACAGAAAATTTATTTGTAAGTTTACTAGCTATATCATAACAAGTCGGATAACTATAATCGATAAAGTTATAGTTATATGTACTAGTTAATATTTCATTCATAATATAGACTAGGCTGGAATTTAATACTTGTTCTTTTTCATCTTTAAATTCATATAATATTTTTCCGTTTGAATCTTCTATTCTTTTTATAAAATGTGGCTTATTTTTATATCCACCACTTGCTAATGTAGCATAAGCATTAGTCATATCAAATAGTGTTATTTCCTCACTTCCAAGTGCAAGTGAAGGTATAGCTTCTAATTTAGATGTGATGCCAACTCTTTTAAGCATCTCAACTAGTGTGTCTTCTCCTAAAAAAAGATGAGTTTTAACTGCATATATATTTTCCGAATATGAAATAGCTGCTGCCATTGTAATATCTTTATTACCATATTTATTATTGTAATTAGATGGACTATAAGTTTGGTTATTAGAAAATACGAATGTTGTTTCTTCACTAGTAAATGTAGTAGATTCGGTAAAACCATTTTCAAGTGCTACATAGTAAAGAAAAGGCTTTAGTGTAGATCCAACTTGCCTTTTAGCATACAGTGCTCTATTAAATTGACTTTTACTATAATCCTTACCGCCTGCAAGAGCTAAAACTTCTCCGTTGTTAGGATTTAAAATTATACTAGATAGTTGCATTTCTTCAATAGTGAAATTATCATTTATACTATTTTCTAAAATTGTTTGAGCATTCATATCTAGAGTAGTATATATTTTTATTCCTCCAGTTTCAAGAAAAGATGAAGGAAGATCTAATGTATTTAATTCATCCATGACGGCATCTTCAAAGTATCTTAAAGTTTTAAGATTATTATTTTCTATAAATCCAAAAAATGTTAATTCTTCTTTATAGGCTTTATCCATTTCTTCACGAGTTATGTATTTGTTTTCTACCATGGCATTTAATACAAGGTATTGTCTTTCTTTAGATTTATCATAATTTAATATTGGCGAATAATTTTTAGGAGATTTTGGTATTCCTGCTAGAATAGATGCTTCGGCAAGTGTAAGCTCACTAGCACTTTTATTAAAATAATAATAGCTAGCATTTTCTATTCCATAAACTCCACCATAGTTTATAGTATTTAAATATCCTTCTAGTATTTCATCTTTACTATATTGACTTTCTAGTCTTATTGTAAGCCATGCTTCTTTTGCTTTCCTTTCCCAAGTTTTGTCAAACTCTAAAAATAAGTTTTTAGCATACTGTTGTGTTATGGTGGAAGCACCTTGAAGAGTTTTTCTATTAACTAAGTTTACATATAAAGATTTAGCTATTCTTAAATAATCGAATCCTTGATGTCTATAAAAATTCTTGTCTTCTATAGCTATAGTTGCTTTTATTAAATTATCTGATATGTCATTTAATTTTATCCACTGATCACTAGTACCATTTATAAGATTGTTATTTGAATCAAATAAATAATATCCATTCGAAGAGTTTATATCTAGTTTAGTTGTAAGAGAAGCTACAAGGTATATTCCTAAATATAAAAATGTTAAAATGACTATAAAAAATGTAAACAATTTTAGGCATTTTTTCATCTTTTTCATATTATCACCATATTCTAAAATTAGTATTAGAAAAAAAAGTAAAAATATGAGTGCAAAATAAAAAAAAGTATGCTATAATGTTTGGGATGTGTATGAGCAAAGTTAATTTAAAAGCAAAATTAATTTCTGATGATGAAAATTTAGAAGTTAATACCAAGTGCTTAAAGTCAAAAAATAAAATTATTTATAAAGAAAATGATGTTACAGTAACTATAATGATAAATAGTAATATTATAGAATTAGAAAGACTTTGTCGTGAATACAAGATTAATTTAATTTTTGATGCTACAAAAAGTACTATATCTACTTATGAACTCTTTGGAGCACCTAAAAAATTCGAACTTGAAACAATTACAAAAAAATTAGATTTTGATGAAAGTAATTTAATTATAGAGTATGAACTAGAAGGAAATAATTTTTCTTATGTGGTAGAATTAGGAGGTAGTCATGATAATTGATATATTAAGTAAAGTATTAAGTGATGTAGCAAATAGCCTTGGATATGATATTGATATGAATGTTATAAAATCAAATAGACCTGATTTATGTGATTATCAATGTGATCAAGTTTTTGCGCTAGCTAAGAAATATCATAAAAGTCCTATAGAAATAGGTGAGGGTATTGTTGCTAAGCTAAAAGAAATACCAGATTTTGATAATTATTTTTCTAATGTTGAATTTTGTAAACCTGGATTTATAAATCTTACTTTGAGCAATAAGTTTATTAATGATATGTTAAAGAAAATGGCTAATGAAGAAAAATTTGGAATTAGTAAGCCAGATAAAATAGATACTTATGTTATTGATTATGGTGGACCAAATATAGCGAAACCATTACACGTCGGACATATTCGTCCAGCCATTATAGGTGAATCAATAAAAAGAATAATAAGCTATGTTGGACATAAGACTATAGCAGATGTACATCTAGGAGATATAGGTTTACCTATTGGTGAAGTTATATACGCAATAAAGAAAGATAATTTAAGTGTTGATGATATAACGCTTGACTATTTAAACAAAGTATATCCTATGATGAGCGCCAAAGTAAAAGAAGATGAATCTTTAAAAAGTGAATGTGCTGCTATTATTAAAGAAGTTCAAGAAGGAAAAAATTATTTAGATTATTGGAAAAAAATTTGTGAAGTTTCTTTAAATGATATAAAGAGATTATATAAATATTTAGATGTTTCTTTTGATTACTGGTTATCTGAGTCTGATGCATATAGCTATATACCTAAAGTTAAACAATATTTATTAGATAAAAACTTACTTAAAGATAGTATGGGTGCTAAAGTAGTGTTTATAAATAAAGAAGGAGATAAGGTTAATTATCCACCACTTATATTTGAAAAAAGTAATGGTGCTTATCTATATGAAAGTTCTGATTTAGGAACTATTTATCAAAGAATGCAAGATTTTAATCCAGATTATATTTTATATGTAACAGATCAAAGACAAGAACTTCATTTTAAACAGGTATTTAGAGTATGTGAATTAAGTGGATTAAGTGGTAACGCTCACTTATTACATTTACCTCATGGAACAATAAATGGTCTTGATGGTAAGCCTTATAAGACCCGTTCTGGTGAAACTCCTAAAATGGATGATTTATTTAACGATGTTAAGAATATATTTATATCAAAGAAAGAATCTAATAAAAATATGAGTGAATCTGATATTGATAAGATTGTTAATTCTATATTAAAATTTGCAGATTTACAAAACGGAAGAGATAGAGACTATATATTTGATATAAATAAATTCAGTGAAACTACTGGTAAAACAGGACCATATATTTTATATACTTATCTTAGAATGAATAAGATAGTAGAAAAATATGAAAGTAATATAAATAATTTAAGTGAAAAAATATATAATAATTATGATAGAGATTTGAGAATATGCTTACTTGGACTTGAAAATTCAATACAAAATTCATTTAAAGAATTTAAGCCTAATTATATAGCTGATTATGTTTATAATCTATCAGTTATTATGAATTCTTTTTATCAAAATAACCATATAGCTTTACTTAATGATGAAACTAACATAAATGATTGGATAAGTATTATTAAGTTAGCTAATAAAGTTATTAAAGAAATGTTAAATTTACTTATTATAAATATACCTACAGAGATGTAGTATCGGAGGGAATTGTTATGAAAATAAAAGATATGAAAAAAGAAGATTTAGAAGTACTTTCTTATACAGATTTAACTGAAATGATTTTAAAAGAAAATAAAAGATCTATGAATACTGCAAGTATTTTTAGAGAGATTTGTTCCTTATTAGAATTAGATGATTCTGAATACTCAAATAAAATAGGTGATTATTATACAAGTCTTACAACTGATAAAAGATTTATACTTTTAGATAACGCTGAATGGGATTTAAGAGATAAACATAAAATTAATATAGTTATTGATGAAGATGATGATGAAGACGAAGAATTTGAAGAAGAAGATGAAACATTAGAATCTGATAATTCAGAAGATGAGTCTGTTGAAATAACTGACGATGAAGTAGATTTAGACGATGAAGATGATTTAGATGATTTATCAATCGTTGGTGAAGAAGAAATTGATGAAGAGATATAATTCTCTTTTTTAATGCTATTAAAGTAAAGCTTTTAATATATATTTTTTATAAATGATTGAAAGTTTAATATAATTATAGTATAATTTATATGTTTTGAAAGGAACCTTTTTATGATAGAAAGATTAGAAAATATAGAAAAAAGATATAATGAATTAATGGAAATGCTTAGTGATCCAATAGTTCTTAGTGATATTAAAAAAACTATGGAACTAAGTAAGGAACAAGCCTCTTTGAAAGAAAATTATGAAGCTTATCAAGAATATAAAAAAGTAATTAATAATATAGATGATGCTAAAGCTTTAATGAAAGATCCTGAAATGTCAGAATTTGCTCATGAAGAATATAATTTGAATGAAGAAAAAAGAAAACAAATGGAAGCTGACTTCGAGATAATGCTTTTACCTAAAGATCCTAATGATGGAAAAGATGTTATTGTAGAAATACGTGGAGCAGCTGGTGGAGATGAGGCTAATATATTTGCTGGCGATTTATATAGAATGTATACTTATTATGCTGCTAGAGAAGGCTGGAAAGTAGAAGAATTGAATGCTATAGAAGGTGAAGCTGGTGGATATTCACAAGTAGAATTTAAAATTAAAGGTGATAATGTATATTCTAAGTTAAAATATGAGAGTGGATCTCATCGTGTACAGAGAGTGCCAGCTACTGAATCTCAAGGAAGAATACAAACGTCAACAGCTACAGTTTTAGTTATGCCAGAAGTTGATGATATCGATATAGAAATAAAAGATAGTGATCTTAGAATAGATACATATTGTGCATCAGGACACGGAGGACAAGGAGTTAATACAACTCCATCTGCCGTAAGAATAACTCATTTACCTACAAATACAGTTGTAACTTGTCAAAATCAAAGAAGTCAGATTCAAAATAAGGCTGAGGCTATGGAAGTTTTGAAATCTAGACTTTATCAGATGGAATTAGAACGTCAAGAAAAAGAATTGGGTAGTGAAAGAAGAAATAAAATAGGCACAGGTGACAGATCTGAAAAAATACGTACATATAACTATCCTCAAAATAGAGTTACTGATCACAGAATTGGATTTTCTACTATGCAGTTAGAGCGTGTTATGGATGGAGATTTAGACGACATTATTAATGCTCTAATTACTGAAGATCAAGCTAGAAAATTAAGAGGTGAATAACCTCTTTTTACATATTATGTATATTAAAAGAGGGATAAATATGAACGATTTAGAATATTTAAAAAAATATTATAAAGGTAATATAGAGGATGCTAAAAAAAGACTCGAAAATGGTGAGCCTGTTCAATATATAGTAGGCGATGTAGATTTTTATGGTAATATTATAAAAGTAGATAAGCGAGCTTTAATTCCTAGATTTGAAACAGAGGGATTATGTGAATTAGCTATTTTAAACTTGCCTAATAAACCTATTGATGTATTAGATATAGGATGTGGATCTGGATGTATATCTATTACTTTAAAGAAAAAGCTTCCAAATATAACTATGGATGCTATCGATATAAGTAATAGTGCCTTATCATTAGCGCGTGAGAATGCTAAATTAAATGGAGTAGATATTAACTTTTATAGTGGTGATATATTTGAACCTATAAGTAAGAAATACGATTGTATTATAAGCAATCCACCATATATAGCTTATGATGAAGAGGTACAAGATATAGTTAAAAATAATGAGCCTAATGAGGCTTTATATGCTAAAGATAACGGATTATATTTCTATATTAATATATTAAAAAACTGCAAGAAATATTTAAAAGATGAATACTATATATTCTTTGAAATAGGGTATAGTCAAGGTGAAGCAGTAAAAGCTTTAGCGCTTAAGTATTTAGACTGTATTGTAGAGATAAAAAAAGATTTACAAGGCTTTCCAAGATATGTAATAATAAAAAATAAATAGGTGATAATATGGATTTATGGGAATATGAAAAAGATTTATATAAAAAAGGTATATGTTATATAGGTGGGGTAGATGAAGCAGGTAGAGGACCTTTGGTAGGAAATGTTGTAGCTGCTTGTTGTGTTCTGCCTAAAGATTTTGTTTGTGAAGGATTAACCGATTCTAAAAAACTTACTGAAAAGAAAAGAGATATTTTTTATGATTATATAGTGCATCATGCGATAGCATATGGAATAGGCGAGGTAACTCCTAAAGAAATAGATGAAATTAATATTTATGAAGCAAGTAGAAAAGCTATGATGATTGCAATAAATGAGGTAAGAAAAAAAATAGATTTAGAATATGTTTTAACTGATGCTATGCCACTTCCAGATTTAGATATACCAAGTCTTCCTATTATTAAGGGAGATGCTAAAAGCATAAGTATAGCAGCTGCTAGTGTTCTTGCTAAAGTTACACGTGATCGTGAAATGTATGAATTAGATAAAAAATATCCTATGTACGGGTATAAAAATCACAAGGGATATCCTACTAAAAAACATATAGAGGCTATAAATAAATATGGTGTATTCGATGAATATAGAAAAACTTATGGACCAGTAAAAGAGGTTATAAATGCTAATAGATAGACTAGTAGTTGGATTGTTAGAAGAAAATACTTATATATTATCAATTAATAACGATGTCATTGTTATAGACCCAGGAAGTGAATATGATAAAATAAAACACTATATAAATAATAAGAATGTTTTGGGAGTATTAGTCACTCATAGACATTTTGATCATATAGGAGCTTTAAGTAATTTTGATAATAATTTAGTATATGACAAAAGTAATTTAAGTGAAGGTATTCACGCGATAGGAAATTTTAATTTTGAGGTTATATATACTCCAGGACATAAAGAAGATGCTATAACATTTTATTTTAAAGATTATAATGCAATGTTTACGGGAGATTTTATATTTAAAGATGCTATTGGTAGAACAGACTTACCTGGTGGAAATATGGAAAGTATGATTGAAAGTTTAAATAAAATAAAAAGTTATAATAAAGATATAATTATTTATCCAGGCCATGGTGATAAGTCAACATTAGGGAAGAATGATTTGACAAAATATTTGCTTTGATGTATTATAACATCATTCTTTTGGAGCAATGTTATGAATAAAATAGAAAAATTAAAATTGATAAATTTTTTAATGCCATATTTAGATTCTACTAAAGAAGAGAATAAAGCTTTTTCGATATATATATTACAGACTATAAAATCAGATGCATCTGATGAATATTTTGATAATATTCTTGAAACCCTTGGGGCTGCATTAAGAGAAGACACTGCAAGAAAGCTGGATCAAATGATAGAGAGCTTTGTTGCAGTATATGTATTTCTTATTGATAAATTAAAAAATGCTAAGAAATCTTTTTTGGGCGAATTTGAACTTGTAGATGAAAGTATCTTAACGATTATAAAGCTTGACAAATGTCTTATGAGTGATAGTTTACTTTTATATAATAAGCTTATGTGTGATAAAATTGTCAGTGCTATAAACAGAAGAGTTAATAAAATTAGACGTATTAATTTTAGTGGCGGTATTAGCTTAGATAATGAAGATTTAACACAATTTGTAGAATCGTTCATAAAATTATTTTACGCAAGAATACTTGTTATAGATACTTTAATTAATAATGAACACTTTACTGATTTTAATCTTGTTATTTCTAAAGGCGAATTAAAAGTAATTGACGAACTTATTGAGGTTATAATAGCGCTGATTGCTGAAAGAAACATTGAGATTAAAGGAATACTCGAAGGATTTGATGTAAGCGATGGCTTTAATAATAAAATATTTTATTTAAATGGGGGTAAGCATGAGCAATAATGAAAAATTAAAGGTAGTTTCTTTTTTGTTAGATTATTTAAATGTAAGTGATGATCTAAAAAAGGAATTTAACGAAAAATTTGAAGAAATTCTGAGTTATATTGATGATGACTCAGAGCAAAAAGAGGACTGTTCTGATATTTACGATGAAACAATAAAATTTTTTAAAGATTTGATAACAATACAAATGGTTAGTGATTGGCCAGTAAAAATATATTATGTCATTTTAAGATCAATGTCTTTAAGGATAGAATCTTCTAAAAATTCTGAATGCTCAAGTTTAAGTGATGGAACATATTTGAGTTTCAATACAACTGGTGTTGTGACTGCTTTCCTTGATTTAGAGTCACAAAATGCTTTGAAACTATTAAGTTTAATTCACGAGCAATTTCCAGAAATAGATCAGATACCATTTCCTGATTTTATAACTAAACTTAAACTGAGTGATATTAAAAGTCCAAATGTAAGAAGATTTATAGTGTATTTTTATAAATTATATGGCTTGAAAATACATTTTCTAGATAAATTAGTGAATAGTAATTTAACTGATGATGATTTTTCTGAATTTGATTTTAAATTTAAAAAAATAGATACTTTGATTGATCAAATAGGTGATTTTATTGCAGCAAGAGATGAAAAATTAATTTTATTACCAGATAAAGTATTTAATCAAGACGATTTTGGACCTGTCTTAATTATGCGTTAGTACTTGTATTTTTTAGAATATGTGCTATAATTAACTTGTTGAGCGAAGATAAAAGAGTAGTAATATATGAAGAACTTATAGAGAGTTAGTGTTGGTGGGAACTAATAGTAGATAGTATATGAATTCACTTTTTAGCATTATAAACAAAATTTATAACGTACATTAGGCGTTAACTAATTGAGAGCATAATGACTATTATGAAATAGGGTGGTACCGCGTAATCACGTCCCTATATTTATAATAGCTTTTTTATTATAAAAATGGAGGTTAATATGAAAGAAAAAGTAGAAGTTTTGTGCAAAAAAATAGAAGAAAAAATAAATAGTGTTTTATCTATAAAAGAATTAAATGATTTAAAAGTAGAGTACACTGGAAAAAAAGGAATAATAACAGAATTATCTAGCGGAATAAAGGATGCTGAAGATAAAAAAGAATATGGAATGCAATTAAATATTTTAAAAAGCACATTTAATAGTTTATATGATAAAAAAATGAAAGAGTTAAACGACGATATTATAAACAAAAAATTAGAAAGTGAAACCATAGATGTAACGTTACCTTCAACTGTTATACCTATTGGAGCTCCTAATATTTTAGAGCGTGTCATAGAAGAGGTAGAAGAGGTATTTATGTCTATGGGATATGACGTTGTAGATGGTCCTGAAATAGAGGAAGATAAATATAACTTTGAATTATTAAATATACCTAAAGGACATCCTGCAAGAGATGCTCAGGATACATTTTACATAGAAGATGAAAAAATATTGCTTCGTAGTCAAACTTCTCCGGTTCAAGCACGTACTATGATTGCATCAGGTGGGGATAAGCCAATTAGAATGATTTGCCCTGGAAAGACTTATAGAAGAGATGCTGATGATGCAACACATTCTCATCAATTTATGCAAATAGAAGGACTTCTTGTCGACAAGAATATTAGTTTGTCTGATTTAAAAGGAACATTTGATGTAATAGCTAAAAAACTATTTGGCGAGGATATAGAAACTAGATTTAGACCAAGCTATTATCAATTTACAGAACCATCTGTAGAAACAGATATTACTTGCTTTGCCTGTAAAGGAAAAGGATGTCCACTTTGTAAAAATACTGGTTGGATTACAGTAAGTGGTGCTGGAATGGTTCATCCTAACGTATTAAAAAATTGTGGATATGATCCTAGTGTATGGACAGGGTTCGCGTTTGGATTTGGTGCTGAAAGACTTGCTATGCTTAAATATGGAATAAACGATATTAGAACATTTTATCAAACAGATTTAAGAGAACTTAAAACTTTTGATAGAAGGGAGGACTAAAATGATTAGTTTAGAATGGGTTAGCGATTATATTGATATAAAAAATGAAGATTTAAGAGAACTAGCTGTTAAAATTACTAAAGCAGGTATTAATGTAGAGAAGGTTATATCTAATCATATTGATAACTTAGTAATTGGTAAAGTTATTGAGTGCTGTGATCACCCTGATAGTGATCATTTGCACGTTTGTAAAGTAGATATTGGATCTAGTGTAACTCAAATAGTTTGTGGAGCTCATAATGTAAGAGAAGGAATTAAAGTTATAGTAGCACTTCCAGGCTGCGTTTTACCAGGCGACTTTTTAATTAAGCCAGGTAAAATACGTGGTGTAGAATCAAATGGTATGATATGTGCTTTGTTTGAACTTGGAGTAGAAGAAAAAAATGATGAAAATTATAATAAAGGTATAGAAGAGGTTAATAGTTCATTAAATCCAGGAGAAGATGCTAATATATATTTGGGTACTAATGATACCTTGTATGAATTAGATATACATAAGCATAGAAATAATGATTGTTACTATCATATTGGATTTGCATATGAGATTGCTTGTATATTAAATAAGAAAGTTACTTTACCTAAGTTAGATTATAAACAGATAGATGAAAATACAGGTGATATTATTACTTTAAAGGTTGATACACCTAAATGTCCATATTACAATGCTAAAGTAGTTAAAGATGTAAAAATAAAAGAATCTCCAGAATTTATTAAGAAAAGATTAATAAATTCTGGAATGAGACCAATAAATAATGTAGTAGACATCTCAAATTATGTAATGTTAGAGTTTGGACAACCACTTCATTTCTTTGATTTAGACAAATTAGGAACTAATATTTTAGTAAGACAAGCTAATGATAATGAAAAAATTAAAACATTAGATGGAATTGATAGAACATTAACTTCAAATGATATTGTTATAACAGATGGAAGTATACCTGTTTGTATAGCTGGTGTCATGGGTGGAGAAAATACTGATGTTGATGATTCAACTAAAAATATATTAATAGAAAGTGCTATATTTGATCCAGTAAGTATTAGATATACAGCAAGTCGTCTTAATTTAAAAAGTGAAGCCTCAATAAGATATGGTAAAGGTTTAAATTATGAATATACTGATATGGCATTAGATAGAGCTTGCAGCTTACTAGAAAAATATGCTTCTGCTAAAATTTTAAGTGGTAAGGTGAGTCATGATATTTTAGATAAAACACCAAAAGTAGTTCAATTTGACACAAGTGAGGTAAACACTTTATTAGGCCTTAATCTAACTTGTGAAGATGTAAAAACTGAACTTGAAAGATTAGATTTTGAATATAAATATGACGGTAAATTTACCGTAACAATACCAAACAGAAGACTTGATATAGAAACTAATGTAAATGATATAGCAGAAGAAATTGGTAGATTATATGGATACCATAACTTAAAAAGTACACTTCCAGTCGTAAGAACTAGAAGAGGTGTCTATATTGGAGATGTAGGTATAAGAAAAAGTATTTCTAAAAGACTAAGAAATTTAGGATTGAACGAAACAAAAACATATACACTAACAAGTCCTGAAATGGCTTCAAAATTTAAATATGATTCAAAAGAACAAATAACTTTGCCAAACCCTATGAGCATTGATAAGTCAGTGGTTAGAACTTCTATATTACCATCACTTTTAAATGTTTATGAATATAATAAAGCAAGAAAAGTTAAGGATATTTTGATTTATGAAATATCAAAAACATATGATTCAAATTATAATGAAGATCTTAAAGTAGCTATTTTAGTTAAAGGCAATTATATAACTAATATTTGGCAGGGGACTACTTTAAAATGCGACTTTTACATATTAAAAGGAATAGTTGAAAATTTATTAGAATATTTAGGATTTAAAAATAGATATTCTTTTGTGGCTAGTACTATACCAGATATGCACCCAGGACAGAGCGCTAAAATATTACTAGATAGAGAAGAAATCGGAATAATTGGCAGAGTACATCCTAATATTTCTAGTGATGATATATTCGTATGTGAAATGTCAGTTTCAAAATTATATAGTAAGACTATAAAACCTTTGAAATATAAAGAAATTTCAAAGTATCCTATAGTAGAAAAAGACGTAGCATTTGTAGTTAAAAAAGATGTACCAAGTGATACTATTAAAAATCAAATAAGAAAATCTGGTGGTAGACTTCTTAGTTCCATTGATGTATTTGACGTATATGTTGGTGATAAAGTAGCTTCAGATGAAAAATCAATTGCCTATAATTTGAAATTTGAAGATCAAACTAGGACACTTACAGAAGAAGAAGTAATGGCATCTTTCAATAAAATAATTAAAGATGTTGAAGAACAATTGAACGCTAAGGTTAGAAACGGAGAATAGGATATTCCTATTCTTCTTTATTTCTACATTATTTTTAAATAAGTAATTTTATAATAATATTGGTGATAGTATGTACTACTTATTTATTATAAAAGACAACTATTTTAAATATAATGAAGATTATTTATTTGATATATTATATAAACTAAAGACTATACATAAGGAAAATTATAACTATGGTATAAGTCTATATTATAATATTTGTAAATTATTTGATACTTTATCTTTGAAAAATTATATTAAAGCTAAGTTTAATTTAAAATACGACAAGAATAAGTTTTATTTAGATAAATATAATTATTTTGAAATAAGAAAAAGCTGTTGCATTATAAATAATGATAAATATTTAAGAGAAATACTATGTATATTTTATATTTATAATAAAAACATTTTTGTATGTAATTTTGATACTAGAGAATATTTTTGGTTAAGTAATAAATTTAAATAACACTTGAAAATTCTAGTATACTATAGTAAAATATTAATGTGAAAGGAAGATTTTATGGATATAGTATATATATTAATTGGCTTAGTAATAGGAGCTGTTTTAGGATTTTTCTTAGCTAGAAGATATATGAAAAAGTTTTTAAAGAAAAATCCACCAATAAATGAACAAATGATTAAAGCTATGATGATGCAAATGGGGCGTACACCTAGTCAAAAGCAAGTTAATCAAATGATGAAATCTATGAACAAATATATGTAAAAAAACAAAGCTTTTTAAATTTGGCTTTGTTTTTTATTTTATTATTGGCTTTTGCTTATATTCTTTTTCTATAAAAACTTTTTTGTCTTTTATTTTTTTGTTTAAAGATAAGATAGTTGTTATATTTAAGTCTTTACTTAAATATTTTTTATCATAATTAGTAATTAGTGGTATAGTTATACTTTTTTTAACCTTATTTAATAATTCTTTTCCATTGTTATTGAATCCTAGTATTCTTAAATATTCTAATTCTAAGTTATTAAAATTATCTTTAGTAATTGAAAGTAATATAAAAGTTAAAGATCTTTTTATTCTATTATAAGTATATTTTTTAGATTTAACAGAGTTTATTAGTTCTTCTAAATTATTTGAGTTTGTTATATATTTTTTAATTCTATTTGAAAGGTTAGTATCAATACCTTGAATATCTGTTATATCACTTGTAATTATTTTATATTTAAGAAAGTCAAAATAATCTTCTAAAAATATAACATTCTTTAGTTTCTTTTCTACAATATGTGGAACATATTTTTTTATACTTTTTTTCTTTTTTAACTGTTCTCTTATACTTGTAGCACTCGTTATTTTTCCTTCTAATTTAAGAGAGTTATAATTATTTTTTCTTTTTATAGTAACTATATCTATGTTATAATTATTTTCTATAATTTCTCTCGTATAGCAAAGTCCCAATAAATCATTTGGAGTGTTAATTGTTTTTCCTGTTAGAGAAAAAAGTGCATTGGAAAGTATAGTAGGGTAATTTTCTTTAGAGTTTATACTATTTTTAATTATATTGTTATATTCACTATTATTTAATTGTATTTGTGCCATTTCTTTTAGATCTTCAGCATTATTTGATTCGCTACCAAATACAATTTTATCACATCCTAATAAATTTAATATTTTAATAGCACCTTTAGCAAAGTAATCAGCACTTTGAATAAATTTGAAAGGAATTTCTACTACAAGATCGACACCATATTCTAGTGCAATTTCAGTTTTGCTAAATTTATCTATTAAGCTTAAATCTCCTCTTTGAGTAATCCATCCTGACATAGCAAGTATAATATTTGCGTCTTTATACATTTCTTTAATTTTTTTTAGATGCAAAAGATGTCCATAGTGAAAAGGATTATATTCACAGATAATTCCAATAGTCATAATATCACCACAAATACTATATCACATATTTTTAACCATAACTACACATATTATTTAAAAATACGACAAAATATTATCATATAGCTATTATATAATCATAATGAAAGGAGGAATTAATGAATATAAAAATAGTTGGTTACAATTGCAGCAATGGAATGAAACTAAAAAAGAATATTTCTAAGTTGAACGGTGAATGTGATGTTGATTTAGAATTACTTGAAGGAGATGAATATTTAGATAAATATAATATAAAAAATATTCCAGCACTTATAATAAACGAAAAAAAAGTAAGTGAAGGAAAAGTATTAAATGATAGAGAAATTCTTAGAATGATAAAAGTCCTAAGTTAATATAAAAGTATTGCTTTTTTAACAAAATCAATATATAATGGTATAGTCAATTGGAAAAAGAGGTTTTAATATGCAATTTGATTTAATAAGACTTGAGAACAATATAGTTTCTAGTATTCCTATAGATATAACTTATTCATTTAGTAAGGAACAATTAGCTGGAAGTGATATATCAAGCTTAGATAATGTTAAGATAAATGGTGAGTTATTTAAAAATAGTTTAGGTAATATTTGTCTTAGTTGCATAGTTGAAGGTGTTGCTGTGATGCCTTGCGCTATTACGTTAAAGCCTGTTGATTATCCTTTTTCCGTAGAAATAAATGGTGAACTTGAAGAATTATTGATGGAAAATTCTAAAAAATTTCAAAATACTATTGATATTTTTCCAATAATATGGGAAAATATACTAATGGAAATTCCAATGCGAGTAGTGAGTCCAGACGTTGATGAATCTAATATTGCTTTATCTGGTGATGGATGGAAATTCGCTAGTGATGAAGAAAGTTCTAACAATCCATTTAGTGAACTTAAGGATTATATAGATGATAGTGAGGTGAGATAAATGGCTGTACCATTTAGAAAAGTAAGTAATACAAGAGGTAGAAAAAGAAGAACACACTACAAAATTAGTGAAAATGCAACAGTAAAATGCCCTAAATGTGGTTCTGAAGTTAGACCACACAGAGTTTGCTTAACTTGTGGAACTTATAAAGGTAAAGAAATAGTAAAAAATGAAGAGGAAAAGTAAAATTTTCCTTTTTTATTGCCTAATAAAATTTAATAGTGTATAATTTTTATGAGGAATAGGTATGAAAAAAAAGAATTTATTAATTATATTATTTTTACTAATTATATTGTGTGGTTGTTCTAAGAACACCTCTAAATCTAGTGATGAATTTAAAAGTATTATGAGAGATCAAAAATTTTATGTAATGGATACTAAAGAACAATTTAGTGAATATGATTATATAAAAGAATCTTTTGCGGCTTTAGATCCTGATGAGGAATACTTAGTAGAGTTTTATGTTTTATCTGATGCGGAAAATGCTTTATCATTTTATGACTTAAATAAGAATATTTTTATGGCAGAAGAAACTGATTATAGTGTCAGCACTAATAAGGATAAAGAACGTAAAAATAAATATACATTAACTACAGATGATAAATATAAAGTTATTTCTAGAATAGATTCTACGGTTTTATATGTAGATGCTCCAAAAAACTTTAAAAATGATGTAAAAAAGATTCTAAAGAAGCTTGGATATTAATAATATTTTACACGAGTTTACTATGTCATTAAAATTTATCAAATAGTTACAAAATATATTGACATATTATAACTAAAATGTTATATTATTTATGCATTTTAATTGAATTTGCTTAGGCAAATTTTTATTAAGATAAAATTGAAACACCTGGGAGTGTGTAAAGAAAGGAGAATATTATGCCAACAATAAATCAATTAGTTAGAAAGAATAGATCTAAGAAGACTAGAAAGAGTAAGTCACCTGTTTTAAATATTGGATATAACAGTAAAGATAAAGTACAAACTAATAAAACAGCTCCACAAAAACGTGGTGTATGTACTCGTGTTGGAACAATGACACCAAAGAAACCAAACTCAGCTTTGAGAAAATATGCTCGTGTTAGACTTTCAAATAACATGGAAGTTACAGCATATATTCCTGGTGAAGGACATAACTTACAGGAACACAGTGTTGTTTTAATACGTGGTGGACGTGTTAAAGACTTAATCGGTGTTCGTTATCACATTGTTCGTGGTACATTAGATACAGCTGGTATTGAAAAACGTCGTAAAGCTCGTAGTAAATACGGAACTAAAAGACCAAAAGCAACTAAATAATAGATAGGAGGAAAGAAAATGCGTAAAAGACGTGCAGAAAAAAGAGACGTTTTAGCAGATCCAATTTACAATTCTAAGTTAGTTACTAAAATCGTAAATGCTATTATGAAGGATGGTAAAAAGGGAATTGCTCAAACAATCTTTTATGATGCTATGAAAATAGTAGAAGAAAAAACTAAAACTGAACCAATGGAAATTTTAAATAAAGCACTTGAAAATATTAGTCCAGCACTAGAAGTTAAATCTCGTCGTGTTGGTGGAGCTAACTATCAAGTTCCAATCGAAGTAAAGGCTGATCGTAAACAAGCTTTAGGAATTCGTTGGTTAATTAATTATGCAAGACTTCGTGGAGGACACTCTATGGCTGAAAACCTTGCTAATGAAATAATTGATGCATCTAATGGAACTGGTGCAGCAGTTAAAAAACGTGAAGAAACTCATAGAATGGCAGAAGCTAATAAAGCATTTGCTCACTATAGATGGTAATAAGAAAGGAAATATAATATGGCTCGTGAATATAGTCTAGAAAATACCCGTAATATAGGAATAATGGCTCACATAGATGCAGGTAAAACTACTTGTACAGAACGTATATTATTTCATACAGGAAAAATCCATAAAATAGGTGAAACACACGATGGTGAATCACAAATGGACTGGATGGCTCAAGAACAAGAACGTGGTATTACAATAACATCAGCAGCAACTACTGCTTATTGGAAAGGTCATAGATTAAATATCATAGATACTCCAGGACACGTAGATTTTACAGTAGAAGTATCAAGAAGCCTTCGTGTACTTGATGGTGCTGTAGCTCTACTAGATGCTCAAGCAGGAGTAGAACCTCAAACTGAAACAGTTTGGCGTCAAGCTACTGAATTCAAAGTTCCAAGAATGATTTTCTGTAATAAGATGGACAAAATGGGTGCTAGTTTTGAATACAGTTTATCAACAATTGATTCAAGACTTGGAGTTAATGCTAAACCTATTCAATGGCCAATCGGTTCAGAAAATGAATTTGATGGAATTATAGATTTAATAACTCGTACTGCTTATCATTATGATAGAGAACAACACGAAAATGCTACTATAATTGAGATCCCAGATGATTTAAAAGACATAGTAGAAGAAAAACGTAATGAATTAATCGAAGCAGTAGCTGAATTCGATGATGAATTAATGGAAAAATACCTTGAAGGTGAAGAGGTAAGTGTTGAACTAATTAAAAAGGCAATAAGAAAAGGAACACTTGAAGTTAAATTCTTCCCAGTACTTTGTGGTACTGCATTAGGAAATACTGGTGTTAAACTTTTACTAGATGCTATAATTGATTACTTACCAAGTCCTGTAGATGTTGAGTCTATAAAGGGAGTAGATTTAGATGGTAATGAGATTGAAAGACATCCTAAAGATAGTGAACCATTCTCAGCATTAGCATTTAAAATTATGACAGATCCATTCGTTGGACGTTTGTCATTCTTCCGTGTTTATTCAGGACACTTATCAAGTGGTTCTTATGTATTAAATGCAACTAAGAACACTAAAGAAAGAATAGGTCGTATCTTACTTATGCATGCTAATAACCGTACAGAAATTAGTGAAGTATGGACAGGAGATATAGCAGCAGCAGTAGGTCTTAAAAATACGACAACTGGAGATACATTATGTGATGAAAAGAAACCTTGTATTCTTGAATCAATGGTATTCCCAGAACCAGTTATTGAACTTGCTGTTGAACCAAAATCAAAAGCAGATCAAGATAAAATGGCTATCGCTTTACAAAAATTATCTGAAGAAGACCCAACATTTAGAGCTTCAACAAATCATGAAACAGGTCAAACTATTATAGCAGGAATGGGAGAATTACACCTTGACATAATCGTTGACCGTATGAAAAGAGAATTTAATGTAGAGGCTAATATAGGTCAACCTCAAGTAGCATATCGTGAAACAATTACACAAGCTGCTGAATGTGAAGGAAAATACATTAAACAATCTGGTGGACGTGGACAATATGGACATGTTAAAATTAAATTCGAACCAAATCCTGGTAAAGGATATGAATTCGTTGATGCTGTTGTTGGTGGTGTAGTACCTCGTGAATACATTCCAGTAACAGATAAAGGATTACAAGATGCATTAAAAACTGGTGTACTTGCTGGATATCCTATGATAGATGTTAAAGCTACATTATATGATGGATCTTACCATGAAGTAGACTCATCTGAAATGGCATTTAAAGTTGCAGCTTCTCTAGCTTTGAAAGATGCTAAAAACAAATGTAAAGCTGTATTGCTTGAACCAATAATGAAGGTACAAGTAGTAGTACCAGATGAATACTTAGGAAATGTAATGGGAGATATTACATCTCGTCGTGGACGTCCTATGGGACAAGAATCTCGTGGTAATGCACTTGCTATTGACGCAATGGTACCGCTTTCAGAAATGTTTGGGTATGCAACTTCTTTAAGATCAAATACTCAAGGAAGAGGAACTTTCGTTATGGAATTTGATCACTATGAAGAAGTACCAAGAAATATAGCTGAAGAAATAATTAAGAAAAACGGAAATTAAAATAAAAAGTATTGATATTTTTTGCTAATTGATATAAAATATTATTGTATTAAATAAAGGAGGAAAAAAATATGGCAAAAGCAAAATATGATCGTTCAAAACCACATGTTAATATTGGTACAATTGGACACGTAGACCATGGTAAGACAACTTTAACAGCTGCTATTACTAGTGTTCTAGCTAAAAAAGGATTAGCTAAATTTGAAGGTTATGCTGATATTGATAAAGCACCTGAAGAAAGAGAACGTGGTATTACAATAAATACTGCACACGTTGAGTATGAAACTGAAAAGAGACATTATGCTCACGTTGACTGCCCAGGACATGCTGACTATGTTAAAAACATGATCACTGGTGCTGCACAAATGGATGGAGCTATCTTAGTTATAGCTGCAACTGATGGACCTATGGCTCAAACTCGTGAACACATCTTATTATCACGTCAAGTTGGAGTACCTCGTATGGTTGTATTCTTAAATAAATGTGATATGGTTGACGATGAAGAACTATTAGACTTAGTTGAAATGGAAGTTCGTGAATTATTAACTGAATATGGATATGATGGAGATAATACTCCAATAATTCGTGGTTCTGCATTAAAAGCTCTTGAAGGAGATCCTGCATATGAAGCTAAGATACTTGAACTTATGGATGCTGTTGATAATTGGATTGAAACTCCAGCTAGAGATACTGACAAGCCATTCTTAATGCCAATTGAAGACGTTTTCACAATCACTGGACGTGGAACAGTTGTTACTGGACGTGTTGAACGTGGACAATTGAAATTAAATGATGAAGTTGAAATAGTTGGTTTAAAAGAAACTAAGAAAACAGTTGTTACAGGAATTGAAATGTTCCGTAAATCACTTGATTACGCTGAATGCGGAGATAACGCTGGTGTATTATTACGTGGTATTTCTCGTGAAGATGTTGAACGTGGTCAAGTATTAGCTAAACCAGGAAGTGTTACACCTCATACTAAGTTTAAAGCACAAGTTTATGTTTTAACTAAAGAAGAGGGTGGACGTCACACTCCATTCTTCTCAAATTATCGTCCTCAATTCTATTTCAGAACTACAGACGTTACTGGTGTAATTGAATTACCAGAAGGTGTTGAAATGGTTATGCCTGGAGATAATGTTGAAATGACAGTTGAATTAATAGCTCCAATTGCTATTGAAAATGGAACTAAGTTCTCAATCCGTGAGGGTGGTAGAACAGTTGGTTCTGGATCAATTTCTGAAATTATTAAATAATTGAATCAATTAAAAATAGGTATTTAATACCTATTTTTTTTGAAATTTTTGTGATATATTATTTTTATAAAGTAGGGGTGATAGATTAAGGTATTTATTTTAGTTGTAATAAGGAGAAAGGATTTATATGGAACAAAAAGAAAATATAGAATTAGAAAATAATGAGTTAGGACAGAAACAAGACAAAAAAGTTGAAAATGTAAATAATAAAAATAAAAACACTTCAAAGAAAAAAAACACTAATAAAATATATTTAATTTTAATTTTATTAGTTGTAGTTTTATTAGCAGCTTTTTATTTATATTATAATAATAAAAATAAAGATGATAGCAATAAAACAAAAAATGGTAAAACTGAATATAAGTCTGAATACAGAATGAAAGGTAATTCAATAGAAAACTTTGACTTATATTTCTTAAAATTAGAAAATGGAAAAGAAAATAAAGTTTATAGTCCACTTTCAATAAAATATGCACTTGGTATGCTAGCTGAAGGATCACGTGGAGATAGCAAAGAACAAATTACAAGTATAATAGGTGACTATAAAATAAAGAGTTATACTAATAGTAAAAATATGTCATTTGCTAATGCAATGTTTATTGGCAATGCTTATAAAGATAGCATAAATAAGGATTTCACTGATACTTTATCTAGCAAGTATAATGCTGAAATAGTTTTTGATGATTTTAAATCAGCAGAAAATATCAATTCTTGGGTAAAGAGTAAAACTTTAGGCTTAATAGATAGTCTTCTTGATCAAATATCTAGTGATACTCCATTTGAATTAATTAATGCATTAGGTATAGATATGGATTGGGAAGAAAAATTTATATCAAGACCAGGAGTAGATTATTTCTATACGTATGCTCATGAAAAGTTTAATATTAGTGCTACTGGTGATGTAGTATCTAAAACATTCGAAGGACTAAATAAAAATATAGCAGGAATGGAAATAGCAGCTTCAATTAATAATTATGATATAGTTAAAACTCTTGGTGAAGACAAGATAAGAAAAATAGTTGGAGATGAATATAAGAAGTATTTATTAGATCCTGAAAATGCATATGATGCAGAATATATTTTAGGTGGAGATACATCAAGTGAGAATTTAGAAAAAAAGATAAACGAATATCTTGATAGTTATATAGAATCAATCAATAAAAACTATAAAAAGACAGGTAAAAGCACATCTTTCTCACTTTATACAGATGATAATATTAAAGTATTTAGTAAGGACTTAAAAGAATATGATGGTATAACATTAGAATATGTTGCAATTATGCCTCAAAAAGAAAGCTTAGATAGTTATATAAAAAATATAGACTCAGATAAGCTTAATGAAGTAATAAATAATTTGAAAGAATTAAAACCAGAAAACTTTAAAGATGGAGTAGTAACTAAGATAACTGGATTTATTCCAAGATTCAAATTTGAGTATAAATTAAATTTAAAAAGTGATTTAGAATCATTAGGAATAAAAGATGTATTTGATAGCAATAAATCTGATTTAACTGGAATATCATCTGATAAATCATTTGTTATTAAAGATGCTACACATAAAGCTAATATAGAATTTACTCAAGATGGAATTAAAGCAGCAGCAGCTTCATCTGCAGGTGGACTTGGTGCCGGAGGTGGATTCAATTATTCATTTGATGTTCCTGTTGAAGAAATCGATTTAACTTTTGATAAACCATATATGTTTATTATAATGGATAAAAATACCAAAGAAGTATGGTTTGCAGGAACAGTATATGAACCGCTTACATGGTCAAAAAATTTAACGTATTCTGAATAAGATTTAACCATATTCCGAATATTATAATTAAAAAGAAAAGAGACTTATTTGTCTCTTTTTAGTATGTATCTAAAAGGTTTAGAATTTCTATATAAAGCATATAGCGCTGGACTTGTTATTAATTCTAGGTCTCCTATATACTCGACGCATCTTGCATTAAAGCTTAATTTGAATTCATTTAAACCATTGTATTTATCATTGTTTATGCTAGGATTGGTCATACCACCTAAGTTAAATCTATCATAATTTTCATTAGAATATTTTTCTATTAGTTTCCAAGTCATTAAATGCTTTGCATTCAATTTTTTGAAATCTTTATTATAGCCATCCATAAATATATATGCTTCACCATGGTATTTAGTAATAAGCATAGTAGCAAGAATAATTCCTTGAGGACTTTCTTTTAACAGTTTAGTCGCTAGCACTAATTCGTTTTTTAGCTCATTTAGTTTATTTTCAGCAAAAATCTTACTACTAATTAGTTTATTATTACTTTTCCTTGACTTAACATTTCTAAATAACTTGCTATTATATTTTGAACATATTTCGGTTTGTCTTTGATATTTTTTTTGTACGTTTATAAGATATGCATTGGTATCTAATATAGCGTAGTAATAGTCAATCATATTTCTTTTTTTAAAGAAATAAAAGGTATCTTGGAAGTATTTCTTATCTCTTGGATACTTGTTTTTCACTTGATCATATAAATAGTCAAGTTCATTTTCTGTACCTTTAATAATTCTAACCCCATTTTTATCAGCACTTTTGACTTTATTTTTGAAATTTTTATCTAGCTCACTATATAGAGTAGGTATTGGTTTCCTTAAATTTATTATTCCATTGAATCTCGGTTTGAAAGATTCAAAAAGATTATTAAATCCTAAGTGATAATATCCAAGACTTTTTAAAAATTCTAATTGTTCATCAAATTTAGGATTAAAAATTGCTTGATTAGTTTTATAATCGTATGAACATCTAACTATCATAGGATTTATTTTTATAGCCATAATTTTTTTCTTATTTAAATATTTTTTTACGAGTGTTGTAAATTCTTCAACTAGTGGTTTATCACTATAATCAATCAAAAAGCCTTTAGGTGCATATGCGTATTTAAACATTGATTCTTTTTCTACTAAAACTAAACTAGCTGCTCTAATCACATTATCGTCAATTAGTCCTAGAAATAGTACATTATAGTTTTGCGTATTCATAACAAAGCCATACTCACTAGTTTGGTATATTGAAGCTTCAACAAAAGAATCAGTAAAACTATTGAATTCTTTATTAGTTAATTCTTTTATATACATAAAATCACCTACAATCAGTTGAATAGTTATTATATCACATTTCTATTAAAATTTTACTACAAATATAAAAAAAAGTAAATAAAAGATGCTTAGTGCATCTCTTACTTACAAGAATATCCTTCGCCTTCGAAATCTTTTTTAAGATCGTTATAGCTTTCAGTAGAATCAAGAACATCTTCCATATCGTATTCTTCTAAATCTTCTTTTTTAGCTTTATTTACGTCTACTTCTAATTCGATTAGGTAAGAATAATTTTTGCTATCATTTTTAGTAGTTATTTTAATTCCTTCTTTTGAAGAAGAACTAAATTGTTTACCAAGTGTTTCAGCAAATAAGTTCCAGTTACTTTTTATAGTTTCATTAGTAGCTTTACTATTTAAAGAAAGTTTAACTTTACTAACTTTGTCTTTTTCAAAATTTACTGTAATAGTTTGCTTCATATCAATACCGCTACTAGATTCTTCTTTAGTACAAGTTAACTTCTTTCCACTTCCACATCCAGTAACTACTAATAAAGCTAATAGTGTAATTACTAAATATTTAGCTTTTTTCATCTAACTCCTTACTCCTTTCTATACTAATTATAGCATACAAAAAAATAATTACAAGAAAAAAGACATAAATTTATTTGATAGATTTTATATCTTTTTATTTATGATGAATTTTAATTCTTTTTTTCGTAACTATCACACATTGTAGATTTTTTGCTTTTATCTTGACTACAGTTACAAACTTTTATTTCATTTAAACTGCAACAATCACATTCGCAATTGCAATGAGCACAGTCATATACATCACATTTTATTTTTTGATTATCTTTTTTCATAAAAATCCTCCTTTAATAGTATTAGCTAATATTTTTAAATCATACAATTTATAGGTGATTAATTTGAAAATAGGCATACCTAGAAGTTTATATTATTATTACTTTAAAGATTTATGGAAAAGTTTTTTTGAAAGTCTTGGATTTGAAATTGTTATAAGTCCAGAAACAACTAAAGAAATAATGGATTTAGGATTAAAGTATTCAAATGATGAGATGTGCATATCAATGAAAAATTATATAGGTCATATAGCATATTTAAAAGATAAATGTGATTATGTATTAATTCCAAGAATAGATAATTTTGGGCTTGATAATCAAACTTGTACTAATTTTTTAGCTACATATGATATTATTAATAATTTATTTGATATTAAAATATTAAATTATAATATAAATTTAGCAAACAAAGAAACAGAGTTAAAAGGATTAATAAAAATGATGAAATGTTTTAATATTTCTAAAAGTAAAATAAAATGCGCATATAATAATGCCTTAAAAGTGAGTGAAAAAATCAAAAATAAATTGATAGAAAAAAATATTAAAGTTTTAAATAGTAATGGTAAGAAAATTTTATTATTAGGTCATTCTTATAATATTCACGATAATATGATTAGTGGTAGTCTTATAACAATACTTAAAAATTTAAACATAAAAATAGTTTATAGTGACTTATTTAATAATGATAATATAAGTCAAGATTATTGTGAACAACTTTATTGGAAATATAGTAGGGAAAGTATTAGTTCTATTAATAAGTGCAGACAAAAAATAGACGGAATAATATTTTTAACTAGTTTTCCTTGTGGACTTGATAGTTTGGTTAATGAAATAGTTTATAGAAAAATTGATTTACCTTATATAAATATTGTTGTGGATGATATGTCTAGTAGTGTAGGCCTTGAAACTAGAATTGAAAGCTTTATAGATATTATATCTGTAAAATAGTTACATAAAATTTTAAGTTTAAAATATAATAGAGTGGGTGATAAAATGGACAAGGTCATAGCATTTCCTATTATGGGGAATTATAAAATACCAATTACTTATTTATTTTCTAAAATAACAAAGTATAAAATATTAGAATCTCCAAATATAACTTCAAATACAATAGAATTAGGAAGTAAATATAGTCCAGATTTTGTTTGTACTCCTTTTAAATACACTTTAGGTACATTTATAGAGTGTCTAAATTTAGGCGCTAATGCATTAATTCAAATGGGTGGAGGTTGCAGGTATGGTTATTACTTTGAACTTCAAAAAAAGATTTTATCAGATTTAGGCTATAATTTTGAATATTATAATTTGGTTAGTAAGGGACATACGGATTTAAAAAAAATTCATTCTATAATAAAAGAAATCGATCCTGATATTAAAATGTTAAAAGTTTTATATTATTTATTTATAACTATAAAAATGGTTAAATATATGGACCACATAGAAGATTATATAAGACATAATTTTGCATATGAAATAGAAAGTGGCTCATATATGAAAACTTATAATGCTATGCTAGAAGACTTTAAAAAAGTAAAAAATTTATATGGCTTAAATAAAACGTATAGAAAATATAAACGTACATTTAAAAATATAAAGATAAATAAACCTAAAAATAATATCAAAATTGGTTTAATTGGAGAGTTATATACTCTTATGGAACCATTCTCTAATTATAATATAGAAAATATTTTAAAAGATTATGGTGTAGAAATTAAAAGGTTTACTAATGTAACATACTTGTTATTTGAAAAGCGAAAAAAAACTAAAAAATATTTAAAAAAGTTAAAAAATATAAAATACAAGATGGGTGCTGATGCTATGGATAATATATATTATACTAAGTGGTTAATAGAAAATAATTATGATGGAATTATTCATATAAAGTCTAGTTTTTGCACACCCGAAATAGGATCAATGGGAATAATAAATAAGATGTGTGAAGAATGTAATATGCCCGTTATTTTTATGAGTATGGATTCTAATACTTCTAAAGTAGGCTTTGAAACTAGGCTTGAGGCATTTTTAGACGTAATTGAAATGAGAAAAAATCATGAATAAATGTTTTCTTGGAGTTGATATAGGATCTATTTCTACAAAAGGTGTTATCATAGATTCTAACTATAATATATTATCTAGTAATTATATATGGACTGAAGGTAATCCAGTAGCTGCAGTAAAAAAATTGATAAAGTCACTAACTATACCAGAAGGTTATAGTTTGAGTGGAATAGGTACAACTGGAAGTGCTAGAAAATTAATAGGTCTTATGTTGGGTGCTAATGTAGTTAAAAATGAGATAATTGCTCACGCAACAGGTACCATTAATTTTTATCCAGATTGTAAAACGATTTTAGAAATAGGCGGTCAAGACTCAAAAATAATAATAATAGATAACGGAATTATTAGAGATTATGCTATGAACACATTATGTGCGGCAGGAACTGGAGCTTTTTTATCTAGTCAAGCAAAAAGACTTGATATAGATATTTCTTCTTTTGGTTCACTAGCTTTAAAGAGTAAAAATCCAGTTAAAATAGCAGCAAGGTGTACTGTGTTTGCAGAGTCAGACTTAATACATAAAGCCCAGCTTGGATATTCTAAGGAAGATATAGTAGCTGGCTTATGTAAAAGTATAGTTCTTAATTATTTAAATAATGTAGGTAAAGGTAAAAAAATATGTGAACCTGTTGTATTTCAAGGTGGTGTAAGTAAAAATAAAGGAGTAGTAAAATATTTTAATGAGGTCTTAAATACTAATGTTATAGTAGACGATAATAGTCATTTGATGGGTGCCATAGGAGTAGCTATTATTGCCAGTAGAGATAAGAGTAATAAAACATTTGATTTAAATATTGATGATATAAAATTTGAAACAAAAGGATATGAATGTAAAGGATGTCCTAATAATTGTGAAGTTATAAAAATATTTAAAGACAATAAGTTAATAGATAGTTTTGGTAATAGATGTGAAAATGGTATAAAGTGAAAAAATAGTGATATTATATTATTTAGTTGACAAAATAAAGTTTATAGTGTATAAATTATAAATAGAAAAAAGGAGATGTGTTATGGCTAAGAATCTAGTTATTGTAGAGTCCCCAAGTAAAACTAAGCCAATTGAAAAATATTTAGGTAATGGTTATAAAGTTTTGTCAAGTAAAGGACACGTTAGAGATTTATCTACACACGGAAAATATGGTTTGGGTGTTGATGTAGAAAATGATTTTAAACCAGACTATATAACAATTAAGGGTAAGAAAAGTGTTATAGATGAATTAAAAAAAGAGGCAAAAAATTCAGATCATGTCTTTTTAGCTACAGACCCAGACCGTGAAGGTGAGGCAATAAGTTGGCATTTAAAAGATGTGCTTGGCCTTAGTGATAATGATTATGATAGGGTAGTATTTAATGAGATTACAAAAAATACAGTAGTTGATGCTTTTAAGCATTCAAGAAAAATAGATACTAATTTAGTAAACAGTCAAGAGACAAGAAGAATATTAGACAGAATAATAGGATTTAGACTTAGTAGACTTATTCAATCTAAAACAGATGGAGTAAGTGCTGGTAGGGTACAAAGTGTAGCACTAAAACTAATAGTTGATAGAGAAAGAGAAATAATGGCTTTTGTTCCAGAAGAATACTGGACTATAACAGCTGAATTTCCAGAATTTAGTGCAGAATTATTTAATTATAATCATAAAGAATTTAAAATAAATAATGAGGCAGAAGCAAATGAAGTAATAAGTAATTTGGCTAATGTCTTTGAAATTGAAAGTGTAGATAAAAAGGAAAAAAACAAACAATCAAAACCTCCTTTTACAACTAGTACATTGCAACAAGACGCATCAAATAAACTTGGCTTTAACGCAAGAAAAACTATGCAAATAGCTCAAAAGTTATATGAAGGAATTGAATTAGAAGATGAAACAGTAGGTTTAATTACATATATGCGTACAGATTCTATTAGATTGTCAGAAGAATTTATATCATCAACTTATAAATTTATAGAATCTAAGTATGGGAAGAAATATATAGGTAATGTACATATAAGTAAGAAAAAAGACAATGTACAAGATGCCCATGAAGGTATTAGACCAACTAGTATAAATAGAACTCCTGAGTCTGTTAAACCTTTCTTGACTAATGATGAATTTAAATTATATAGATTAATATATTATAGAGCTCTAGCTTCATTAATGAAGAGTGCAATTACTATAAATACTACAGTTATTTTAAATAACAATAATTATCAATTTAAAGCTACTGGACAAATAATATCTTTTGATGGATATTTGAAAGTCTATAGTGATTATGAGGATACTAAAGATAAGTCTCTTCCTCCTTTTGAAGAATATAACTCAAGTGTAATAGCTTCTAAAGATATAACAAAAGAGCAGCATTTTACAAATCCAAAACCTCGTTATACAGAAGCAAAGCTTATAAAAGAGATGGAAGAATTAGGAATAGGCAGACCTAGTACATATGCAACAACAGTCGATTTAATAAAAAAACGTGGTTATGTAGATTTGGTTGAAAAAAAATTTGTGCCTACTGAGGTTGGATTTGAAATTACTGATAAATTGCAAGAGTTCTTTAGCCATTTAATTAATGTAGAGTATACTGCAAATATGGAAAATGATTTAGATGAAATCGCAGAGGGAAAAGAAGATTATGTTAAGGTTTTAAGAAATTTCTACGATGAATTTGAGCCTTGTGTTAAAAATGCATTTGATGCTATGCCAAAAAAAGAAGCTTTAAAGACAGGTGAAGATTGTCCAGAATGTGGAAATCCTTTAGTAGTTAGAAAAGGAAAGTATGGAGAATTTGTTGCTTGCAGTAATTTTCCAAAATGTAAATATATTAAAGCTGATGAGAAGAAAATAGTTACTATTTGTGACTGTATTAAATGTGATGGCAAAATAGTAGAGAAAAAAAGTAAAAGAGGAAAAATCTTTTATGGATGTAACAACTATCCTAATTGTAAAGAGGCTTACTGGGATAAGCCAACGGGTGAGGTTTGTCCAGAATGTGGCAATATGCTACTTGAAAAAAAGAAAGCAATTCATTGCTCTAGCTGTGATTATGAAAAATAAAAAAGTCTTGAATTAGCCTTGTAATTAATGGACTTTTTAGAATTTTACTTTTTCTATAATATATGTTATAATAACACTCGTCTAAAGAAAAGGAAGGCGAATGCGAAAGCATATATTATGAAAAAAATAATAAGAAATCAAAAAAAATGTTTTATGGTTATGGTTTTATCTATAATAATATGTGAAATATTGCTTAATTTTGATAATAAAGTAGCGCAATCATTAGGAATGATTGTTGTACCTTTTGCAGTATTACTTGGTTTAATACTTATGACGAATAGTGAAAAAGGTATGGAATAAAAAAGATCAGATTTACTGAAGCTATAATATAAAAGTGTACACAAAAAAGTGTATGCTTTTATTTTTATCATAATCAATATTAAAAAATATTAAAAGTGTCTAAATCAAGATATTATAAATGGCCAAAAAATAAGTATATACTAAATAAATATGAAATTAATCGTAGATACTTAAGAGAATTAATTAAAGATAAAATAATTAGAGATTTGGTATGTTTCAGCACGTACAAGTTTTGCATTGCAATATAAAAACCCAGTTGAGTATAGAAACCAACTAGGGTTCTAAAAATTCTTTTTTAGTGTCTACTTTTTGTTGACAACTTCAGATTTACCTATTTTTTTGTTTGAATAAGTATTTTTTTAATTTATATGAGGATATTAATAAAGGTGATAAAATGAAGAATATAAGCATATGGAAAGATACAAATATAAACTTAAAATATCATAAATTAAAATCGGAAAAAGTTGTAGATATATTAATAATAGGTGGGGGAATAGCAGGTGTAAGTGCTGCATATCACTTGAATAATTGTAATTTAAATGTTTGCTTAGTAGAAAAAAGTAAGATAGGTTTTGGAGTTACAGCTAATTCTACTGGGAAACTTACTTATCTTCAAGATATATTATTAAAAGTAAAGAATAAAGATTTATATTTAAAATCACAGATAGATGCCATTAATATAGCAAAAAATATAATAGAAAAGGAAAAGATAGATTGTGACTTTACTAAGGTTAAATCTTATCTTTTTAATACTAATAATAATGAGATAGATATAAAAAAAATATATAATTTATTATTAAAAAATAAAATTTCAGTTAAAGAAAAAAATATGCCTATTATAGATACTAATTATTCTATCTGCGTTAATGATACCTATATTTTTAATCCCGTAAAATATATATATAACTTGTTACCTAAGATTAGTAATGTTTCAATATATGAATCTACTAAAGTGATTGATATTAAGTCACAAAATGGTTTATATATTTGTAAAACAGAAAATACTACTATAAAAGCAAAATATGTTATAATCGCTACTCATTATCCATATTTTAATATACCATATTTTTTTCCTATAAGAGTAAAGCTTGAAAAATCATATTTGAGTGCTAGTAAATGTTCATTAGATGGTATATCAGCCATAAGTTATTCTTCACCATATATTTCTTTTAGGACATATAAGAACTATTTAATCTATTTAAATGGTAGCCATGTGTTAAATAAAACTCTTGATTATAAAAATAAATTTGATAATTTAATTTCAGATTTAAATAATCTTAATTTAAAGCCAAAGTATTTGTGGAGTAATA
Source organism: uncultured Mycoplasmatota bacterium (assembly GCA_900553395.1). Taxonomy (GTDB): domain Bacteria; phylum Bacillota_I; class Bacilli_A; order RF39; family UBA660; genus UMGS1613. The sequence continues at coordinate 12,301 of USDJ01000002.1, read as the reverse complement.
AAGATATTATTACTAATGATTATATGCCATATGTAGGATATATCAAAAAAAACATGATAATAGCGACTGGATTTAACACTTGGGGAATGACTAATGGAATTTTATCTGGAAAAATAATTTCGGATTTAATTTTAGGGAGAAGCAATAAGTATATAAAATTGTTTAGTCCTAAAAGAAGTTTAAATCTTAATGTTATTACAAATATTACTGGTAATTTATCTAGCATTATAAAAGCTAATAGTACATATAATTCAAAAATTAAATATTCTATTATTAATAGTAAGGAAGTAGCTACTTACACTGATGAAAATGGTACTCATACAGTATATACAACTTGTCCACATATGGGATGTAAACTAATATTTAATGAAGTAGAAAAAACCTGGGACTGTCCTTGCCACGGATCTAGATTCAATTTAGATGGGCATTCTATAGAAGGGCCTAGTAATTATAATATTAGCGCTAAAGATAATTAATTTTTATTTATGAATTAAAAGTTTTATAGTATAATATATTTAATGTTTATTTAATAAAATAGTTATATAAGATGTATGGAAAGATTGGTAGATAATATTAAGAGAAGTTTAAAAAATATTATTATGATTATAGTTTTAATATTCATGTGTGGTTTAGTGATTTTTACTATGAACTGTGCTAAAGAACATTCTTCTAGTAAAAATAAAATATCAAATGTAAATGATTCTGAAACTTTTAAAGATAAACTTCCTAGTGATTTAAACGAGCCATCACAAAATAATGATTCGAAAGAAGAAAAACCAGACGATAATTCTAATATGAAAGAGCTACCGGAAAAACCAGAAGGAGATTCTAATATGGAAGAACCTCCAGAAAAGCCAGATGGTGATAATAGTACACCAAATGAAATGCCAGGTAATGACTTTGCTAAAGGTGAACCATTTGTAATGAGTGGTAGTTATAGTACTTCTTTAATATATTATATATTATTTGCACTAGAAGGATTAGTAATATCTAGTATAGTAATGTACTTAATTATGTCTAATTTTAATAAAAAGACATTTAAAGAGACATTTGTTAATAAAGATAAAGTAATGATTAATATTTTATCAATTATAATTTTAACTTCAGGGTTAACTTATTTAAGTTTTAAAGTTACAAGGGATTATCTTTTAAATAATAAAGATGATGTCAAAAATAATATGCAAAATAACTTTAAGGTAGACTATTCATCTCAAAATGAAATTACTGAAGATACTGAAATTAGCGAAGGAAAATTTGAATCTACTAAAGAAGATGAGACTACAATTTTAGTAAATGGAGATATTGATGTTAGTATCTCTAATGTTGCAGTAAATAAAATAGGATCATCATCTGGTGGTGATAATACTAGTTTTTATGGTATGAACTCAGCAGTCCTTGCTAAAAGTGGAGCTAATTTAACTTTAAAAAATATTACTGTAATTACGTCAGCTGCAGGTGCAAATGGTGTATTTAGTTATGGTGGCTCTTTATCTAATGATAGTTCAAGTGGTGATGGAACAACTACTACTATTAGCGATTCTAAAATAATTACTAACGCAGATAATTCAGGTGGAATTATGAACGCTTATAATTTAGATATTGAAACATCAGGAACATCAAGTGCCGCTATTAGAACAGATCGTGGTGGTGGAGTAGTTACTGTATCTTGTGGTACATATAAAACGAAAGGTCAAGGATCTCCCACTATTTATTCTACTGCAGATGTTACAGTAAATGATGCAACACTAACATCAGAAGCATCATAGGGTATTGTCATCGAAGGAAAAAATTCAGTTACAATCAATAACTGTACTTTAACTGATACAAATAATAAATTAAATGGACAATCAACAACATATAAAAATATTTTCTTATATCAATCAATGAGTGGCGATGCTTTACTAGGTACTGCATCATTTACATCTACTAATAGCAAGATAGTTACTAATAAAGGAGATACACTTTATGTAACAAATAATACTATTATTAATAATGAAGAAACAGGTATTTTTTAAGAGTTAAAGAAGATTCTTGGGGAAATTCGGGATCTAATGGTGGGGAAGTTACTCTTAATATGACAAACCAAAATGCAATAGGTAATATAGTAATAGATTCTATTTCAACACTTTCTATGAATTTAAAAGAGAATTCTTACTATGAAGGAACTATAAATGGTGATTCAAGTAATAGTAATATTAATTTTAATGGATATAAATTATATGTAAATGAAAAATCTATAAATTAAAAAAGAATCCATATGAAGTAATCTAAATAGTTTACTTCAATGGATTCTTTTTTATTTAAAATATACATAATGAAATCCTAATTTTTTATATATTGTTGATGCTCTTTTTAAATTAAATAGTCTGGCAAATATTAAATTGTAAAATTCATCTATAAGAACTATTGAACATAATGTAAAGCTTATTATTAAAAATACTTTTTTATTCATTTTATTTGCTAAATTAAAACATAATGGAACTATTACGTACATGAGTAAAAGTGCTGATATACCAAAAAATAATACACTTCTAAGACAAACAAATCCACCAATATTTCCAAAGTTTAATATTTCATTGTTATAATCCCAACATCTAACACCATCATTTATAACGTACATGGCATATCCTGAGATGAGTTCTAGTATACCTGTTGATATAAAAGCTATTAAAAATACCTTTAGAGGATTTTTTCTATATCTATAAGATAAAATATATATCATAATTGATCCTGTTGCATATATATTTATCCAAGGTAAGAAGTTGCCACCTCTCCAAAAAAATTCTTTCATACCACTATTAAAATAATAGAATATAAATTCGTAAACGAACCCAAATACCCCTGTTATTACAATTATTAAAGAAAATATTCCAAACATTGCTAATTTATCAAAGCTGTGATCGTTTTTTATATAGTTTTTTATTTTTTCTTTCATACATCATACTCCTAATTTGCATTAAATATATTATAACACGATTTAAGATAATTTAAATGACTCTTTAGAAAATTTATGATAAAATGTAGTAGGTGATACCGTGTATTATAAAATTAGTAATGGTAGTGTTACACTAGATGGTAATACTATACTTGAAGATATAAATTTTTGCATTAAGAATAACGAGCATATTGGCTTAGTAGGTAGAAATGGTGCGGGCAAAACGACACTTCTTAAAGCAATAACTGGTGAATATGAACTTGAAAATGGTTATGACGAATTGAAGATAGAAAGTTCAAATAATTTTAAAATAGGATATGTAAGACAAAATAATATAGATGATCCTAATTTAAAAATGATTGATTATATTAGTAGTGCGTATAGTGATTTAATAAAGCTAGAATTATCAATTGATAAATTAGAAAAAAAGCTTAGTATTAATTATGATGCTAATACTATTAATAAATATGATGAATTGTTAGCGCTATATGAACATAATGGTGGATATAAATATAAAAAAGAAATAGAAGTTGCTTTAAAAAAGTTTGGATTTAATGAATCAGATAAAACTAAGAAATTAAGAGAATTTTCAGGAGGTCAATTAACTAAATTATCTCTTGTTCATCTGATTTTATCTAGTCCAGATTTACTTATATTAGATGAACCTACAAATCATTTAGATATGAGTAGTATTGAATGGTTAGAGGAATATTTAAAAAATTACAAAAAGGCTATAATAGTAGTAAGTCATGATAGAATGTTTTTAGATAATGTTTGTAACGTTATTTATGATATTGAATTTGGTATACTTAAAAGATATGAGGGTAATTATTCTTATTATGTAAAAAAGAAAGAAGAAGATTATATAAAATGGCTTAAAGACTATGAGTTTCAACAAAAGGAGATAAAAAGGTTACAAGATATAGCTGATAAATTTAGATATAAGCCAACAAAAGCTAAAATGGCTATGTCAAAGTTAAAGCAAATAGAGAGAATGACTATTATAGGTAAACCAACATCTTCAAATACAAAAACATTTAGTATAAATTTTAGCCCTGAAGAAAGATGCTATAGAGACATTTTAAAGGTAAAGAATTTATCTATAGGTTATGATAGGGTATTAACCAAAATAAACTTATCTATAGAAAGAGGAGATAAGTTAGGTATAATTGGTAATAATGGTATAGGAAAAAGTACTTTTGTTAAAACTATAGTTGGAGCTATAGACCCATTGGGTGGCAAATATGCATTTGGTGATAGAGTAACTATCGGATACTTTTCACAACAATTTGAAAATTTAAACTTTGAACATACAGTTTATGATGAAATAGATGAATCGTTTCCATATATGACCCCTAATGAAATTAGAAATTTACTTGGTGCATTTGAATTTAGTAAAGATGAAGTTTTTAAAAAAATTAAAGATTTATCTGGAGGAGAAAAAGTTAGAGTTAGTTTATGTAAAATATTAAATAGTAGACCTAATTTACTTATATTAGATGAACCTACAAATCATTTAGATCTTATCAGTAAAGAAAGAATAGAGAAACTTTTAAAAGAATATAAAGGCACTATTATCATGGTAAGTCACGATAGATATCTAACTAATAATATATGTAATAAATTATTAGTCCTTGAAAAATGTAGCAGCACACTTTATAACTATGGCTATAAAGAATATTTAGAACAAAAGAAAAAAGAAGATACTAGTGAATCTGGAAAAGAAGTAAAGAAAAAAGTTAAGAAGGTAATTGATTTTAACTTAAACAAAAAGATAAAGTCTTTAGAAAGAGAAATAGAAAAATTAGAAAGTAAAGTTCAACAATTAAAGAATGAATTATTGAATGAAGATGTATATATGGATATAAATAAATCAACACTTATAAAAAAAGAAATAGAGGAATTAGAAGCTTTAGCTGACTCTAAAACTAAAGAGTGGGATAAACTTACAAGTGATATATAAATAACAAATGAGGGAACAACTAATTAGTCGAGTAAAAAGTTTTGGAATTGCTAATGGTAATTTTCTTGAAATATATCTTGTAGAAAAACATATTGTGGAAGATTTAGAATGAAAAAATAAAAATAGTTTCTTAATAAAATAAATCCAATATTATTTATATCAGGTTTTTAGTGTAATATGTTGAAAATCATACAAATGATTAAAAAACTTAATCCTAAAAACTTATAATGATGAAAAACAAGAGCAAGAAGTATATGTTAATTACTTCTAATATTTGATTAATTTATAATTAATATTGACATAGGGTAGAAGAATTCATAGATGAAATACATTGTTTATAATTGTTCACAGACTATAAATGGTTAAGAATGTAAATTTAAACATTGTTATGGATAGTAGTAATTTTTGATGATACAAAATAGTCAGTTCAAAATAATCAAATAAATTATAACAAAATGTTTGAAAGATTATCTTTTTGTAAGAATAGATAATCTTTTTGATTTTGATATTTTATTACATATTTATTATACATTTTAAAAATATTTTCATAAATTAAGATAGAGGATTGAAATATGAGAATTATTTCTGAAAAAAATTAAAGGAGGATGTATAATGAATAATTGTAGTGATTATGAACGAATAAGAAAAAGAATTGAAGAAGAAAGAAAAAAATATAAATTCTGTTATATTCAAGGTCCGACTGGGCCAAAAGGAGAAGCTGGCCCTCGTGGTGAGCAAGGTTTAGTTGGTCCCAAGGGAGAAAGAGGAATACCAGGGCCTTCTAGTATTGATATTGGAATTACAGAGACGGTAGAGCCATTTGAAAACGCTAAAGTAGAAAATGTTGGAACGAGTAAAGATGTTATTTTGAATTTTCAAATCCCTAGAGGTGAACAAGGTAAGGAAGGAAAAAATGGTCCGCAAGGAATACCAGGCCCAAAGGGTGAAAAAGGTGATATAGGTCCACAAGGAATAAAAGGTGAAAAGGGCGATCAAGGGCCATCTACTATTCAAATTGGAAACGTAGAAACAATAGAACCGAATCAAGAAGCTGAAGTTATAAATGCTGGAACTCCAGTAGATGTAGTTTTAGACTTTAAGATACCAAAGGGCGAAAAAGGTGACAAAGGAGATATTGGACCCAAGGGATTGCCGGGAGAAATAGGTAGAACAGAACATATTGCTATAGATGAAACAGAAACTTTAGAACCAGGCGAGCCAGCTACAGTTATGGATACTTTTGAAAATTGGGTACATCATTTAGCTTTTTCAATTCCAAAAGGAGAAACTGGAGAAAGGGGGCCACAAGGACCTGCAGGGCCTCCAGGAACAGAGTTTGTCTCTGCCTATGGAATTAGATACTCAATGACTGATACACAGCTTGCATTAACACAAGGGTTAGATATAATAATACCACTACCTGAAAAAGGAGTTTCATTTCTTACAGAATATCCAGATGATAATTCTATTAAGATAAAGGAAAATGGAGTTTATTTAGTATCATATTTATTGAGTGGAGCAACAGATGAAGAATGTTCTATAACTATGTCTGTTAGGGCAAACAATATATTACAACCAGCAACGAGTGCCACAAGTGAATTTAGTGCACAAATGATTAATAGTATAAGTGGATCAACTATTTGTTCATTACAACCCAATGATCTTATAACGTTAAATGCTAAGTCATCTAAAAACATTAATATAAAATTCAATGGAAGCACAAATGCGATGTTAAATGTTACTAAAATACATTAAGAATAGAAAAATTCTATTCTTTTTAATTATCTTGATTTTAATTTTTAACATAAGTTATTATAAAGGAAGGTGATAATTATTCAAGTAATAGATGATAATACAGTTGTTGTTATAAATAATGATGAATTAAAACAAGTATTGAGTGAAAACAATAATTACAACTATGTTTATTTAGGAAATGATATTACTGCAGCAAGTGGTTTTACCATAAATAGTAATAAAAGTGAAGTAACGATTGATGGAACTTACAGCAATGTAAAATACACTTATACAAATAATTTGAGTTTAGAAGAAGAAGTTATAAAGGTGAATACAACTAATAAAAGAGTTGTACTAAAAAATATGAATATAGTATCTTCGCATGGCTATGGGGTAGTTTATGTTCCATCTCATCCAAATTATTCTAATGTAGTAGTAGAGTACAATAATATAAGTTTTAGTGGGATAGAACTTTCAAGTAATTATTATGGAAGTACTAAAATCATCGATTCTGTTATAGAAGTGAAGGATACTAATGGAATTTTGGCTCAAAGAGCTTGTGATTCAAATAGAATTATAATAGATGGTACTACTACAATAACAAGTAGTTCAAACACACATCCAGTTATTTTCTTAAATGATGTAATCCCGTCTTCGGTTAAAATTATGCCTAATAGTAGAGTAAATATTACAACTAATAAAGAATTTATGAATGGAACAAATAGGCTTGATTTGCTGGTGGGTCATGGAGCCGAATTTCTTTTGACAACAGGAAATGGTTTTGCTAAAACAACGACGCATGGTGCTAGAAATGTTATGATTGAAGAAATGTCTAATTTTACATTTATAGAAAAAAGTCATCAAAGAGTTCCAATGTGGAATGTATTTGGAGATTTTGTAATTAAAGAAGGTGCAAGTGTTTCAATATTAAATACATATATGACTACACCATCGGATAATTATAATATATATTTTAAAGGAACAAATCAAAAGTTTATACTAGATAATCCTAAATATGTAAATATTTATACTAAAAATGCAAATATAGTTTATACGAACAATCCTGTTAATTTTTCATTTAAATTTACTAGAATAAATATGTGGATATATGCTCTTGATTATACTTCTGCTTGCGGTCTTGATGATCCACCAGCCTTTTATTGGCATAATGAAAATAATTTAGCGGAAATAACGGGAATACTAAATAAAGATAATACTATTATTTCATCCCATAATTTTACTGATACTGAGCAGAATTCAATATCGGACATAAATAGTTTTTCATTTCAAGATAAAAAAATATTAACAATAGGATTGCATAAAATAAATATTCATCCGATTACAAGTTCTGCAGATGCTTTATCAGGGCATACTATACCATATGCAAATGTTAAAATAGAATACGATAATAAAAGTATAACAGTATCGGCAGATGAAAATGGGTTATTCGAAGCAAGTTTGGATTCTTCTATTCTTGATAACACAAGAGTTAAAATAACTTCTTGTTTAAATAGTTGTTTTACTGAGAGAAAAATAACTGTACCTTTTATAGGGGAATTAACTTTATTAAAAGTAACTGAAAATATTCCTCTTAGTATGGTACCATCTTCAAAGAGTCCAATTATTTTACCCAAAAAAGATAAAACAGTAGTAACCGTAGTTGATAGCAGACTAAATAGCACTAATTGGAAATTGTATATAAACTACATAAACCCAATGATAGAAAAAAACGGTAAAGTGCTAATTGATTCATTATTTTTTAAGAAATTTAATAACGAAGAAATATCTTTAAAAACAAATAAGAAGTTAATATATGAATCAAGTGATAGTGGTGGAAATGTAAATGTTAGTAATGTTACATTTTCCACAGATAAAGGATTGTTTCTAAAGCCTAGTAAAGATTTATTAGAAGATGAAGATTATTCTACCCTAATTGTTTGGAGCGTTGAAGAATAATGTATTTACAAGAAAATAAAAAGATTCATAAAATATATTGTAATGAGGTGAGATATGAAAAATGATTATATTTATATTAAACTTTGTAGTAATGATAATATAAACTTAATCAATTTAAAAGTTGAATTGATAAATAGATGTAATAAAATTGTTTTTAACGGAAAAACTGATTATTTTGGAAAAATAAAAATACCAATATGTAATAACGAAGTATATAAATTAATCATATATTCTAATTTATCGATTACAAAAATACCTTTAATAGCTAGAAAGAATGAAGTTTATTGTATAGATATTAGTAATAATAATTCGAATAGTAAAAAACAGCTTGTTACAATTATACTAATGGATAAATATAATCCAAAAATCAAAATTAAAGGAGGGAAAATGATAATATGGCAAGACATACAATCTCAATAACTAATGGTAAAGGAAGTATTGAATTAGTTAATGGAGTATATAATGCAACAGCAGTAGTAGGAGGTTATGATGCATCTACTTTAAATCCAAAGCAAGTAACCATAATAGAAGGTACAAATGATTATGCTTTTACTATAAGTGCAAAAGGTGTTTTAATACTTCATGTAACTGATACAGGAGATAAAGTTACTGGTGTTCAAATTGTAGGAGCAAAATTTGTAAGAACAGATAGTACAGGTACTGTAACTGGAAATGAGGCAATAACTGATACTGATGGAAATGCAGTATTTAATAATGTCCCATTTGCACCATCAGGAAGTACGGAAATATATTATAAGCAGATTACAAGTGATGGGGGACATACGTTTGATGATACTGTAAAATCCATTATTATGACTTCATCAACAGAAACTGTTGAAATAGTAAATCCTCAAGCCCCAGTTAGAAATATAATGCTTACTGATGCAAGTTTTCCAAATATACTACTAAAAGATGGTCAGATAATATTAGAAGATAATTAATAAAGAAGCAAATTTTAAAATTTGTTTTCTTTTTATATATTTTTTTGTATACCTCTAGCATATTTCTATTTCAATAATGGAGAAGATATTTTAGAAATAGGGTAAATAGTTGTAATTGTTTTGTTTCTACTGAGTAAATAGAGATAGAACGTTATTTTCATGTTCTTTAGCTAGGATTGTGCTTGGCGTATTATGACGCTAAGATATCCCTTTTGTTTAATATATTAAGTAAAGAAAAAGATATTATAAAAACAAAGTTGATCTTTAAAATTTATATTTCCTGAAAAAAAAGATAATTTTTATATGATAGTTGTATAAACTTAATAATTTAATAACTCTTCTTGGTATTACAATGTATCACTTTAAAGAAATAAAATAAATGAGATTTATTAAATTACTGAAAAAATCTATTAGACTTGTTTAATAGATAAGACAATATTTATTCAATAAAAAATGTCTTAACTACATTAATAGCCTTAGACATTTAAAATATTATTTTTTTACAGTTGCTATTCCTTTACAAGGGGATTAAAGTTTTCAATAGCTTCAACTAATTTAGGATGTTCAATAACAAAATGTATAGTTGGATTAGAACTTTTTGAAATAATTACATAATGATTTTTAATAAATGTTATAGTTATATTTTTAAATGTCTTGTTATCTACATAATTTATTTCATAATTATTTACTTTTGTTGCGTATTCATTAGTTTGTTTCAAATGTTCCATATACTCTTTATAAGTGTAATTTATTTTTTTGTTAAAAAATAAATTGTTTAATGAAAGTGATGGAGTATCATTTTTAAACTCATTTTCTCTAATTATATAAATATAATCGTTTATTTTGTTCTTTTTTAAAATATTATTCATATATTTTAATTCTTCATTTTTATATTTAATTATTTTATCAATAATTGATTTTGTTAGCTTATTCCTTTTTAGAATTTTAATCAGTAATTCATCTGAAATTGTAAATATTGGTAGTGATGAAAGGTATCGAATTCTATCGCATAATATATTTTTATCTTTTTTTAAAAATAACTCATATTCTTTTATATTATTTTCTCTATAAATTTTCATAAGTGGTTTTGCTTTTTTAAGAAGTAAATCACTTTTTTCTTTATAGTATTTAATTTCATTTTTATTAGTTGTTAAATAATACATGCCTTTATTATGGTAACCTTTAACGCATTCTCCAACTAAGGCAACAGTTCCTGAAACATAGTTGAAATGGTTATATACATTATTTTTTAAATCTTTTAAATAGTAAGGGGATATTTGACCTGTCATATAAATTGGGATCCAACTTTCAAGTCCTAGCATCATTTCATTAAAAGGCCTATCTACGTTGTGAATTATATTTAAGTGATGTCCTTTTTTTAAACACATAGCAATTGCAAACATCCATTTTTTGCCAAACTCTATATCTTCAGCCATATCTTCCATAGGCATATCACTGCACATAAATATATCATCTTTTGATTTAGATAAGATAGTACCTTTAAAGAAGTTTAATTCTCCTTGTTTCATTTCCTCTATACCATAATAACGTCTCGTTTTTGCTTTGTAAAATGGAATATTTGGAATCTTTAATTCATTAAACTGTATCACTTTTATATAATCATCTAAATCAAACGAGTCAAGATGGTATAAAAAATTAGATATTTGACTTTTAACTGGCGCTGTTTCACATGTTAGCCAAGAAAACAAAGTATTCGAAAATTTATTTTCTGAAAGTTCACTTCTCTTGCATCTAATAATTGTAGATAAATTATTTATATCTTCTGGGTTCTTATATTTTGTAAAGATATAAGAACATACTTTGTTTGAAAAATCTATTGGATTAGAAGGTCTAGCTTTGCCATATCTTATTCTTGAAATATGTGATGCATCAAATACAATATACTTTGCCATTTCATTAGTATTTATGTCAAGCGAAGTTATTAAGGTATTTAAATTATTACTAAATGTAGTATAGTTAAAATTATCACTTGGTAAAGTAGAATCCAAATCGCTTACTATTTTATTAAGGGAATATTTGTTTTCACTATTTTCTTGTGCAATATTGAAAAGAGCTATAGTTAACTTTTTCATTTGTTCACTATTTTTTTTAGGGGTTCTTTTACCACTTCTGTATCTACTAATGACTGTTTCGGATAGGCAAGATACTTGTGATAATCTTTTTTGGGAACAATTTAATTCTTGTAAATATTTGTTTAAAACATCTTTAAAATTCATAAAACACCATTCCTTGAGCTTTATTATACTATAAATTTAAGGTATAATAAACATTTTACCATTAAAATCAATGTTTTTAATGGTAAGAATATTGTTGTATTCCTTTTTTTTCTTTATAATAATAATGAAGGAGGAAAATACTATATTATGAGAATTGGAAACTTAAATATTTCAAAAAGAAATCTTATTATAGTTGGTGTCGTTGCACTTGTTGTTATTGGAGGAACTATTTTACTTACTAAGGGTGGTAGTAAAGGTAAAGGAATACTATACAATCCAGATAAAAATATTAAAATAGTTAAATCAGAGGCAAGTCAAATAGAATTTGAAGATTTTAGTAATGGTGATATTACTCTTAAGAAACCAAAGGGATGGAAAGTCATTACAGCAGGAAGTAAAGACCAATATTCAATTAGAGTATATGATCCTAAAAATTCTATGTATCAGGTATTTTTAAATTTAAAGACATCAGGATATACAAAATCTGCAGATAGTAAGAAATATTGGCAAAATTCTATGCCAAACAGTCCTATGG
>USDJ01000001.1 GCA_900553395.1 uncultured Mycoplasmatota bacterium | reverse complement strand
AGGGATAAATAAATTTAATCCACAATATAGATAATAATCCCCAAAAGATTGAATAAGCAAAACATATACGACCATTTATATTTAAAAATTTACGAGAATAATCCCAAGCTGTAAAACCTAAAAGTATCTCCATTCCTAAACTCATAACATATTCAATTATAGAGCCTCCGATAAAACCAACAATAAAAATTTTCCACAATTTATCATCACGATATTTATATAATACTGCACTTAAAAAACAAGCACTTATACCATAGGCCATATTAAAAGGGCCTAAAACAACAGCAGAATGATTTATTAATACTCCTCTTTTTAACAAAGTCCATATTCCTTCGATAAACCAACCACATACGGAAGCAACTATAAATATCCAAAATAAATTATAAATACTTTCTTGTTTCTTCTTCATATAAATCACAAAAAAATTATATCACGATTATAAAAGATAGTAAAACAATACACAAAAAAAACTAGGTTTCCCTAGTTATTTTTAAATTGGTGCCCAAGGCCGGACTTGAACCGGCACGAGCTTTAACACTCGCAGGATTTTAAGTCCTGTGCGTCTACCTATTCCGCCACTTAGGCAGCACCAAACGGTGTCAATCAAGACTATTTGAGTATATCGCAAATTTTATAATAAATCAATACTAATATTCAAAAACTATATATAAAATTTTAATATACAAAATGGTGGCTCCAGCGGGAATTGAACCAGCGACACAAGGATTTTCAGTCCTCTGCTCTACCGACTGAGCTATGGAGCCAAAAAAAATGGCGGTTCCGACGAGAATCGAACTCGCGATCTTCTGCGTGACAGGCAGACGTGATAACCGCTACACCACGGAACCAATGGTTGCGGGAGATGGATTTGAACCAACGACCTCTGGGTTATGAGCCCAGCGAGCTACCAAGCTGCTCCATCCCGCGATATAATACAAACAAGTGGCGGAGAAAGAGGGATTCGAACCCCCGCGCCGTCGCCGGCCTCCCGGTTTTCAAGACCGGTCCCTTCAACCAGACTTGGGTATTTCTCCAAATTGTGCTTGACAAATGAAATTATAACATATGAATATATAATTTGTCAACAAATTTGATACATTTTTTTTATTTAGCATTAATTTTATCTAAAGACTCCTTTATCCATATAGGCAATTTGTATTCTAAAGTCTTAAATCCTAATGAAGTCTCTTTTATTTTTTTCCTTTTTACAGCTACTTTCTTTTTATAGTCAATATTTTTTATACTAAGTTTTAAGTGCCCTAACTCTTCGTCTACATCTAGTATTTCTACATATATTAAATCCCCTATTTGTACAAAATCGGTTATATTTTTTACATAACCATAAGATATCTCAGATATATGTATTAGTCCAGTATAATAATCATCGCATGATACAAATACGCCATATGGTTCTATACCGGTTATAGTTCCTCTAACTATTCTTCCTTTCTTAATTTTTGACATACTACCACCTGGACATATTATAACACATTTTTTCTTATAAAAAAAGGCTTTACAATCTTAACTAGTTATTATATAATACGGCATAGGTGATTAAATTGAAAAAACAAGAATTAGAAGAACAAAAAATAAAAGAAATTATTGATAAATTAAGGCCTTTTTTGATAAGTGAAGGTGGTAATATAGAATTCGTCAAATATGAAGATAATATTGTTTATATTAAAATGATGGGTGCATGTGTAAATTGTGAGATGCTTGATTTTACATTAAAAGACGGAATTGAAGCTACTATTATTGATGAAGTTCCATCAGTAAAAGAGGTTCAAATAATTTAATTCATCAACCATTCAACCTCAATTATTCTAAAACGATTATATAAATACTTATATATTTGCTTAATAAATGCTTCATAGTAAGCATTTTTTCTTATATATACTTCTATTTTTTCTTCCCTAACTTTTCCTTGAATTATTTTATCATATGTATCAAAATAATATGACGGATAAATAAGTCTTGATAATAATAAAAGGCTCTCATCATATGTAATATTTATATCACTTAATATCTTAAAAACTTCATCTATTTTAATGTTTTGGTTTATATAGTTTAGCTTTATAAATTCACCAATATCTCTAATTCTGCTATCTATGATTATATTAGTAGGATCTAAAAAGTCATTTATATTTTCATTATATTTTATTCTATTATGAGATATATATCCTCTAATATTTTTAGTATTTACATAATTAAGTAAAGAAATAGCCGTTTCACTAAGCCCAATATAATAACTAAAACTACTCCTTATCATCGGATATTTAAAACCTAATTGACTTATTTGATATTCATAATAGTCAATTTTTTCTTCCCATAATTTTTTCCAATTTAATTCAAATTCGCCATATATAATAGTATCATAATTAGTAATATCTTCTATTTTTAGTTTACTATTAATACTCTTATTATATCTTATTAAAAGATAAGGAACGGAATCATAAATTGTTATAAACTGATTATCTTTGTTTAAAATAATTTCGTGACAATATCTATTACTTCTATTTAGTGTTACATAATTTTTATAAAGCTTATCAAAATCACCATAAAATGGTAAAAATTTATACTTTATTCCACTTATATCAAAAATAAAATAGTCCTCTATTTTTCTAAAATCACTTATTAATAAATTATAATAGTATTTAATAAAGTTTTTCATATCGTCCCTCTATTAATTATATTCAAAAAAAATAGAATATTTTCATCATATTCTATCCTATTATATTTTTAATATTACTTATTTTACTGTTTAATTCATCTATAGTAGCTTGCAATTGTTTATTCTTTTCTTGTTCTTCGAAAAATTTAGCTCTATAATCAATTATAATATTACTATCTTCACTAGGTATTGTAGCGCTAGAGACTTGAGAATCTCCAAATGGGTCTACTGGTGTCACTGGTGTAACACTAGCTGGAGCTATACTTTCCATATTTGGTTGCGCTACCGGTACTTCCTCCGGTTTACTTTCTTGAAGTGGCGCTGATACCTCAGGTACTACTGGTGTCACTGGGGCAAATGGCACTACAATTGGGTTTGCTAGGTTAGCACTAGCTGGAGCTATACTTTCCGTATTCGGTTGCGCTACTGGTACTTCCTCTGGTTTGTTCTCTTGAAGTGGTTCTGATACTTCAGGTACTACTGGTGTCACTGAGGCAAATGGATTTACTGGTTGAACTGGAGCTTGTGTCACCTCTTCAGAATCCGTAACTTCTATAGATAATGGTGCTTGTTGAACTAAAGGCTGTGTATTAGATACATCAATCTTAAATGATTCAAGCATTACTGATTGCATCAATCTAAATGTTTTCTTACTTACTATCTTTAAATTAGAAAGCATATTAATTGGTAAATATTGTATTTCTGGACTTGCTGTTCCATTCCTTTTATCATCAACTATTTTTGTTATAGAACCTTGAACTAATTTCCACTCTTCTGGATCTGCGATTTCTAATCCTATTAAAAATCCAGTTTCTTGATTACCAGATGGGGTACTTTTTACTTCTTTCCCGATTTGGGCTAAGTGCAAAACTACATACCCATTTTCATCTATTTCTTTTTCTGTATACATAAAATAATATTTAGAATTAAAAATGTAATATATTCCATTTACTTCTTTTTCTTGACCATTCTCTAAATATACTTTTACACTATCCATGATATTCACCCTCTTATTATTCTAGAATAATTATAATCTAATACTAAAAAAAAAGCAAGTAAAACTTAAGATTTAAAAAAAGAAGTTATAACTTCTTCTCTTAATAATAAACATCATTTAAATAAAGTCCACATGCTGGTGCACATATACCAGCTTGTCTTCTGTCTTTAGCTTCTAATACCGAAATTACATCTTCACTTTTGTATTTTCCTTCACCTATTTCAATTAAAAGTCCTACAATATTTCTTACCATATATCGCATAAAGCCAGTGCCAAGTAATGATATTGTTATGTAATTTACATTTTTGGGATCTCTTATAAGTGATGTTTGAACTATTGTTCTCGTATAATTATCTTTTTCTTCATCTATTTTTACAAACGACCTAAAATCGTGTGTACCTTCGATATATTTAAGTGCTCGCTCCATCTCTGCTATATCTAATCTCTTACCATATTGAAATACGTAATCTTTTTCTATTGGATTATATGATCCCATATTTATTTTATATATATATTCTTTTGCTTTTACATCAAATCTGGCATGAAACTCATCACTTACCTCACATATACTTTTTACATATATATCATCTGGTATCAAGCCATTCAAAGACTGTCTAAGTCTAGTACAGTTGATTTCTTTATCAAGATCAAAATGAGCTCTTTGATTATAAGCATGAACTCCTGCATCAGTTCTGCCAGAAGCAACTACACTAACCTTTTTTTCTGAATTGATTTTTGTTAATGCTTTTTCAAGCTCACCTTGTACTGTTTTTTTTCTGGGCTGCTTTTGATATCCATTATATTTAGAGCCGTCATAAGAAAAACACATAAAATATCTCACAATATCACTTCCTTAAAAATAGCAATCATAAAAATCATGGCAAATATTATCATAATAATATTTGAACCCCAATTTTGATTTTCTACCTTTCTTTCATACATTTTCAATTTTATATTATTTTCAAAATCATTTACGTCGTTTAAGCTTTTCATTATAACAGGAATTATAAAATGCTTTACACCACTGCTTCTTAACCCATAAAACTGTAGTGATTTTTTTATTTCATTACCATTTTTATCAATAATCTTAATCAACTCGATATATAAAGCGATATTATATGAAAGACTATTTACATTTACTTTTAAAAATTCTAATGGTCTTAATATTTTATAAATAGCATAATTTAATTTGTCAAAATTAGTTTTTAATAAAAATGATTGAATAAAAAGTAGTATTAGTATAAGCTTATAAATAAAAACAACTGTTTTAAAACTCATACCAAGCATAAGTATATAAATAAGTAGTATAAAAGCTAGCCATATAAGTATATTTTTTAAGAATCTAAAATAATATTTTATATCTATATTTGTTAAAAGTATATCTATTATTAGCAATATAGTAATAAAGATAATGAGATATATTGATTTTGCTAAAAGTAAAGTAAGAGATATTAAAACAATTGATACAAGCCTTGAAAAAGCTGTAATTTTTTTAAATAATTCATTTAACATCTCTATAAATATCCTTTATTAAATCTAATATATTATCTCTATAATTTAACTTTCTATTTTTAATCTCTTCTACTTTACTTCTAAAGTTTAATATCTCTGGATTATTAAACTCAAACCTGCTTAGCACCTTACTGCTTAAAATTTCATACTTATTTCCATAACTTAAAACTTTTCCATTCTCAAATAGGATTACATCGTCGCTTACTTGAAGTAAAAAGTCAGGATCGTTAGAACTTAAAATAATAGTCTTATCCTCTCTTTTTAAACTCTTTAAAACTTTAATTAATGCCTGAGATGATTTATAATCAAGATCATTAGTTGGATTAATAAGTAAAATATATTTTGAATCTTTTAATAATAAAGATATTAATAGTATCTTTTTCTTTTCACTCTTACTTAAATCTGCATAATTCTTTTTTAGTATATCTTTTTCCAGGTTAAAAAGCTTTAACATTTCATCAAGTTTTTTGGGACTGCTTTTTTTACTAATAACTTTTAAATCTTCCATAATACTAATATTAAATAGATGTGCACAGTCTGACAAGTATGATATATTTTTTCTTAAGTTAATAATACTTTTAGGCTTTATTTCTTTACTTATACTAGTTCTTCCAAGCTTAATTTCACCATTCTCTGGAATTTTTAAAGCATATATTAAATCAAATATTGTTTTTATTTCAATGTCATTTTTTGATACTATTGAAGTTATACCAGTACCGTCAAAACTTAAATTTAAATCTTTTAGTGTTTCATAACTTACATTAACAAACTTTATTCCCATAACTTATTCACCATCTCATCAATGTCCATTATATCTTCATCTAATAGGTCATAAGACCTAAGCTTATGTGACAAATCTGCTAAAAAAGGAGTTTTAATATAAGATTGAGAAAATATTCTTTCATTTGTCAATAAGTTTTCCAAAGTATCATTTTCACTTATCTTGCCGTTTTTCATTATTATGATTTTATCAGCATACTGAAATAATTTTTCATTATTTGTTACAAGTAATATAGTACATTTTTTAAGTTTCTTTAAATAGCTTAAAACTATATTCTTATAATAATCTGTTAAGTCATCTAGTGTATCATCTATTATTATAAGTTTTGGTGCACTAATTATAGTAGATGCTACCTGGACTAACTTTTTTTCTTTTATAGATAAGTCCCCGACATTTCTAGTCAAAAGATATTCTATATTTAATTTTTTAGCAAGAGTATAAGTTTCTTTTTTAGCTATATTTTCTTCGTAGCCTAAATTAATTAATGGATATATTATATTAAATAGAGCTGTTCCATCTAACAAATCACTGATATCAGTTAAAATGCTCATATCTTTTCTTAAAGATACTATATTATCTTTACAAGAAAAATTACCCAATATAGAGATATTACCACTATATTTAGTAAATCCTGCAATTGACATAACTAAAGTCGTTTTTCCACTCCCGTTAGGTCCAGTTAGTATATAAAACTTTTTTTCATCTAATTCAAGTGAAAGATTATTCAATATATTTTTATAACTTAAATTTTCTATTTTTAAAGCAGGTACCATGATATCACCTAGTTAATTATTATATTATAGTTTTAATTTAAAGTAAAGAAAAATAATATTTTTTTCATTATAGTAAATAATAAATATGGGTGATTTTATGGAACTAGATACCTCAGTAGATAAAATATTAGATAAAGTTAGTAAAATGAATGGCAATAGCAGTGACATCGTAACCAGAATAATAGAAAAAGGAAGCAATAAAATAGGATATATTTTTCTTGAAAGTGTATGTAGTGATGACAAAATTAGCGATTTTTTAAATAAATCCATTGTTAATCTTGATAAGAAAAAATTATTTGATTCATTTTATAATTTAGTTAAAAATAGTATCTTTAATAGTAATATGAATTTTTGTGAAAATTATGATGATTTATTTTATTATTTATCAAGTGGCTATACTGTTATTCTTATAGATGGTTCTAAAAAGGCTATCGTAGTCGAAACTAAAGATACTCTAGATAGAGGTGTAAGCGAAGCATCTAGCGAACCTATAATACGAGGGCCAAAAGACAGTTTCACAGAAAATCACAATAAAAACTTAGGACTAATTAGGAAAAGGATTAAAGATCCAAATCTATGGTTTAAGGATACAAAAGTAGGTACTAGAACTAAAACAAAAGTCACAGTAGCATTTATAAAAGATATAGCTAATAATAAACATGTTGAGCAAGTAATAAAAGAACTAAAAAAAATAAATATCGATGGGATTATAGATAGTGGCTACATAAGAGAGTTATTAGAAAAGAAGCAAAAATCTCTATTTCCAAAAATGATCAGTACAGAAAGACCAGATTTAGCCTGTACATCACTTTTAAATGGAAAAATAATAATTTTAGTTGAAAATACACCATTTGTATTAATACTACCCGCTGTTTTGAGTGATTTTTTTCATTCTCCACAAGATTATTATGAAAAACCTTTTAATTCAACATTTAGTAGAATATTAAGATTAATATGCTTTTTTCTAGCTTTAGTAACACCTGCCTTATACGTCGCACTTATGACCTTCAATCACGAAGTCATACCGGACCAATTGCTAATATCTCTTGCAATACAAAGGGACGGAGTACCATTTCCAACATTCATTGAAGTGCTTCTATTTGTAGTTACATTTGAGATGCTAAGAGAAGCAGACATTCACGCACCAAGCTTTTCTGGTAGCGCTATGAATATAGTTGGAGCACTTATTTTAGGAGATGCAGCTGTAGCTGCAGGTATAGTTTCTCCTATTGTAATAATAATAGTGGCAACTACGTCAATTTCAGAACTTGTTTTCTATGATATAGATGTAGTTGATGCCCTAAGAGAATGGAGAATAATATTTTTAATAGCAGCTACTATATTAGGCCTTATTGGTGTTGTAGTAGCATTTATAGTATTCATCGCTAAGCTTGCTAGTATGGAAAGTTTAGGCATTGATTATCTAACGCCAATAAGTCCTCTTAAAATCAATTCACTTAAAGATAACATAATTAGACTATCTAGAAAAAAGCTGAAAACTAGACCGGAGTTTTTAACAAATAATATTACTAGAATGAGGGATACAAATGAAGAAAATAATAATTAGTATACTTATTATATTAGCATTATCAGGGTGCTGGGATTATAAAGAACTTAATAATTATTCAATAGTAACTGGAGTTGCTATTGACAAGAGCGATGATAAATATGAAGTTAGTGTCTTAATATCAAATTCCCCTAAAAATGGTAGTGATGCTGAATCTAGCAAAGCTAAAATTGTTGTTTATAGTGGTACTGGAGATACTATTTTTGCTGCATTTAAAGATATCGGTTTAATAAGTCCAAAGGAATTATACTTAGGCCACTTTTCTGTATTAATAATATCAGAAGATATAGCACGTGAAGGAATAAAACCTGTAATTGATATTTTCTTAAGAGAGTCTACTTCGAAAAAAAATTTTTATGTTACTATTACAAGAGACTGTAAAGCAAAAGATACGTTAAAAATAATAACTCCACTATCAGATTTTCCATCACAAAATATAACTGATAATTTACTATCAACTACAGAATTACAGGGTTTAGTTTCTAACATTAACTTTAACGAATTATTATCAAATCTTGAAAGATCTGGTATAGAACCTGTAATGAATTCTATAAAAATAATAGGTGATGAGAAAAAAGGCTCATCTAATAAAAACGTAGAAACTAGTGAACCTAAATCCTATATTAAGCTTGATACTATCGGAATCTTTAAAGGTGACAAACTAATAGATTTCACCAGTAAAACTGAAAGCGTTGGAATAAATGTAATAAATAACAAAATTGCTGAAATGTATGTAAAAGTTAAATATAATAATGGATATGTAGTAATAAATACTACAAAGTTTTCTTCTGATGTAAAAGTTTCACTTGAAAATAATAAACCTGTTATAAAAATAAATGCAAAGGGAGAAGCTAAAATAGTCGAAGTGAATTGCGATATAGATTTAAATAGTGATAAGGAACTTAGTGAACTTAATAAAAAATTAAATAAAGAAGTTAAGCACTATATAAAAGAAGGACTTAGTGTTGCACAAGAAAATGAAAGCGATATTTTCGGATTTGGTCTTAAATTATACCAAGATCATCCAAAATATTATAATTCAATAAAAGATAACTGGAATGAAGAACTTAAAAATATAAACGTTGAAATCAAAACTGACATAGTACTAAAAAGTAAGGGATCTTCACAAAAAAGTCTGGAGGAAAATCATGAATAAAAAAATAAGCAATTTAGAAATTGGTGTATTAAATTACTTTTCGACAAGGGCTTTCTTCATAGGTTTAACATTTAATAGTTTAATTAGACTAGTTAAACAAGATAGCTGGATTGTGCCACTTTTAAGTCTAATAGTAGGTTTTATATTCATACTTGCTGTAAATTACATTTCAAATTATAAGCCAGACTTTAATATCACAGAAAAAATAAATTCTTTATTTGGAAATATATCAAGCAAAGTTGTGCTTATATTTCTATTTATAATAGTTTTTGTATATTGCATAATAAACTATATAAATTTAAATAATTTTATACATGGTCAATTTTTAAATAACACTCCTATAATGATAATATCTATTATGTTTATGATTGCTATGGCATATATTCTTTATAAAGGTATAGTAGTCATAGCACGTACTAGTTCAGTACTTTTTTACATAGGAATTATTTTGTTTATAATTTCTCTATTTATGCTTATTCCATCGTTTGAAATATCTAACTTAAAACCATTTTTTCAATTTTCTGGTAAAAATTTAGTTAAATCAATTAATTGTTTTTATGCTTTAAATATAAGCCCTATGTTTATTTTAACTATCATACCAAAAAAAGATATAGAAAATCCTAAAATTAAAAAAGCTATAACGCTTTCTTACTTATTATCTACAATAACTTTATTTTTTGTAATATTTGCGACTATTTCTACATTTGGATATGAACTTACTTCACTATATGAATATCCAGAATTTCATGTATTAAAGCACATATATTTTATAGGAACATCTTCTAGAATAGAAAGTATATTGGTTATTCAGTGGATATTCGATTCATTTATTTATAATATATTAGCATTATATTTTTGCTCTGTATGTATCAAAAATTTTAGTAAAAAAATTAAAATTAGTCTTAAAAACTTAGGTTTATTATGCTGCGCTGTAGTACTAGTTATGGTGAACTTATTATCTCGTTATGATATATATTTAAATAATTTTATACTAAAATATGCGTATGTTTCCATTTCTATTATCGTTTCACTATTAACCATAATTATATGCTTAAAAATAAAAATAGGTAAATCTTAGATTGCCTATTTTATTATTAGAAAAAATACCAGTCCTGATACTATTAGTAAAATCAAAACTACAAGTAAAACTATTATAAATTTATTATCTTTCTTAATTTTATGATTAATATTTTTTAATTCTTCAAAATCAGTTGCTGTAAATCCAAAACTAGATGTATAAAATGATTTATCAAGTTCCATTGTATTTTCATTTTTTATATTTTGCTTTTCTTCATCTAATATTTTCTTTATTGATGAAGCGTCGCCAACCATAGTATTAGATTTTAATTCATCTAAAAGTCCTACATCATTTGTATCGGCTAAAGCATTTAAATCATCATCATTAACTAAAGTGTTAAGTAATTCTTTTAAATCATCTGAATCCTTATTATCATTATCTCGTCTATTTTTAGCATTATATTTTTTTAAAGCTTCATATTGCTCTTTTCTTAAACTCCTATTATCATTTTCTTCATTGGGCTTTATCTTAGATAGTAAGTCTTTAACATCATAATTCTTCTCTTCTTCAATAGGTATCTCTTTTTTCTCTTCTCTTTTTTCTTCTTTACCCATCAAATTTATATATTGCCTTTGTTTTTTATAATTTTCTCTATTCTTTAGCATTTCTTTAACTTTTGATAAATCAATCTCATTAGTCTTTTCTATAGTGGCTACACCTTCTATATTAGTATAACTATCTAAATCTTCTATTTGTTTATATAGACTTTTATTTTTTATACTGCGACCTTGAGGCGCATTACTATCTTTATGATATCTGTCCATCCTACTAGCCATACTATCACCCTAATAATAATATATCATACTTTTTTAAATATTTAAATATTTTCCTTGATTTTTTAATATGATTTATTTATAATTTATTAGGGAGGATATATATGAAATTAAAAGTTGATAAAGATGTTTGTATTGGTTGTGGTGCTTGTCAAGCAGTAGCACCAGAGGTATTTGAAATAGATGACGACGGGCTTGCTAAAGCTATAGATTCTGAAATTAAAGAAGAATTAATAGATGACGCATTGGATGCTAAAGAGGGATGTCCTGTTGATGCCATCAGCAAGGTAGATGACGATACTAAAAATTCTAAGACTAATGATGGACAATCTCGTAATGTCAGTGAATAACTATTAATAAATCAATTATTTATAAAAAAATATTCAAGTTCGAATATTTTTTATTTTTCTCCATAAAGTTTTTTTACTTCTTTTATACTAAGAGGCCTATATTCTCCAGATTTTACACCGTCAAGAGTTAAAAATGCAACGCTTTCTCTTTTTAGCTTTAAAACATCAAATCCTATAGCATTAAACATCTTTTTAACTTGATGATTTTTACCTTCGTGGATTATTAATTCTACTATGCTAGAATTGTTTTTTTTGTCCAACTTTAATATTTTTGCCTTAGCTTTACCAGTTTTTTTGCCATCGATAACAACACCATTACATAATTTTTTTAAGTTATCTTTGGTAATTAATCCATGTAATTTAGCTACATATACTTTTTCTATATTATTTTTAGGATGAGTTAAATAATTTGTTAAATTTCCATCATTAGTTAATATTATTAATCCTGTAGTGTCATAATCTAATCTTCCTACTGGATATATTCTTTTATCAGTTTTTATTAAATCTACTACTGTTTTTCTGCCTTTATCATCTTTTACAGTAGAGACTACTCCTCTTGGTTTATTTAATAAAAAATATACTTTATCTTCAATTTCATCTAAAGGATTTCCCTCTACTTCAATAAAATCATCAAAGTTAGCTTGATATCCCATTTCTCTAATTACTGAGCCGTTTACTTTGACTTTTCCAGATTGTATTAATTCCTCTGCTTTTCTTCTAGATGCATATCCTTTAGAAGCTATAATTTTTTGTAATCTCATAAAATCACCAAATATATTATAGCTTATTTATACACTTTTATCAATCTAAAATATCATATTAACAATTATAATGCTCGCTATTATGCCTATCAAATCGGCCATCAGTCCAGCAAACATACTATACCTAATTTTTTTAATCCCTATACTTCCGAAATATAAACTTATAACATAAAAGGTAGTATCAGTGCACCCTTGCATAACAGATCCTAAAAATCCTATAAAGCTATCTGGACCAAATTTAGCATATATATTATTTAAATATGCTAAAGATGCACTTCCAGAAATTGGTCTTATAATTGCAAGAGGCAAAACTTCTATTGGAACATTTAGACGACTAAATATTGGTGATAATAAAGATAATACATAATTAAGCACTCCACTATTTATAAACAAATTTACAGCCAATATCATAGCAAGAAAAGTAGGAAATAAATTACCAATCATAGAAAAGCTCTCTTTAACACCTTCTATAAAGGTATCATATATGTCTACCTTTTTTATATATCCATAAATTATAATAACTAACACTAAAAAAGGTATAATTAGATTTGATAAATAATTAATTTTTATACCTCCTCGCTAAAATTCTATCCACTATAATACCACCTATTGTAGAACAAGCAGTACTAATTATACAAGCAAAAACTATTGCAGTAGGATTTAAGCTGCCATACATCATTCTAAGTGATATTATAGTCGTTGGAATTATTGTAAGACCACTAGTGTTTATAACTAAAAATGTTATCATTGATCTTGAAGCTACTTTTTTATTTTTATTTAGTTTTTGAAGAGAAGACATAGCTTTTAATCCAAAAGGAGTTGCAGCACTACCAAGTCCAAAAATATTAGCAATCATATTGCTAGCAATAAGACTTAAAGATTCATCTCCTCTAGGTATTTCTGGAAATAATTTTGTTAAAATAGGATATAATTTAAAAGATAATTTCTCTAATAATTTAGATTTTTCTGCTATTTTCATTAATCCCATCCAAAGCGCTACTACTGGAAATATTTTAAGTAACATATCTAAGCTTATCTTTGTACTATCTATAATAGTTTCATTAATTAATTTTAAATTGTTTGTAAAAAAAGCAAAAACTATACCAGTTACAACTAATATTCCCCATAAAATATTTACCATAAATTACTAAACCACTCTTTTATTTTGCTTGTTGATTTTTTAGTCTTGTTAGCTTTTCCTTTAACAAAAATATCTTCTTTATATATTTTTTTATCACCTAAATATACATTCACTATTCCTATTTTAGTATCATCTTTTATGTTTCTAACTTTTTCTATATCATATTTAATAGTAAGACTATCTACTTCTCCATTGTTAATTAAATAACTATAATCATTTTTTATATATAGTTCATAATCATTATAATATTTTTCATTATATATATTTATTTTTCCTTTTTTCAAAATTTTTATATTTGTATAATTTTTAAATCCATACTCAAAAAGATTTTGATGATCTTGCCAATCATTTCCATCATTTAATGTTACTACTACTAGATTTATATCATCTTTTGAAGCAGTTGAAACAAGAGTTCTTTTTGCTATTTCAGTAAAGCCAGTCTTTCCACCAGTTGTATATTTATATAGTCTAAGAAGCTTATTTTTATTTATCCATACATAAGTATTTTTATTAGTTTTCAATGTATATTTTTTTGTAGAAGTTATTTTTTTATATTCGTCATTTTTCATAGCATAACTTGTAAGCAAAGCCATGTCATATGCTGTAGAATAATTTCCTTTTTCTTGATCTAATCCACTGGGATTATTAAAAATAGTACGAGTCATACCTATTTTATGGGCTTTTTCATTCATTAAATTAACAAATGCTGGTATATCACCTCCAACATAGTTTGCTATAGCTAGAGCGGCATCATTACCACTTCTAAGCATAAGTCCATAAACTAAATCTCTTAGAGTTAATACCTCTCCTTGTTTTATATAAATACCTGATCCATATGATTTTTCTATTTCATTACCAACTATCACTTCATCATCAAGTTTTCCAGACTCTATCGCTATTATTGCAGTCATTATTTTCATTGTGACTACAAAGTGACGAAATTTTTTCAAAATTATTGTAATCCCATATATACGTTATATTAAATAAGTTTATGTATATATTAAGGATTACTCTCGTTTTATCGGCTGATTTTTTAACTACTATCTTGTCAATTAAAAGTTTTGATAATTTTTCAAAATTTTCATTAATAAAATCACCTAGTTCCAATTTTTTTATTTGTTTAAGTGTTGCATTAATATCTTTTTTTTCTAATTCTTTTTTTTCTTTTTTTATATTTTCTATTTCATTATTGTATTTATTATTTCTAGTTTCAAATTCACTTTTTTTTATAACTTTTTCTATGTACAATTCGAGCAAGCTTTCTTTCTTATAATTTAAATTATTGATTTCCTTTTTTAATTTTTCTATTTCATTACATGCATTAAAGGTAGAATTTTTATATATATTTATTAATTTACCTTTTATTTCATCAAAATTATTAATTAAATAACTATATACATTTTTAAAGATTTTATCTAGCTCTTTTTCATATAATTTTGGGCTTTTACAAGTTTTATCACCATGCGTTGCATATTCATTACAAATCCAATAACTATTTCCATTATTATTAACTCTTTTATATTTAGAGTTATGATGTTCGCAATAAATATTACCACTATAAGGATATCTTTTTGAAAATACTCTTGGTTCTGCTACATTTTTTAAATAATTTACTTTTTTTATTTTTAATAATTTGTTTGCTTTATCCCAAAGTTCTTCTGACACTATTACAGGTATTTCACCTTTACTATCTTCTATGATCCATTCATCCATTGGTAATCTAATTTGTTTTTTATTTCGATAATCTTTTGTCATAACAGTATTTGTACAATAAAATCCTTTATATTTAGGATTAGTAATCATTCTTCTTAAAGTTGTTATATGGATATAGTCACCTTTTTTAGTTTTATACCCTTCTTCATATAATATTTTAGATATTTTTGATAGGCCGTACTCTCCACTAGCGTACAACGAATAAATTCTTCTAATCATTTTTGCTTCTTTTTCATCTATCTTTAATTTACCTTTTTCTTTTGTAAAACCTGTAATAACATTATTGCCTAGAACATGTCCTTTTTCTCTAGATCTTTTCATGCCAAATCTAACTCTTTCAGATAGTTTTCTAACCTCTTCTTGAGCAATTGAAGACATTATAGTAAGTCTTAGCTCTGAATCAGGTAATATTGTATTAATATTATCTGATAAAAATAATACCCCAACATCACTAGCTAGAAGTTCCTGAGTATATTTAATACTATCTACTGTATTTCTTGAAAATCTAGATATTTCTTTTGTTAGAATCAAATCAAATTTTCCTTTTTTTGCATCGTGAATCATTTTTAAAAAGTTAGTTCTATTTTTAACACTAGTTCCACTAATTCCCTCATCTATATATCCTGGAACATATTTCCAATTTGAGTTTTCCATTATAAAGTTTTTAAAATATAAAATCTGATTGTCTAGAGAATTAAGTTGTTCATCTTTATCAGTAGATACCCTTGCATAAAAAGTTACTCTAAGTGGTATGTTATATATACTTTCTCCTCTTGATATTTCATTTCTGATTTTACATAAGTCCATCAACTATCAACTCCTAATTTTTTTAAAGCATCATTATATAAATCAAAATTAATTAATTTTCTCTTATATAAGTACTCATTTAAAATTATAGCAAGTTCAGTATCAATCATTTATATCACCAATTAATCTTATTACACAAAAAAAGAAATAATTACATACAAATTATTTCTTAAATTTTTACTTTACAAACTATCATTTAAAATTACACATTCATCGTTATCACAAATTTTATCGATTATTCCATTTTTTATTTTATAGCTCTCTCCGTACAATTTACATTCATTATTTGTTTGCAAAATGTATGCACCATCAGTTAAAGCAATTATCGTTCTATTATATGATTCCTTTATTATTGCATTTCTTTGTAACTTTTTGTTATAATCATCATTTAGATTTTCTAATATAAAATGCGGTTCAATATTAATTGTTGTTAATCCTAATCCTTTTAAATAAGGAGAATTATTTAAGTCTTCGTCACTTTCAGGACTATTGTATACATCACCAGCTGAATTTATCGAACCTGCACTTATTCCAACAATGACCGAATCAACATCTTTTAAATATTTCTTTAAATTAATACTATTAAAGAATTTATTTTGAATCAATGTGTTACCTCCACATAGAAAAATTAAATCGCAATCCTCCAAAATGCTAGTAATATTTTCTTTAGCTCGTCCATCTAATACAAGATATTCTTCAAATATTAAACCACTTAGTTTTAATGCTTCAATATCCATTTGTAAAAACAAATCATTTCTTTCGTAATTATCCGGATCACTTGCTACCAAAATAAATTTTTTGTTATTTTTTATAATTTTTTTTAAATTTTTTAAAAAATCGTTATTTTCAAAAAATTTGATTGGAATTTTATTACCATTTTCTTTTTTTACTCCTCCAATATTGCTTGCTAAAAACAAATACATGAAATCACTCTCCTTCTCCTTTAAATATATTTTCCAGATTCAACTATTGTATATTTATTATTATAATATTTTATAATACAATAATCAATATCTTCATATTTTTCACCAGATATTTTTGATTTTATATTGCTTATCGCAGCACCGTGAGAAATAATTGCAACTTTATCGTAATTATAATTATCTCTTATTATATCCAAACCTTTAATATATCTAGAGTTTAATTGATTAATACTTTCACCACCTGGAATTACAAAATCATAGTCAACAAATGCTTTTTTCACACTTTCATTATTTAAAAAATCACTCATTAAACCACCTTTTTATCTTTTTAAAACTTTTATCCATGATTCGTGTTTTTCTTCAAAATCACTTTTATATTCCACATTTAGAAATTTAATTATTATTTCAACTAATTCTTCACTAGTAAATTTATATTGTTGATTCCAATACATAAGTGCGTTTAAATATTGTCTAAATTTTTTTCTAAAATGTTTCGGAGGATGTTCTAAAATATTTTCTTTTAATAAAACCGAAACCGCTATTAATGCATCAGTAAATTTTGATTTTTCCACGCTATCAATTTGAATTATATCAGCCATTCTAGAACTCTCAACTGTAGAATTTAATCCAAATTTACACATTGCTAAAGAACTATTACCCAACCCCATATCAATTGCAATAGGTTTATCCTGATTTTCCATTAAAACAAATGTGGCACAATTAAAGAACTCTTCTGTTCATTTTTTTCTTATTCCTATATTAAAGTCCCTACCAGTTATATTTAAATTATCCATACCATATTTATGTCTGTAATGTTTTAAATCAACTGTATCAATTTCCCTTTTTATTCCTTTATCAACATACTGAATTGCATTAAGTAAATCTTCATCACTAGAGCATATTTTAATATGTATATCATCCAATGGAATATTTAAATAATCAGGATTTGTTAAATAATCGAAAGTATCATATACTACTTGTTCTAATTTCGGTTTTGTTAATGTTCCCATACACTTATAATAACTTCCAAATTTTTGTGGAATATCTGTTTTTAAATATTGTAATGATTTTAACTTCATGCTATTTTGTATTAAATAAATACCTTGTTCTGGAATATTATCACTAATTATATATTTTTTTAATGGTGAAATTTTAGATCCAATAAAATCAATTGTAGGATCTACTTGAGAAGTTATTTCAACTGGGTTCTCTTGAAAATATCCTTTTTTTGAAAAACATTCACTAAATTTTGATTCTACAAAATCCAAATAGTCAGTATTATTTCTTTTTACTTGGTGCATTCAAATTTTCTCCTTAATTGGTACGTGGTATACCACAAAAGTAAAAAATTGACAACATGTGCCAATTCATTTATTTAACATACAATATATAAAGTAGCATTATACAAAACAGTATATTTACTTGTACAAATATTGTTTATATTTCTAATATATTTACTGTTAATCATTATATAGTCATTATTTTTGAAATACTTGCTACACTTCTTTGCTCATTTATATTCTTTTCATATAAAATTCTATTTGAATCCATATCCATTAATATGGCTGATCTTGCACTCGTCTCTACGCCATATATTACACCTGGAAATAGAATTAGTATAAGTAAAAGTATTTTTTTCATATTTCCCCCTTAATTTAAATAATTTATAACTGCTTTACTTATTGAATTAACAAGCTTATATTGATATTCATCTTGTTGAAGCAAATATCTGTCGCTAGGATTAGACAAGAAGCCAGCTTCTATAAGTATTCCAGGTATTTTTATTTTTCTATTCATAAGCATAGTTTTTATTTCTTTTACTTCCCTTTTCGTTTTCAAATCTGTACTCAGTTGTTCTTGCATAAGCTTGGCTAAATCATAATTTTTACTATTTACATCATCATAAAACACCTGAGCACCACTCCAAGTAGAGGAAGCTATTGAATTTAAATGTATTGATATGTACAAATCTGCATCTGAATTATTAATTATTTTTGCTCTATTATTCAAATCACTTTTTTTTCTTTTCCTAATTTTTGGATTAGCTAAATCATAATCACCATATCTAGTTAAATAAACAATAGCTCCTGATTTTTCTAAAACTTTTTCCAATTTTAAACATATTTCTAAATTGATATCTTTTTCATATAAATTCTTATATATAGTTCCTGGGTCTTTACCACCATGTGCTGGATACTTTTATGCACAAAAGCTAAAATAAAAAAACACATCCAACTTGGGATGTATTTTTTTATTTTGATAAATTATTAATTATATTTAATACTAACATTACAATAGCCATTCCTGCCAATATTCCATTTAACACTTTTCCTATTGTTGAAAGTTTTTTATTAGACATTTCACCCTTTTGCGCAAAACTAAATCCTGCTGCAGATAGAAAAACAGCTATATAAACTGATAGGCCTATAAACCAATACCAAACTATTCCAACTGATGCTATTGCAATCGATAAAATCGCCCACTTGGTCATATTAGGATTAACTGCTTTATTAATATAATCTGGTGCTAATCCTCCACTAGAATATTGTGAATTTTGGCCATTAACAGCTTGTTGTGAATATTGGGCATTTTGAAGTAAAGATCCACACTTATTGCAGAATCTTTCACCATTATTATTTTGTGCTCCACATTTTGTACAAAACATTTTTATCACCTCTATTTTTTATATTATCTATGTGTGTTCAGCATATTAACCAAATCATCAAACATATTAAATGTTTTTTTAATTATTAAGTTCTTTTTATATTTTATTTTATTTTTTCTTAGAATTTTATAATCACAATTAACTTTTATATATTCTCTTCTATTCTTTACTGAATAAACCTTTAAAATCTCTGTGATTTCAGCACCAGTAACATTTGGTGCTGATTCTACCATTTTTGCAACTATTTCAGGATTACTCATATACTTTGCAGATCTATTTATTGAATATAATTGTGCAGTGGCTCCTACAATACTTCCTACGCTTTCATATAAACCTGAATCATCGCCAACAAGTTGATCAATCATTCCACCTGCAGCAGTTCCTCCAAAATATAAACCTTGACCATTGTTCATAGCTTTAACTTTAAATATTCTACCTTCTGTATCAGTAGCATATCCAATAAGCTTATTTCTTAATCCATCAGATATATTAGCACTATAATAAATTATTAAAAGCGTCCATAAAATTAGCGCTAAAATTGAAATAGTGAAATTTGTAGTAACTATTAGTATTACTAAAATACTCCCGCCAATTATTATTGTCATTATCAATTCTAAAATTGGTAATTTATTTCCACTTTTCTTTGCAGCTTCTTGTGAATAACAAAATACTCTATTTACTTTCATATAAACCAATTCCTCTTTAAATTATTTGGCTAATTCTGCAATTCTATTCATATCAACTTTCTCAAATATACTCATGTTATTTGTGGTACCAGTATATTCTGCGCTTTTTAATATACTTGAAACTTTTTCTAATAATTTATAATCGTATTCATTCTCTACGTTATAAGCTGTTATTCCGAATATATTCATTGAATTTGCTTTAGCTAATCCTAGTAAAGCATTTGTACCACTTTTTGATATTTCTAAAGTAATGAATGGCATTCCACCAATAGTTTTTTCTACTGCTGCACTGGAAGTGTATCCCTTTGATTGATATACACTTTGAAGTTGACTCTTTTTAGATAACATTTGACTATAAGATCCTTCAATTACTTCAATATATGCCGTCCATGTACCTTCTTCATCTCCTAAAGCAATACAATCTTCTTCTTCTTCATACACTAAATTTGTTGGAATTTTAAATGTAAATCCATTAAACTTAACTGTATAACTTGAATTGGCTGCTGAAGAACCACCATTATTGATTCCTGAATTATTTGATTTATTACCACTAAATGCGCTAATAGCTACAACGATACCTACAATAGCTAATACAACTACAATTCCTATTATAATAAATTTTGTATTGCTATTTTTTTGTATTTGGGCTGTTGACTGTAAATTATAGCCATTTGTCCAGCTTTGTTGACCATATTGAGTAGAAGGTTGAACATTTGATTGATTTATTACCCCTGGTTGTGAATAACCTTGCATATTTTGACTACCCAACGTTGCACTTGTATTTTGAGCACTTATATTGTTAACTGGTGCTCCACAGTTTTTACAAAATTGATCGCTTTCTGTTAATTGAAAACCACATTTTTTACAATTCATTTTTCTTTCCTTCTTTCTTTAATTTATATTTTTTTCTTTTACTTCAAAATTAGTTGCTTGATTTACTATATCATCACTAATTTCTTTACCGTTTCCTTGTATTTCAATTATTAAATAACTTTCGTCACTTAATTTATAAAATAATACTTTATGATTTACATAATATTTATATCTATTGATATTTGTAAATGGTATTCCTCCTAAATCAGTGTATCCTCCAACATATTCAATAAATTGTTTATCATTAATTGTTATATTACCAACTACTTGATAATAATTACATTCACCATAAGCCTTTTTAAACATCATATTTAATGATTCGACATTTTTCGCAATATCATTAGTAACGCCCAACTCATAATGGATTATATAATCATATAAACCTTTATCTTCATCATAATTTAATCCAAAATACCTTTCATTATATAAATTATTTTTTTTATCTATTTCTTTATAACTCTCTGGTAATTTTATAATTATATTATTAACTTTGTTTTTTTCATATCCTATATATTTTTGAAGCTCAAATGTTCTATAACCATTATCAACTTTATTTTTTGTATAACTTGAATAATTTAATATCGATTTTATTTTTATAGAATCTAATAGTTTTTTTGTAATAGGAGTTCCTTTAGATTTTATAGTAATTATCAATATATGATTTCTATTTAGCGAATATATTAACTCTACATTTTCGTCAGTTCTTTTATATGACACAGCTTCAAGTTTATCATTATATTTTGTTGCATTTGTCTTATATGAATTTTTATATATATAACTATCAGAATATTTACTATCTAATTCTGAAATGTATTCTTCAAAGTCAGATATATTCTTATCTTCTCTATATAACTTATAGTTCTTATATACATTACTGAAATTATCCTTGTCTAAATATTCATAAACATTTTTATTATAAATATTGACGTTTATTGTTACTTGAGCTTTATCATAGTTTTTTAAATTAAAATAGTTTGAAGTCGTATCAAAAGAACTGAGTTCAAATAAAGAAGGCACTTCATAAACAACTTTATAATTATTAGATCCTATTTCATACTTTTTATTACTTTTAAGTATTTTATCAAAATCTTCCGATTCAGAATAATTCATCTTAGAAGTTTCAATTTTTATACTATTCTTTAGTTTAAAAGACTCATCTACAATATTAAAATTATAGACTATATTTTGAACACTATCTAAAAGTATATCAAAATATTTATTTTTTGCTTCATAGCTTGCAACTACTAATTTATCGCTCTTTTTAAAGGCTATAATCATGACTTGTTCTGTATCACTTTCATATAGCAACTTATAACCTTCAAATTCATATTTAGTAAAAACATCTTTTTGTTTTGAAATTAATTTATAAGTTCCATTTTGCTCACTGATATTGTAAACAATTTCATCTATCAAACCATCAATGTTGGCATATTTATACTCTTCATTGAGATCAATAATTTCTACTTTTAACAAACTTTTACTGGATTTATGACTTAAAATAATATAATTATCTCTTTTTTCTTTTACTTTCCAGCTATTATCATATTTTAAATTATAATTTTTTTCATCTAAAGTAATAATTTTTGAATTTGATTTTAATATGCTAAATATTGTTAAACATAAAATTCCAACTAACACTATCGCTAAAGCTATAATTATTGCAATTTTATATTTCTTATAAATGTCAAATAATTTTTCTCTCATAATTTCACCATCACTACAATTAAATAATCAAATTCATCCATTATAACTATTCGATACTTTTCGCTTTGATAAATACATTTTGAATCACTATTAAATACTTCTTTGTATCCATTTTTAACTAATTGTTCTTTATACGAAGCAGCCAGTTGCATACTGCTAATATAATCTGATATTTTGTTTTTATACCTTAAACTGACAACTCCATTATCGTAATTTGCCTTTACTAATTCTAATTTTATATTATTTTCTATATCACCAATTTTTGAATATTTATTCCATATTTTTTTTGGTATATCATTTATTATATTTTCATTATTATATTTTAAATAATAATAATCTTCTTTTAATTTTTCAAATGATATTGTTTGAATAGAATCAAAATCAATGTTATCAAATTTTTCTTTTGCTTCTTTTAACACTTCTGAATTTACCGCCATTGAAATACTTGCATTTATTGATTTTGCTGTATTCATACCAACGACTTGTCCATCACTATTTAATAATGGACTCCCCTCATCATTATTTGATAAAGGTATTGAACTTTGTATATATCCATCATTAGAAATAACAATTCCTTTTTGTATGATATAAGAAACACCTGATTTACTGCTTATTGTTATTAACGGATCTTCTGTTTTTAATTCTTCTGAACTTGCTAAATCTATAGTACTTTCAGTCTTATTTTTTAACTTTATTAATACAATGTCAGTTTCTGGATTGGCAGTTATAATTCCATCTATCTCATACACATTTGAATTACTATCTAGCACCGAAATATATTGGGAATCTATTAATGCTTTTTCTAAAAAGTTCCAAGTTGTAATAACAATACCATTACCAATAAAGAAACCGTTAGCATTATTAACTACACTCGTATTATAATAACTACTTAAATATACTAGATTATTTATATTTTGATTGTAAATTTGATTTATTTTATCATCAGTTATTGAATTTAACTTATCAAAATTATACAAAGTAGATAAACTTGATTGATAAGATGATGATATAGCTTTAGTGCCTTTTGTTTCGCTACTTTCTAGTTCATCAAAGTATTCTTGAACCGCATCTCCATACTCACCATACAAATAACATAATCTATAAGTATCATCTATTTTGATAAAATAATAATATATTACTAAATTTTCTTCCTTTAAATCATACTTTTCTGGATTTTCTTTATTTTCCTCTTTTATTTTTACCTTTGGAAGTAAAACCATACTTATAGCAAGATTACCATTTAACGTAACTCTTATATCTCCGTAAGTATTATAGATTACTCCCAATTCGTTAAATGAATTAAATAGCTGAGGAATAGCTAATTTTGATGCTATAACATATCTATAATTTTCTATACTTTCATCATAACCACTGCTAGAATTAGGATCTTTTGGAAAATAATTATAAGCAGCTAGCTTTTGATATTCTTTATGTCTATTATAATAATGTTCACTTGTTTCATTTTTTGAATTAACATCACCCAACAACAAACTAGTAGTTTTCTTTGATAATTCTATAATTATTTTTTTTGTTTCTTCATTCTCGGAAGATATTGAAGTTGATAGATTATATTCGCTTTTAAAACTATTAACAATGTTATCCTTTTTACTATTAGTAGAAAAAGTTAGTTTTTTAGAATCAAAGTTAAAGCTATTTGTTAAAGTATATACAGAAACAGTAAATGTTAAAAATGTAATTGTTCCAATTAGTATTTTCTTTTTCATAACATCACCTTAACTTCCTAACTTTTCTTTCAACACTTTTACAATATACTTACTTGCGTCTTTAGCATTATCATGGTTTAAATACACATCGTGAAATGCTTCAGCAATTGTTTCATCATAAATATATTCACCATTATTATCTTTAGCTAGAGCATACTTTGAAATAGTACCTCGCCATTCATCTAAACTCATTGTCGTACCAGTATCTTTTTTATAGTTTTCATAAGCCTCATTAATCATAGATAGTGAATAATTTCCTTCACTAAAATCGACCTGTAATTTGTAAAATGTATCAATACTATTATTATTAATTAGTAATATTGAGTTCATTTGATAATAATTCATCATTGCTAAAAAAGATAAATAATGGCCTAGTTCGTGTGCAACTGGAGAATATATCGTTGAATTTGGTGGAAAGTGCCCTAATGATGATCCCTCTTTTGTACTTGCTTCAAGTTTACTTTTATTCAAGAAATACTGACTACTCAATAAAACTTGTGTTTTTATAACCCACGGATATGATGAAGTAGAATCAGATGTAGCAAAGCTAAATATTGGCATAAATGCTGCAATTACACCGCCTTCTGATAACATATTAGTATTTCTTAAAGTTAGATTTGTAATATGACCTCTAGCATTCGGATAATCTCTATATATAACCCCAAATACGTTTTCTAGTTCTCTTGCAAATTCTACATCCATTTCACATAGATTAACAGCTGTAATATTGTATTTCTCTATTATTTCATCTTCTACTTTTTTAATTTCAGATGGACATTGATTCTTTTGTGAAACAGAATCTTTTTCAATTAATTTATAAGCATCACTTTCATTACTAACTTTTACATTATTATACGTATTATCCGTAATTATAACTGTTTGGTATTTTCCTTTTTTGTTATTATTTTCTTCTTTCTTTTCAATGCTTGCGGTATCATTTTCACTATTATAATTTCCAGAAGATGAAAAATAATAGTTAGATTTACCACCAACACCAAACAATGCAATCATTAAAACAATAACTACTAATAAACCTACGCCACTTCCAACTCCTATAAATACCATTTTGTTATTATTGATTTTACCAATCGTGTCACCATTTTGATTAACATTAGGAATTATATGAGGTGAATAT
Organism: uncultured Mycoplasmatota bacterium; assembly: GCA_900553395.1. Lineage (GTDB taxonomy): Bacteria > Bacillota_I > Bacilli_A > RF39 > UBA660 > UMGS1613. The sequence continues at coordinate 143,492 of USDJ01000001.1, read as the reverse complement.
TGATTCGAACTATTTATTTCGTTGTTTTGTTCTAATGATGGATTCACGGATAAACTATTACCACATCTACTGCAGTATTTAGTACCATTTTCAACGTGATTACCACATTTAGGGCAAAACATATTAATTACTCACTCCTCTCTATTTTATATAATTATATCACACTTTTTGTACATTTCCCCATTTTTTTATACATTTCTCCAAAAAATGTATATTTTCCCATTTTTTTGAAAAAATTATATTAGAGGTTGAAGTCATATGATTGTTAAAAATTTTAGATATTCAAGAGAGTCATTAGATCTAAAGCAAAAGGATCTTACTAATTTTTTCAATGTTACACCATCTACAATTTCAGGATGGGAAATAGGAAAAGACACAATTCCATTAAAGCATTTAATAAAATATGCTAACAAATATAATTTAAGCTTAGACTATTTATTTGGATTAAAAAATGAAAATGAAATATACAAACCATTAAATATTGATTTAAAATCAATCGGAAAAAGTCTTAGAATCATAAGGAAACAGAACAATTTGACACAAGAAGAAGTTGCCAAAATCTTAAATACCAGTGCTTCTGGATATGCACACTATGAAAATGCAAGAAACTTAATACCAACTACTTTTTTATACGGACTCTCAAAAGTATATAGGAATTTTTCAGTCGATGAAATATTAGGAAGAAAAAAGTAATAAATTCTTAAATTACTCACATCTTATATCAATCTATTATATAAAAGAAAAGTCTCAATTTTTCAAATGAGACTTTTTAGTATAGTAATCATTATATATGTATAACAAAAAGTGTAGGCATTTTCATGTCTACACTTATCTTATAATTTCATAGTTTTTTATATTCACTTTTACTTTACGATTTTGCAATTATGTTACTTATTTTTCATAAAACATTTTACCGTTAACAAAAGAATAATATTGTTTTTTCGAGTTACTTGATGTAGTAAAATATCTTCCATATACGCTAGGTTTAGAATCAACTGTGACAATATCTTTTTCTTTTCTCAAATCACGAATTGTATATTTACCATCTTTTTCCATAATAGCATAAGCTACACCATTAGATACAATGGTATCATTTTTTTTACCTGTAGCAAGTTTTTTACCATTTATCTCAAAGATAGTTGTTGTACCATCTTCATTTGTACCATAATACAAATCATCAGTTCCTTTTAAATTATAAATTTTTTCTGCAGTTGAATTGTTACTATAATAGTCTGATACTTTTTCTCCCTTTAAATTTATCAAATAATACTTTTTACCATCTTCACTAACTGATGCATATCCGTTATTATCAAATTCATATGCTCTTTTATAAGATTTATCATTAATTCTTGTGCCATCATAGTTTATATATATTTTATCGTTATCACCATATCCCTGACAACTTCCTAAAAGATATACTCCATACTTAGCATAACCGCCTTGAATGTTATTGCAGCTTATTTTTTCTTTTAATGTGCCATTAACATATAATTCTGCACCATTTTGGCTGCCCTTCAATTTCCTTATGTAATTATTATAATCTTTATAAATTATAGAAAAATTAACATTTATTTTTTCATTACCATTTTCATCTAGCAAATAATTGTTATCATCATTATAAACTACATTATTACCTTTAAAATCTATTGATCCCTCTTCTTTTGTATAAACTATTTTACCATCTCTTACAAATTTATATGATGATTCAACGTCAGAATAACAAGTATTCAAAATAAATTCGTTATCATTTTCTTCGTTTATATCGTTAACGCAAAAATATCTTGAATCTGGAAGAGTTAATACAATTTTTTTCTTAGAAATATCAATTATATAATTTTTATCATTATAAAATATTGAAACATATTTATCCTTACTAGTTCCTACTGGGTCTTTAATAGAACGACTATTTTTAGGAATAGGTATAGATACTATTTCCTCACCATTATAATTAATTACCTTATATTCTGTACTTGATTTTAATAGAGCAAAAGTATCCTCAGTTACATAAGATAATACTTCTTCATCTTCATCTAGCTTTTTTATTAGTTTACCAGCACTGTTATACAAGTAACTATTATAATCTTTATCACGCATAACGTATACCGCTTCTTTATCTGAAATATATTCGTATTTTCCAAAATCAACTAACATTTTACCAGATGAAGAAATAAGTCCATATTCATCATTTTCATTTTGAACTCTTGACACTCCATTAAAAAAGTCTGAATCTGTCAATCTATACTTAAAGTCCGTAATCTTACGTCCATTAATATCAAATATAGCATATAGCCCCTTATCATTTTCTACCCAGAAAGATGTAGAATCTTTAAGAGAATCTATAGCATTATTGCTTTTTTTATTATTAAATAATTTTGGAATAAAAATAATTCCCATAATAGCCACTATTATAGCCATAACTATTATTATTATTAACTTTTTATTTCCACCTTTATCTGAATGCGATGATGCTTTAATTGGCTTTCCTGTCATCGGATCAAAATTTATATTATTGTTTTCCATAATTTCTCCCTAATTAAGTAAGTCTAAATAACCACCTATTTGACTAGTTATTTCACTTGTCATAATATTAATATATGCATAATATCCAGCAGTTACTAAAATAGTAATACAAGCTGAATGGAAATAAATTCCAAAATCTTTTCTATCAAACTTTACACTATCATTTATCAAAGTAACAAATATAGCTATAGAATATACCACACCAATTATTGCTGATACGACTGCTAAAGGAGTCCATATCTTTCCAAGAATTGGAGATACTATCATTCCCATAACTGCAAAAGGCATAATTGCACTTGCAGATGCTGATAACGTCTTAATGAAATTAAGAGATTTTTTTACTACTAATGACGCAAGATAATATATAGCTGCTATAGCAACAATTATACATGCATATATTAATAATTTTTTAAAGATTAAACTTACATAGTCTAAATTTTTTAATCCTTCAAAATCGATTTTTGTTTTATATTTAAAAGTAGAATAATCCATAGTTTTAACAAAAATTGCTGATATCATTGAAGTTAAAAGATTAATAATCATCATTGCTCCTGCAACTATTCCACTTAAAATAAGTGACATTTTAGTATCTGATAACTTATTTTCCTCCTGTTTAAAAGTCTCAAAAGGCTTTAACAAAAATGAAGTTATATATTTAAAATAGTTTAAAGAAACATTATTTATTGTTTTTGAATTACTTTTATTAAATGAACTCTTTTCTTTTGGCTTAGTCTCTTCTACTGGCTTATGCTCAGTTGCGCTATCTTGCACCGGCACATTACTTTTTATAGATTCGTTATTAACAGCCTCCAAATTATTTCCACATTTTACACAAAATTTAAATCCTTCTGAATTGTGAGTTCCACATTTTGAACATTCCATACTTATATCTCCCTCCTATACTACTTGTTATATTTTATTTTATAAATAGAATATTATTATAAAATGTAACATTGTTTTTTTAGTTCAAAAACATTTTGACTTACTATTTAATCCTAATATACATCCACTCCTATCTCTATCATTATATCATATTTTTAATGCATATTATATTTTTTACTAAAATTTTATAAAAATATGTTAGTTATCAATTTAGCTAATACGGCATAAATTAAATTATAAGTATTAATTATGATTTTATAATTTAAGGGGGATAATCTAAAAATGGAAAAGCGTTCCAAAAAAGTTAATTATATTATTCAAAATGAATTAGTTTCAGATACAAACGACCTAGAAGAGCTAATTGAAATATTTAATAAAAAATTAGCCGTTATTATTTCAAATACAGAAAATAATTTAATTTAAAATATAAATAGTAGGAGGGATAATGCATTGACGAATGATCAAAGCTGTTCACATATTAATTCAAGTAGTTCCATAACTAATGTATTAGATAATAACTATTTAGAAACAATGGAATTTAAAACAATAAAAAATTTATTACAAGAAGATAATCTACAATATGTAACTGAATATTTAAGATCTTTATTAAAGATTTCTAAAAGAAATAATCCTAACTGTTTTAAAAAAAGGAAAATCATAAATTCAACTAATAAAAGGGGAATAATATACGTAAGATTGTCTCAAGAAGATTTAGATAAAGAAAAAGGAAATGTAAGCAAAAGTATATTAAATCAGCTATTAATGTTACTATCATATTGCAATGATAAAAAAATTGATGTAGTAGGAATTTTTTATGAAGAAGACATAAGTGGCAGTGATGGTTCTCGTGAAGAATGGAACAAAACACTTTTGTTTTGTGAACTAGGAAACACTGATATTTATATTTGTAAAACTCAAGCCAGATTTGCTAGAAGTATTGAATTTGTAGAAAAGTATCTTCACAAAAAATTTATAGAGTGGAATATTAGATTTTTAAGTATAGTAGATAATATTGATACTTATAATAGAGGTAATAAAAAATCAAGTCAAATTACTGCAATGGTTGATGAATGGAAAATCGAAGAACAATCTATAAACACAAAAAAAACTTTGAGAGCTAAAAATGACGCAGGTCAATGGACTGGATCTTTTGCGCCATATGGTTATATTGAAGATCCAAATGACAAATATCATCTTGTAATAGATGAAAAAGCAGCTAAGGTGGTTAGAAAAATTTATGATTTGTACGCTAACGGATACGGTTATTATAAGATTTGTAAATATCTAAACGAAAAAGGCATACCAACTCCTAGCAAATACAAAAAACTACAAGGTTCAAAATTTGTATCTGGCACAGCGCCAAACGGAGCCGAGTTTTGGAATACAGATACAATAAGAAAAATATTATTAGATGAAACATATGATGGACTTTTAATACAGCATAGAACAGAAACCATAGCTTATAATATTAAAGGATTTAAAAAAATACCCAAAAATGAACAAAGTATTATTGCATGTGCTCATGATAAAATTGTTGACCCCGATATCTCAAAAATTGTTAGAAAAAAATTTACAGATCGAAAAGAAAAAATAGACCTAGACAATATAAAAACAAATTCTAACAAACTTATAAATATTATTAAAAACAATATAGATAATTCAACTATAGATAAAAATAAAATAAATGTACTTATAAAAAATTTAAATAACAGCTTATTAAATAATGACATCAAATTAATAACCAAAGAATACAATAAGCTAAGAGAACATGCGCTATCAATTAGTAGTGAATTATGCTCTTTAATTGCAAATAAAGTTGATGTTTTAACTACTCCAATCTCAAGATCTAAACCAAGTAAAAATGGGGAAATACATATATTTAGCAAGAAAGTTTATTGCGCTATTTGTGGCAAAACTTTTCAAAAGAGTAATTGTAAATGTGGCTCAAAAACAAACCCTGTAATTAAATCCTACTTGCATTGTAGAAATCATAAAAAAACTGGAGGCATAAACTGTGACAATACAGATTTTATCGGATATGAAGTTCTTGAAAAAATAGTCTTAGACGAAATAAATAAGATGGTTAGAAAATATATTAATGTTGAAAAATTAGAGAAAAATTATTTAATAAAAAAGAACTTTAAGGATTCAAAAAAGGAAGTACAAATTTTAGAATCAGAAAATGAAATTATTGAAAAAGAATTAAAAAAATCAAAAAGTAGATTTACTACATTATACAATGATAAAATAGAAGGCATAATAACTACTGATGAATTTGTATTACTAAAGGAAGAGTATCAAAAAGAAATGCAAAATCTTAATTTAAGAAGTGAAGAGATTAAGAATGAAATAGGTAAATTAAAAAGCATAAATAAGCAGACAGAAAAAAAAGACATACTACAAAAATATGCAAATATAAACAAATTGAATAGATTTATTATTGATGAACTCATATCAAAAATTTTAATTGGAAAGAAAGATCAAAATAATAATAGAGTACTTAAAATATTTTGGAATTTTACTTTATAATATACCGTGCATAAAATTATCCACCATGCCCCGGATCAATATAGATAACTCTACCTAACAAAGGTAGATATAAATCCTGTTTTGTAGCATCCACTTTTATAAAGTTATATGTACACACAAAAACTATAAATAAAAATAAAACATATATTTTATACTTAGGCATCATATCACCTAATAAAATATATGTTTTTTATGCAAATTATTACAAATAGTTTTACTTTACACTAAATATGTTAAATGGATATCTATTTGGCAATTCAATTTCAAAAGTTAGCTTTTTCTTAGTTATTGGATGCTCAAAAGTAATTAAATTAGAAAATAGCGCAATTTGTTGCCCTGGTTTAGCATACTTATTGTATTTTTGATCACCATATAGTGGATGATTTCTAGAGGAAAATTGCACTCTTATTTGATGTGATCTTCCTGTAATTAAATTAATTTTTACTAAAGATAAATTATTTTTAAAATCAACTAGTTCATAATTCAGCAAGGCATCTTTTCCATTTTCATTTACCCTAACTATGTTATTCTTATTATCTTTAACTAACTTATCAACAAGCATACCTTTTTCAGTTATTTTATTATAAATAACAGCATAATAAGTCTTTTTAAAAGTTTTATTTCTAATTTGTTCACTAAGCCTTGAAGCACATTTACTAGTTTTAGCAAATACCATAATACCACCAACAGGTCTATCTAATCTATGAACAAGGCCTAAATAGACATTACCTGGTTTATTGTCTCTTTTTTTTATGAATTGTTTTAACATAGTAAGAAAATCTAAATCATTAGTTTTGTCTCCTTGAACAGGTATATTAATTGGTTTTTCTACTACTAAAAGATGATTATCTTCATAAATAATATTAATCATTACCTATATACCTACCATAAATACCACAAGGAAGTATTAAGTTATCCCTTCTAATAGGTAGTCCTATTTCACCAGAATCTACTTTACCATTAGGATATAGTGGTAAAATAGTGGTCTTTAAAATATTTTCAAGAACTATACTAGATATGCCGGTAGTATATGAATTTATTAAGAAAAATAAAGGTTTATCACTTAAAATCTTAATGCAAGCATTTATTAAAGTATATATACTATCTTCAAATTTCCAAATCTCTTTATTAGGACCTCTACCATAACTAGGCGGATCCATTACAATAGCATCGTATTTATTTCCTCTTCTTTCTTCTCTTTCAACAAATTTTAAACAATCGTCGACTATGAATCTTATAGAATTATTTTCTAAATGACATAGTTTTTGATTTTCTTTTGCCCACTCTGTCATTCCTTTGGAAGCATCCACTTGTACTACATCAGCACCCGCTTTTGAGCAAGCCATTGTAGCTGCCCCAGTATATGAGAATAAATTTAATACTTTAATTTTTCTTTTTGAATTTTTAATTAAATCCATCATAAAGTCCCAATTTGTAGCTTGTTCTGGAAAAAGTCCCGTATGTTTAAAATTAGTAGGACTAACTTTAAAAGTTAAATCCTTATAAGAAACTGTCCAATATTCAGGTAGTTTATTAAAAAATTTCCATTCCCCGCCACCTTTGCTACTTCTAAAATAATGTCCATCAATATTTTTCCAATTATTATCATATTTAACATTCCATATAGCTTGTGGATCAGGTCTTCTAAGTATAACACTTCCCCATCTTTCTAATTTTTCACCATTACCGGCATCTATACATTCATAATCTTTCCAATCAATACTAATACGTCTCATCTTATATCCTCATTTCATCATTCTCGAATTCCTTATCTATAAGGTCTTCGTGTATCTTTTCTTCTTCAGTATTAAGATATATTTCCTCAATTCTATCCACTCTACATTTTTCAGCTTTCAAAATAGCTTTAACCTTTTCTACAGCTTCACATAAGTCATCATTAACTACAACATAATTATATTTTTTAAATTGATTTATTTCATTATAAGCTGTGTGAAAGCGCTCTAACACTTTTTCTTTAGTTTCAGTGCCACGAGCTATAAGCCTTTTCTTTAATGTTTTCATATCTGGTGGCATTAAAAATATAAACAAAGCTGAAGGCACTTTTTCCTTTATCTTTAATGCTCCTTGTATATCTATTTCTAATATTACGTCTATACCATGATTTAATTTTTCTTCTATTTGGGCTTTAGGAGTACCATAGTATTGATTACTATGTACTATAGCATATTCTAAGAATTCATCGTTTTCTATTTTTTTCTCGAATTCTTCTTTTGTTATAAAATAGTACTCAACACCATCCTGTTCCTTACCTCTTTTTTCTCTAGATGTCATAGATATAGATAACCAGATATTGTCAAGTTCACTTACTAGCTTATCACATATTGTATTTTTCCCTACTCCACTAGGTCCAGATATAACAACTAATAATCCACGCTCATTTTTCTTTATCATAAAATCATTTCCTTTTATATAGTATAACATATTATATAAACTTTTCACATATCAAATTATCACAGTATTTGATATATTTTTTATATTCATCTAAACTATCTATAGTCCATCCAAGCAAAACTTTATTTTTGATATTGATCTTTGTAGGCAAACTTTTTTTATTAATTGAAATAAAATCAACTTTACTAATATATTTCTTAAAAATTTTATAATTTAAATCATTAAGTACAACGGCACCCACTATATAATTTTTCCTTTTTCTTAAAAACCAGTCAATAACATATGGATTAGTACTTTGAATGGCAAATCTCCCAGAATAATTATCTAGGATTTTTACTAATTCATCTTCAAAATAAGAATTATTATCAACATCCTTAATTTCTATTATAACAGGGACTTTACCTGATATTATGTGTATAACTTGCTCTAGTGTAGGTATTGTATACTTATTTTTTATTTTTATTTTAGATAATTGTGCATAACTAAGTGTTTCTATAACTTTATTTTTACCAGTTAACCTTTTTAGATTAAAGTCATGATATACTACTATAGTTTTATCATTAAGTATGTGGATATCAAGCTCTATAATATAATTTTTATCAACACACTTATAAAACGCAGGTAAAGTATTTTCCGGTATTTCAGAATTATACACACCCTTATGCGCTATGAAATTTGATTTTAAAAATGATAGGTCTTTCATATTAAATAATATGAAAATTATTTTGATACTTACACAAAAACACTTAGCCAAGCTAAGTGTTATATTTAATAATTACTTTTCAACTTTCTTCATACCATCAAATTTATATGAATTATCATATTCATATTTAACAAATCTGAAATCATATTTAGTACCAGAAATTTCACCTTCCGTAGCAACATATTCAAGTATCAAAGTTTCACCATCTTCTTTATATTGGTAAAATTCAATCGCTGGAAATCCTCCACCGCCTAAAGTAAAATAACAATAATACTTATCATTTTTACTATAATTAGGTAGATCTTCAGAATCTAAATTGCTATTTTTATAAACATTTAATAACTCCAATTCTTTATTTTTTAGATATTCTTTGTCAAAACAAGTTGGAGATAGCATTGATTTTCCTAACATACCAGTTAAAAGAAATATACGATCAAAATCTTTCATATCTGCAACCTTTTGGATACGCGTTCCATTATAAAGAATTATATCATGAGCGAATTTATCTAAATAATTTTTTATTTGTTCTTTAGATTTAAATGTATCTGCTGAAACCTCAATATCCTTATCGTCATCCACAATACAAAATTCTATCATTTGTTTAGAACCATCTTTTGTTAATTCTTCTATATATTTATTAGCCTTACTACATTTAGGATTAGAAATATAAATTATCTTTTCCATATATTTGTTATCAAAGCCTTTATCTTTATAGACATTTCTTCCACTTTCATCTGTGCAACTAACATATGTTTTGTAGTTCAATTCATCATCTTTCAAAATATAATATTCACATTCATTTTTAAGTGAACTCAATAGTTTATCAGCTTTAATAGCATTTTTATTTATAACTGAATATTCGCCTACATAATAAACATAATTTTCATCTATGGCATCACCTTGCTCAAATAAATTCTCTAATTCTAATTTAAATTCTTCTACTCTCTTATTGTATTCATCATTAGAGCTAGAATTTTCATTCAATTTAATAATTATAAATGTCCATATTACAATTAATAAAGCTGCTATTAAAATAGCTATAATAGTTTTACTGCCTTTAGTTTTTTTTATTTTTGGTTCTTTTTCTAAGGAAACACTTAAATTTTCAGCATTAGTATTCTTTTCTTCCACAAACTCACTCCTCTTCTATTTTTTAAATACCACTTAACTTAACCCATTAAAGCAAAATAAGTTTAATTATCTGTATTTTTCTTAATTGGCTTTATCTAATTCATAATCTTTTATGTCTTGCTCTACATATTTTATACTAGAATACCCCATTGGATACTTAAACACTCCTTTGCATCCTACCACTGCCCCTGAATACAACTCATCAAAAGCATCTTTCGTAATACGTACATAATATTTACAATTACCTAATCCATATTCCATATAATAATGATCAAGGTTATCAAAAACAAATTCATCATTTCTTTTAGCATAATCTTTAAAGTCTTGAGCTGTTAATATTATATAATTATCTGTATTTGATAGTTCAGATAATATTTTTTCTTTCTCAAAATGTATATATGTATCCGCAGCTAATTCTAGCCTATCTTGAAATTGAATTACATGATTTACATATTCATCTCTTACTTGATCTCTATAGCTTGAAAATGACAATACGCATATTCCTAAAAAAAGCGATGATGTAAAAATATATATATATGATTTTATAGTTTTCTTTTTATTTAATGCCCACATTAAAATAATCGTAGCATTTAATACAATTGGTATTATTATAGGTAGATAAACAAGATTCCATAATTTAAAATTGCTTACCATTACTCCTTCGCTTAATCTAAGTTGCTCGTTTAAATTAAATATAGTCGTATCTGCAATGTCGTGTGTAAAACCATAACAATATACGAACGATAATGTCAATAGAATTATACTGATAATATTTTTTACTATACTGTCAATTCTTTTTCTTTTAGACGTTTTTTTTAATTCGTCAGTGTTAATATTTCTTTCTTCCATAAACTCACTCCTCTACTATCATTACAAGTATATCATATCAAAAAAAAAAAAAACAAGTAACATTTTCAAAAAATCACTTTTTTTACAAAATTTAACAAAAAAAAACCTCGAGACCAAACTCGAGGTTATAAACTGTATATTAACGTTTAGAGAATTGGGGTAGTCCAGTTTTGAAGGAAAAAAGCGACTTTTGTTGCCTACTAATTAATACTTTTAGTATATATATATACTTTTAATAGAATTCAGGTTATATTTCCTTTATTGTATTTTCAATTTGTTTTAGTAAATCATTAATAATCATTAATTTCTCGTTTTCGTAATTGATATTACCACTTTCATTAACTAAAAAATTTATAACAGAAACTATATCTTGAAAGCAAAAAATTAATTGGTTCTTTTCTATAGAGATTGCACTTAAAAGAAAATGTGTTAAATTGTTTCTTATATCATTTAAATATTTTACAGAAGCTGTAACACTTTCTTGTGGAACATATGCTTTGCTATTATCATAATGTCTCATATATTTTATTTTTTTTATTCTATCATATAGTTCTAAGAAATCATGAGTTTTTCCAACTTTTTCTCTATCAGTTATACTATTTTCTTTAGTAATTAATACATTGGAAGTACCCCTTAGGGCTAAAATCATAAACTCTTGCAATATATTATGAAAAGATATAATAACCCATTTTATATACAAATCACTATCTTTTAAATTTATTAACAGAAAATTTAAAAATTGTAAATCTTCAATAGGTGTTTCCTCATTATCAAATCTATAAAATAATTCATTACTATTCATTTTATCACCTATTATTATTTTACACCCTAATAGTAATAATTTCAATATATACAGAATTAATAGTTGCCTACCTGTTACCTACTTGTTGCCTACGAACCAAATTCAACTGTGTTTTATCGTACTCTTAAGCAAAAAAAGCCTTGAAAACATTGAATTTTCAAGGCATAACTGCATACAAACTTCTAACGTTTTGAGAATTGTGGTGCACGACGTGCTGCTTTTAATCCTGGTTTCTTTCTTTCTTTTGCTCTAGGATCACGAGTAACCATTCCAGCTTTCTTTAATATTTTTCTATAGCTATCTTCGTTACCTTCATTAGCTTTATCATATTCTAATAAAGCTCTTGTAATACCTAAACGGATTGCTCCAGTTTGTCCAGAAGCTCCACCACCAGTTACTTTTGCTTCAATATCGAAAGTGTTTTCATTATTTGTCAATACTAAAGGTTGTTTTAAATCCATTACATAAGTTGCATATGGCATAAATTCATTAACATCTACACCATTAACAGTTATTTTTCCTGTTCCAGCAGTCATTTTAACTTGAGCTACTGAAGATTTTCTTCTACCTGTTCCTATAAATACTTTTGCCATTTAAAACCCTCCTATTTAATTTTCATTTCTACTGGCTTTTGTGCCATATGTGGGTGTTCTGCACCTTCATAAACAAATAACTTTTTAATAACTTGACGTCCTAATCTCGTATGAGGAACCATTCCTCTTACAGCTCTTTCGATCATTTCTACAGGATAATTCTCTTTCATCTCTTTTGCAGTTCTTTCTCTTAATCCACCAGTATATCCTGAATGATTATAATAAATCTTATCATTTAGTTTATTTCCTGTTAGATTAACTTTTGAAGCATTTACAACTATTACATAATCACCACAATCAATATGAGGTGTGTAAGTTGGTTTATGCTTTCCACGTAAAACGTCAGCAACTCTAGTAGCTAAACGACCTAAATTAACGCCTTCAGCATCTATAACATACCAATTACGTTCTACTGTTTCCTTTTTTTGCATAAATGAATTTTTCATAATTCTTTTTCCTTTCTCCATAACATATAATAAGTTTTCCCAGAACTTATTAAATGTGGGATATAAATGTACCAAGTAAAATAATACTAAAAAATAGCAAAAAAGTCAATAAAAATATATTATTTTGACTTATTTTTATTACTATTTTACTCAAAATAGTTTAATTTCATATTTTCTCTTACTTTCTTCATAACTTCTTCTGCTTTTCTCTTAGTTGCTAAAGTACCTTCTTTTAATATTCTTTCAACCTCTTCAGGACGTTGTTCATAATATTTTCTTCTTTCTTGCATAGGTTTCAAGAATTCTATAATAGCACGTGCTAATTCTTTTTTACAGAAAACGCATCCTCTTTCACCATTCCTACATTCACTACAAACAGTGGAGATCTCTGGATTCCTAATTAATTTATGATAATAATAGACCATGCAAACATCTGGATTTGCTTTATCATCTTTTCTTATTTTATTTGGATCTGTAACAGCGCTCATAACTTTACTTGTAATTGTAGCTTCATCATCAGATAAATATATACAATTGTTTAACGACTTACTCATTTTGTCATTTCCGTCAAGTCCCTTAATTCTTGGTGTAATACTTAATACTGGCTCTGGAATATTAAAAGTTTCTCCATATATTTTATTGAATTTTCTAACAATTTCCCTTGTTTGCTCAATATGTGGCAACTGATCCTCTCCAACTGGTACAATGTTACCATTAACACAAGCTATATCTGCAGCTTGACTTACTGGATATCCTAAAAATCCATATGTAATTCCTTCTCCTTCTTCACCAAAAATTTCTTTTTTTTGTGATACTTCGTGTTTAGTAGTTGGATTTCTATAAAGTCTTGGCACTGATACCAAATTTGAAAAGTATACAGTTAATTCTGCAACTTCTGGTATCATAGATTGTATATATATATGACATTGTTTAGGATCTATTCCAGCTGCTAAATAATCTAAAGCTAGTTCATATACATTTTTTCTCACCTTTTCAGGATCGTTAAAGTTATCTGTAAGTGCTTGAACATCTGCAATAAGTATGTATGTATTATAGTCATATTGCATTTTTACTCTATTTTCCAAAGAACCAAAATAATGCCCTAAGTGTAATCTTCCTGTAGGTCTATCCCCAGTCAATATTGTTTTCATAAACTCTCCTCTCAGTATACATAAAATTTAATAGTATCATTAAAATTTAATTCACTATATTCCATTAGTGTCTTTAAACCAGTACTATCACTATAAAAATATAATTTTTGATTATCCGTAAAATAAACACAATCATCATTAAATTTTACATTCAAAGTATTTAAGTTTAAAATGTATTTTACGACATCTATATTTTTTTTACTGACCCTAAATAAATTATACGTATCATTTTCTTTTTTAAATAAATAATAATAATTATCAGTTTTTTCTACTTTATCATAATCACTAAATTCACGACTTAAATCGTTATAATCAAAAAGCATTTCTTTATTTGCCGTTGCTTTACTAATATATTGCCATTTATTGTTTTTATAATATTTTATTTTGTCAGATGAAAATACTTTTATGGTTTTACTAGACGGATTTATGGAATATTGTAATTCATTATCTTTATCATATAGATAAATTATTCCATCTACTATGCCTTGAATATAAGAATCAAAAGAAATCGCATTTGGACACTTTATTTTTTCTATTTTATTTTTATTTAAATCTACAATATAAAAATAATCAAACTCATAATCATTATCATAATCAGCTATAACATAATAATTATCTAAAAAAGCACTAATTTTATTATTATAAACGTCTTTTTGAAATAAGGTTAATGCTTGTTTATTGCTTATAATACCATTATAAGTAGTTAGAACTATATTTTTATCTACATAATTATCAAATATTTTAACATTACTTACTATACTGTATTTAGAAGTATCATTTGTATATAAGGATACATCATATTGCTTTATAGAATTAGCAAATTTATCTAAAGATTCGTTTTTACCAACTATGTCGTGATAATTATATAATATATCATTACTATAACAATTTATATCGAATAAAGCTTTACCATTTACAATTGGAAGTAAGCAATAGTAATTACTATCTTCATAATAATAAATTTTATCTACTATTTTTCTATTTTGTGGCTTAACTTTTAAATTTTCAAAGTAAAAAATTTTATTCTTATATTTTATCTCTAAAGAATATAATTCATCCTTTTTGACTTGGTTTACTTTAAATTTTTTGTTGCCAACTTTTAGCGTATAATTTAAAACATTAGTATTTAGTATAATAGCCATTAATATTATTAATATAATAAGCAAAATAAGAAAGCACATAAACTTTACATTTTTATTCATATTACCACCATACAACAAAAGATAGATTATTATCTACCTTCACTATGCTCTAACTTTACATATTTCTTTTTTTCTCTCATCATATATTCAGTTACTTCAGTTTCAATTTCATCGACAGCAGCTTTGGAGATATTTGATAAAACGACAACTTCTTTTACAGTATCAATTAATACTTTTCCCCAAAACATTCCTGTATTTACTGTTATATCATTAAACATATCTGGAGTTATAGCCAAGAATATATACCCAAAAAGTACTCTTTTTTGTGCTAAAAGGATTCTTTTATTAGTTAAAACTACAAGATAAGTAGAAAATATATCAAACGAAGAATAATTCTTTTGCGCTAAAAAAACGTAATTTACCTCTTCGCCTGGATTTAAATGTTTTTCTATTACTTTAGAATGTGCTTTTAACCTCCAAGCTATGGTTGAAGGATACTTTGCTTTAAATTTTACCGCTTCCTCATAAACGTTTTTCATGTGCCACCTCTTACTTTATTATACCATTTTCATTGAATTTTTCAATAAAATATTCCTCATTAGATGAACCAACTACATAATCTAACAATTTTCCATTTTCTACTATTAATAATATTGGTGTACTAAAGCCATCTTTATAGCCCAATTGTAAAAGTTTACTCTCAACATTTTTAGAATCTTCGCTATCAAAATTAACTATATTAAGATAATTAAATACTATATCATAGTTTTTAGCTATTTTATTCAAAACTGTCTTTAAATCTTCACAATATTTACAGTCTTCCTTACCGATTACAATAATAGACTTATTTTCTTGATCTAATATATTCAAAAAGCTATTGTAATCTATATAATTTATGCTTTCCTCTTTTGAACTAATAAACTTGTATTCTAACATCTTATTTACATAATCCTCTTTGCTATTTTTACCTCTAATACTTCCAATTATTTTACCATCACTAATTAGTAGCACTATTTGATCATCTACATAACTAACTTCTAGCATAGAATTAAGCTTCTCTTTTTGAAATTCACTTAGTAAATATGCAGGAATTAAAGATAATGTAATATCATATTCGTCAGATATTTCATTTAAAACTTTTTTTGAATATTCTATATCATCTTCTATGTAAGGAACATATAAAATTGAAAAATCCTGGTTTAAACTTTCTTTTGATTTTTCAAATATGTTACTAATATCCTCAAGCTTTTTAGGTAATATAGAATTTTTTTGAAGAAAAGTTACATATTCTTCTTTACTCGATGGTTTAATTAAAGCATCTGTTATTTTACCATTTTTATAAACAGCTATAATATTTGATATATATTTACTATTTACAATATCTTCAAGTTTAGTTTTCTCAAATGAATTTAAAGTTTCAATATCTACATATAAATATGATACCTCATAATTGTCAAATAATTTAACTAAATCCTTAGAATAATTTTTCTTATCAGTTATATATAAAACTTTTGTATTATCTTTTACAAAATCTTTAACTTTTTTTATTTTATTGCTATCTCTAGTACTAAATAGTAGTACTATAAATATAACTAAAATAATCAGAAATGCAATTTGTCTTATATATTTAGTTATTATCTCACAAAGTCTTTTTATCATCTATTGAATTAATCCTATATTCTTAAATTCTCTAACTAACTGTGATGTTGTTCTCTCACCTGATATATAATTAGTTATTTTTTTATTTCTTATTACTAAGATCAATGGAGTACCGAATGAGCCTTCTTCTAAAAATTTAGGATCATTATATTCTAGATCTTTTAAAGTAGAATGAAATTCGCTAGATTCAGCACTAGTCATATCTGTTAAATTTAAATAATTAATCGTAATATTATAGTCTCCAGCTACTGAGTTAAGTGCTGGTTTTATTGCTATACAATGACTACAAGTTGTTTGACCAATAACTACTACGTGAGTATCATCATTTGAAATTAAATTCTTATATTCGTCAAAATTTATAAATGTTATATTTTTTTCTTTTGAATACACTGCATCTTCTGGAAGCATTCCAGCATTCTTCAAAAACTCTACATATTCTGTACCTGAAACATATCCAACAACAGAATCTATAACTTTACCATTTTCAACAACAACAGTAGATGGTGTTGCATGTTCTTTTAACTCTAAAGTTTTCAAAACCTTATTTCTTTGACTATTGCTTAATTTCGAACTATCCAAATAATAATATTTCATATTATAATCACTTGCTATAGTTTCAAGTATTGGTGTTTGTAATTTACAAAATGAGCAACTAGGACTTGCATAATAAATTACAATTCTCTCTTTAGAATTAAATTTCTTTTCAAATTCTGATACAACTTTACCAGAATCTGATGATCCTATCTTTCCTGAGCTTCTTAAAGAAGACACTACAAACGCTACTAATAGAATAATAGCTATCACAATCAATATAATAGTAAGTATTATTGATTTTTTCTTTTCTTTAGACATATTAATTTACCTCCTCAAATTTTAATATATGCACTATAATTATATCATACTTTTTTTAGTATAAAATATATTTTTTACAAAATTTCACATAGTTTTTAAATTCACACTTTTATGTTTATTTTAAATAAATTATTCATAGAAAAACTACTAGCCTTATAGCTAGTAGCAATTATTTCTTACTTTCTAATTTTTTAGCATCATCTATTTGTTTTAAACCTAAATTTATAAAATAAATAATTACAATCCATGCTGCTACTGTTAGACCTACTCTATATATTTGGAAAGGTGTATTTATTGGTAAATCCCAAGCCCAGTGAAGAACTACTGGAATCAAGCAAACAAGTAAAAATCTCTTATCGTTTAAATGCTTTTTATCTAATTTTTCAAAACCTTTTACATACATAAGGGCAGCTCCCTCAATTGTAGCCCAAGCTACATGCATTCCAGGTGCTAATATAGCACGGAATTTTGCTACTTCTAACATTTGAGTTAAGCTATTAGTACTAAGCCCATATCTTAATATATATCCAGCCGTTTCAAATGCTCCAAATCCTGCACCTACAGCAGCACCTACCAGTAATCCATTTAATACATATTTACAATTTTTATTTTTAAATAAGAAGAATGATACTATGCAAGCCTTGGAAGTCTCTTCTATTAAGCTTACAAAGAATGCTCCTTTAAAGTCTAATACAAGTGTATTCTGCTCAAAAAATGGTATAGAGAAATATAAAATTGCCACAAAAAGTGAAGCTGCTCCACCTATTACGAAGTATTTTAAAACTTTGTAAAATGGTATATTTCTAAATAAATTAATCTCAAAGAAGAATACTAAAACTGATACTGGAACTGCAAAAGCCGCTAAAATTACCATCGCAGGTAAAAAATTATTATTTTGATATTGAGCATATCCTAAATATGTAGGAATATATGCTATAACAAAGAAAATTAGTATTTTAAAATATACCCAAGCACTTGCAGATTTAGGATTTATATCCTTTAATTTAGGTGTAGTATTTTCAGCTCCACAAGTAAATACTTCATCTAGTTCCTTTTCTGTATGCTTTTTAAAGGTGTTTTTAAACAAGTCTTTAAATGAAACATAGTTTTTAGACTGCGCTCCGGTTAATTTATCCAAATTTTCTGTAATTATATTTGATGCACTTTTTTTATTAACTGGATATCCACATTCTGGACAATTAGATTCATCACCTTTTAATTTACATCCACATTCTGGGCAAGCTTCTAAATTGATTTTTATTCCACAATGAGGACAATTTTTTGCACTCGATGAAATTTCTCCACCACATTCTTTACATTTTATTAATGCCATATTATGCGCCTCCTTCTGTTATAGTAGATAAAATGTGCTCAACCACACTATTTATTTCTGCCGTATTAGAATTTTCTTCTTTAGATCCTACCATATACACTTTGTTATTAATTGTTACAGCATATCTATTATCAACAACCAAGTGTCCACTTGAAGTGTAGTTGTATGCAATTCCATATACAGTTCTATTTCCAATGATTCCACTTACAAGGTCAATAGTTATTACAAGATCGGTATATTCGCTTCTCATATAATCAGTAAAACTAATTAAAAATTGCTGTGGATTATTAAAGTTATTATATCTACCTATAACTATAAACGGTATAATAGCGCCTTCACTATCAATATTCTTTGCAACATAAATAAATCCATCGTTTCCTATAGCTACTTTATAATTACTTGGGTACTCAAAACTTAAACCCGATGCACTATCCATATAAACCATATATCCACTATTAGTTTGAGAAGGATAATTAGTACCATTATTATCCGTTTGAGATGGCTGATTATTCTGATTATTGTTAGTTCCATTATTATTTGTTTCTTTACTCTTATTAAAGATTAAAAATCCTCCTACTGCTAATAAAACAATAACTATTAAATATTTATTATCCCATTTTATTTTTGGTGCGCTAAAGTTACTAGTAGGTTTAGATTTTAACTCATAGCCACACTTTGGACAAACGTCTGCTTGATCACTTATCTTATTATCACACTCTGGACATTTAATTAAAGCCATAATATTCTCCCTTCTATATATTATGATAAATAAGTCAATATTTTAAACGTCAAATTAAAATAATCCTTATAGTTAAAGTATAATATACTTGTTTTAGATTTTAAAGTTTATTTACTTAATAGTCAATGACTCTTTGTCAATTGAAAAAATAAATTTTTTCTGCTATATTATAAGTGGTGATAATTATGAAATTCAACGATAAATTAAATCAATATATGACTATGATTAATTGTACATCTAAAGAGTTGTCAAAATCATCTTCATTATCAGCTTCTATAATAAGCAGATATAAAAATGGAAACAGAACACCTAGCTACAATAATTTAAAAGCAATTAGCTTAGCCTTAGAAAAATTATCAGATTATAAATATAATAGCGAAGATATATTAAAAGATTTTTATCAATCTACAAACGAAGCAAACGTAGATTTTGAAATAGTAAAAAACAATATAAACGAAATAATTAATACGTTTAATATAAACGTAAGTGTTCTTGCTAAATTTTTAAATTTTGATGCATCCTATTTATCTAAAATCAGATCTGGAAATAGAGTTCCAGCAAACAAAGAAAAATTTATAGATTCATTTTCTGACTTTATATTAAAAAAATATAATAGTATTGAAGATAAAAATACTTTAGCTTTACTTATTAATTGTAAAGTTGAAGAACTATGTATAGAAAAAATCAAATATTGGATTTCTAACAATAAAGCAAGCAATTCAAAGGAAATAGGTAATTTTTTAAAAAAATTGGATGGTTTTAATCTCAATGACTATATTAAAGCAATCAAATTTGACAAGCTAAAAGTCCCTACATTTGCTTTTTATAAATGCAAAACTAAAAATTATTACGGACTAGAAGAAATGAAAGAAGCGGAACTTAATTTTTTTAAAGCAACAGTACTTTCAAAATCTAGAGACGATATCTTCATGTGCAGTGATATGCCTATGGAAGATATGGCCAAGGACATTGAATTTGGTAAAAAGTGGATGTTTGCAATCGCTATGTCATTAAAGAAGGGACTTCATCTAAACATAATTCACAATTTAGAAAGACCATTTAATGAAATGATGTTAGGCCTTGAAAGCTGGATACCAATTTATATGACCGGTCAAATTTCACCATATTACCTATCTAATAATAAAAATAATATGTATAATCACTTAAACTATGTATCTAGTGCATGTGCACTAACAGGAGAATGTATTGTTGATAATCACGGTAGTGGTAAATATTACCTAACAAGCAATACTAAAGAAATAAAATACTATAAAGAAAAATCAGAGCTACTATTAAAAAAGGCAAACTCTTTAATGGACATTTATAGAATAGAAAACGCAGATAAATATAAAATATTTTTATCAAATGACGTTAACATAAAAGAAGATCGAACAATAATTAATTCTTCCTTACCAATATTTACTATAGAAAATAAACTATTAATTAAAATACTCAAAAGAAATAATCTTAGTCAAAGTGATATAGAAAATATTTTAGCATATAAGAAGAGTGAAGAAGAAAATATAAAAACAATATTAAAAGAAAATAAAATAAATGAAATTATACATAAATTTAACAAAGATGAAGTTGAAAATGATGAAGTATATTTATCACTAGAGAATATGTTTTATGAGAAAAAAATCAAATATAATTATGATGAATACATAGAACATTATAATTCAACATTAAAGTATAATTACAATGCAAACTATAGTGTTGACGTCAAGGATAATAACACATTCAAAAACATAACAATAAATATTATTGGTAAAAAATATATAATATTATCAAAAAGTTGTAATCCAATTATACACTTTGTAATTAGACATCCTAAACTTGTAAGCGCTATTACAAATTTTGAGCCTTTAGTAAAAGAAGAGTAAACTTGTAAAAATTATGTTATAATGAATGTGAGGTGGATATATGAAAAGAAAAAGTTTGTTTATATTTATATTACTAATTATACTTGTTGTCACTGGTTTTGTTCTATTTAAATCATATAACAATAATAAAAATGAGGTAGCAAAAGACAAACCAATTAAAGATGAAACAAATAAGGATGAAACAAATAAAGACGAGCCAAGTGATGAAATGAATAGCTACGAGTTTAAAACACAATTGGGCGAAGATGTAATAATCAAAGCCGATAAGCTAGTTACTGCTACTGGTTTTGCCGGCGCTACTAATTATCATTTTTATTTAAAAAATAACGATCTATATTATCGTAATACCAGCAGTTTAAATGAAGCAGAGATACTTATAGCTAAAAATATTGATGATGTTTATTTAGAACAAGATCAGGTTATAGCAACTCTTAAAAGAGATAGTAAAATAATGAGTTTAAATAGTTACCTAAAATATAAAAATTCGTTTGAAGGAAAGAATACTTACGAATTCAAAACACAATTTGGTGAAGATGTTGTAATTAAGGCTGATAAATTAGTTACTGCAACAGGATTTACAGGTTCTAGCTTCTACCATTTTTACCTTATAGGAAACACATTATATTTAAAAAGCACTTCAAATTTGGAAAACGAAGAGCAAGTTATAGCTTACAATATCAAGGATATCGGTGAAGAAAAATATGATATTTATGCTATAGAAGATGACGACACAATAATTGTAAATCAAACTAATTACATAACTTTTAAAAAAGAAAACTAAATATCGAATATTAATAAAAAAAATCAAGTGTCTAAAGATGAATTATAATTTAGAAAATAAAATTCTTCATCTTATATTAAACTTGATTTTTATTATGTTTTAAAATATTTAATTAATATGTTTCTTTTTTTCTTCTTTTGAGTCAATTAATTGTTGTCTTAAATGATTTAAAATCGTTTTTTTTAATTCATATGCAAATGGTTTATTAGATGGATAAAATTCTTCGTGATAAAATATTGTAGGATTTGACGCATCATATTTTTCCGGATAACGTAAAACATCTGCTGCAGTTTTTAACCACTCTGTTCCAATAACTCTTTTGCGAAATGAAACTACCTTCCCTCTTTGATGATTATCCTCAAAATTTGTACTGACACTATCTTTTGATAATACTTTTCCGACGGCTTGAATAAGAGGTAATTTTTCATCGCTAACTTTTAACATCACATATGCAGGTAATTTTCCATGACCACAACAACAAAAAAGACTTGGAACACCTTTTGCATAAGCTACTCTTAAAAATTCCTCTAGATTCTCATCACCTTCACTAAACTTTAGTATCATTTCATCTCTTTTTTCTGGTGTTAATTTATCTAAATCAATATGTCCTGCTGATGGTTCTACATCATTTTCTAATTTTTTAACAATTTTTTCTCTTATACTCATAACTACTCCTTTGAATACTATATATGTTTACTAGTACACTCTTCGCTTGGTAATTCATTAATAGATAAAAACGCATTTAAAGGCATTCTTGGTACTTCGTTATATAACTCGTCTTCATTACCTTTATGCAATAAAACTTTACAAGATTGGATTGGATAATGACTCGTATAATCTTCTATAGTCTGACAAAGTAGATGATTATCTTTAAGCGATTTTTGAATTTTCTCCAGTTCAGCTACATCAACATTCATTATCATTCCAATAAACTCTTCATTTTTTCTGACTTGAGCGGCAAGATCACAAATTCTATACCCTTCATTTGTTTTATATAATATAACGAAATTTGACCACATAGAATTAGCTGATTCCATAAAATAGAAATCTTGTACATCCATATCTTCAAGTATTCCAAAAACAAATGAAGACATTGAAAAGCAAAAACCAGTCTTAATTTCTTTGAACACTCTTTTATGTCGCTCTAAAGCCTCACTAAAAGTACTTTCTTCCAATCTTTTATTGCAAAGAGCAGATCTAACTATGCCACTCGAATTATTAAAATGAAGGTTTAAAGCTTCACTTGAGCAAACATATAAAAATGTCCTTTTTTGGTTTTCATCCATAACTTTCCTCCAAATATATAGCTATACTTTATTATAACATGTACATAAATAATTCTAAACAAAAAATGTATATAAATTCTATTTTATATACATTTATTTATATTATGTACTCTTACTTTCTACTCCATCATTATAAAATCTATTTTTATTATGATTATTTGAGAGATTTTCTTTTATGTATTCTATCTTATCACTTACTTTTTTTATCCTCGATATCTCAGTATCTATTTGTTTTAATGAGATTGTGTTAGAATCGCGCAAATACACATATCTATCTATGTCAATTTCACTATAATATTCACTATTCTTCTCTTGATCTTCATCAAAATCGTGAGTTGATCTATGTGCTCCATAAAAAACATTATCCCTTATTTTTTTTGCTGGTGAACCTGCATACATAGTGTTAGATTTTAAACTTTTATTAGATAGTACTGAATGACCACCTATTATACAACCCGATCCTATAACATTGCCTTTCAAAATTAATGAACTTTGACCAATCCAAACTCTATCACCAATAAGAATGCTTTTACTATTATTTATTCTTTTCTTCGTCTTTGTATCATATATAAGATGTGGATCAGCTGTTCTAAAATATACGTCAAACGATAAAAGCAGTTGATCGCCTATTATTATATTCTTTCTTTCTGTCGCATAAAGATTACTAGTTTTATTAATATAACAGTCACTTCCAATATATATAACAGAATCATTACCTACTCTCATATTTAAAGACATAGGATATTCATTATTTTCTATATATATCAGTGAATTACTACCTGTAAATCTCACCAAACAGTTCTCTAAAGTAAGATTACCATTGCAAAAAAATACGTTATTATTTCCTTTAAATTCTATATGTGAATTTACAAAATTTATATTTCCAATTATTTTATTATTCATACTTCTCCAAAATAGTATAAGCAAAAAGCATATTATAAATATTTTTATTATTAATCAATATTAATAATTTCGTATTCTCTATTTCCTAAATTATGATAGTAAGCAGTTTCAACTGTATGAATTGCATGTCTTGAATCCATTCTTTCAATTAATGATGCCTTGCCTGAATCTTTAGAGTTTTTAACTGCATCATAACAAGCTTGATCAAGCGCTACAGGATCCGTTGATGCAAAAATTCCAATATCACCCATTTCTGGAGCTTTAGGATTATTATCGCAATCACAATCTACTGACAAATTATTAGCGACATTTATATATACAATATTTTCTTTACCTATATAGTCTATAACGCCCTTACAAGCATCTGCCATGCTTTCTAGAAAATCATCTTGGTTTGGTAAATTATTCCAACACTCATCTAGATTTAATGTTTTACCAGCAGAGTGAATGTTTATTTTTCCTTTGCTTGATGCTATTCCTATACTCATGTTTTTTAGTGCTCCACCAAATCCGCCCATAGCGTGACCTTTAAAATGTGACAACATTAAAATTGAATTATATTTTTTTAAATTAACTCCGACTATATCTTTTGTTAAATGTTTACCATTATTAACTGGTATTTCAAACTCACCATTTTCATCCATAATATCACAATGCGCTATTGAAAAGAATCCATGATTTTTTATAGTTTTCCAATGATCTTTAGGATCTTGTCTTTTTCCACCATAAGCAGTACAACATTCTATTAAAGTACCATTTAATTTTTTTACTAATGGTTCAATCAATTTATGGTCCAAAAAATTATGCCCCTGGTTCTCCTTTATTGATATTTACTTAAATATTATGACTTATTTTTCTTCATTAATTACATTATCATAAACGTTTTTTATAAATTCATTTAAACTTTTATACCATTTATACATACCCATTTTTTTGTCCTTATATTTTTTCTCTTCTAAGAAATCTATCTTAATATTTTTAGAACTATACCTATTTATACACCTTTCATAGCAAGTATCTATACTAGTTCTCATAATAATCATTTTGCCTTTCAATATAGAATAATTTTTAATATTCCTAAATTGAGCTGAATCAATAACAATAGTTTTATCACTATTAGTAAAGTAATCTAACAATCTTATATAAAAGTCATCAAAATCATTTACTAATATTTCTTTAGAATCATCTTTAAATATTTTTCTAAGATTTAAAATTTCTTCTTGTTCTGTTATAGAATCATTAAAAAGGATATCTGTATCAACGACTGTATAGTTTTCATCATTAAAATAATTTTTAATATATGTAGACTTGCCACTGCCACTTTCTCCTGTTACATTTATTATTTTATCACTTCTTATCGTTTCCTTATAGCTTTTGTAACGTGATTTTTATAGTATCAGGGTAACACTTAATTGCAGTTTGAAACTTATCTAAAAAGTCAATTTAAAACTAGAATAAATAATTTTGTTAATCAAATAATCTATGTTGCATAGCTTCTGGTTCATCTAAATACATTTTATACAATGAATAAATATCAGTATCTTTATATTTAACCACTTTAAAATTATCATTTAAGTCTAATATTTTGCTATCTCGATAGCTTATTAGAATTGGTGAATGCGTAGCTATTATAAATTGACTACCTTCTTTAACAAGTTGGTCAATAAGACATAATAACGCCAATTGTCTTTGTGGTGACAAAGCAGCTTCTGGCTCATCCAGAATATATAATCCATGATCAGTAAATCTATTTTTGACAAGCTTTATAAAAGCTTCACCATGAGAACATTCATGAAGATTGCCACCATAAGCCTTATATAAACCATCAAAGTCATTTTCTTCTACCAATCTTTGTACTTCAGATGAAAAATTATAAAAGCTTTCTGCTCTTAAAAAAAACTTCATTTTCGGTTTATTATATGTTCCAACTCTTAAGTAATTAGATAACTCAGAAGTTGTATTTCTTGTTTCATATCTAAAGTTTTCGGTTCCGCCTTCAGCGGGCAATCCTAAAGCTACAGCAATTGCTTCTATGAATGTTGACTTTCCAATACCATTTTCTCCAACAAAAAATGTTACCTGTGAATCAAAGCTTAATTCATCAAAATTTTTAACGACATCTATATTGAATGGATATTTATCAAAAGATTTAATTCTATCTCTTTCTAAATAAATTTTCTTTACCATTAAGTTACTTTCTGTATTCATAAGAAAACCACCTATTAAAATTATACCACATTTACTTATTTTAATTGCTTGAAAATTATAAGTAATAAAAAGCTTGCAAGACCTTTTATTTACAAGGCTTTGTAAGCTTATTTACCACAGAATTGTTTATATTTGCGTCCTGAGCCACATGAACTAGGTGGTATGTTATATATAGTATTATCAATATTATGAATATTATTGATATTTCAGTAAAATCTAAACAGGGTAACATTTATATTTATAGTACATTTAGTACAAATAATATTATAAATATTCATCTTCTGCAAACAAATTGAAAACATTGTTTGCATTTATTTACTGAACTCATTATACCCTATATTTATATAAATACCAATGTGCGATTTTCAAATTCATACATTTGACATTCATATTATAATATAATTACTTTTTTTCAATGGCTCTACTCAAAATCAAAATTTATTATTTCATTTATTATTTCTGATTGAGTAGTTTTATCAAATATTTCTGTTGCATTTTGTCTTGTTTCAGAAGTTGATGATATATAATAATTTTTTCAATGATCTACAATTTTTAAAAACTTCTTCTCCAAAATCGCGACACAAATTAGAAAATTTGATATTTTGTAAATTATAACAATTCATAAAAGCCCGTTTATAAATAGCAATAGCAGAGTTGGGTAGAATCACCTCTTTTTGGTTAACGTCAAACTTTTTCTAATATTCTTATATGGATCTCTTTCGCTGATAATAAGGTCATAAAAATCTCCATAAGTAATAATTATATTTTTAAATTTCTCAAAGCAGTTAACATCAATACTTGATATTGTTGTAGGTAAAAATATTTTTTCCATTTTTTCTATTTTGTTAAAAATATTTCGTTTAATTGTCTTAACTCCAAAAGGAATTGGAGGGGCTTGAAAATTATGTTTTTTCAAATAGTTATTAAAAGGTATTATGTTAATATTAGTAACTACTTTATTTTTTATTTCATAAAATTTACTTTTCTTCTTCTATAATTTTTAAAACTAATTTTTTAACTTCTAACCAAATTTTTTTTAAACTATCATATGATAAAGTTTTATAAACATCATCAAATGATGTCCATATTAAATCATGAGTGTCTAAAGAATCATTATTACTTTTACCATTATCAATTGCAATATAATAATACATATCAACTTCATCATTTTTTGAATCATAATAGTGTTCTTGAGCCACAGGCTCATTACTATACAAAATACAATCTCTTTTTGTTTCTTCTGCTGTTTCTCTTATTGCACATTCTATCAAAGACTCCTCTGATTCTCTATGCCCTTTCGGAAAAGAATAATCTTTTTGTTTTTGCCTATATATTAGTCCTATCTTATTATTTTCTTTATTAATTAATATACATCCTGCCTTTTCCACTTTCATTTTCTTAACCCTTTCATCATTAATATTCTATCATAAATATCATCTTTTTCAATATCTAAATCCTTATATTTTGAACTATTTGAAAAACTGATAAATTCTTCAAAACGCAATAAATTCAACTCGTTTGGTAATACACCATTAAATACCCAATCCACATCTGAAATTAAACATTTTGATACTCCATTTGGATTATGCCAATACTTAATTCTCGATGAATCCTTAGCATCTAATTTATATTTTGAAATCCGTCTTTCCTCTCTCACTTTTTTAGGAGTTACAAATTCAACTAATTCAGCATTCGGAATCATCATTTTTATGATTTCCCATTCTAAATTACTATGAACCGCATCTAATATTAAATTATCTTCCTTGTAAATTTCATTTACAATATCAGCAGTTATTTCATACGGATTTAATTCAAATTTATAATTATACCAACTATGACTATTTTCAAAATCATTTTTATTAACATCATTTAGAAAAAGTTTTTCTACTACATCTTTCTTTTTGAATGCTGTAAAGCCATAACTAGGCGGAAGATTTTCCAAAAAATAACTTTTTCCAGAACAATGTAAACCTGTAAGTGCAATAAACATATTTATTCCTCCTTTGAATTATTTTCCTTGAAAATATTAGCTAAACAATATGATTGAGTTTTCTTATTTTCTCCTATTTTTCTTAATGATATTAATTGTTTTTCATTTTGAATATCATACCAAAATTTTTTCCAATTTTCTATTTTTCTTATGTTACTTATAGGCTTAAAGCCCTGAGCTGCCAAAAATCCATTCTTAACTTAACACCATCACCATATGTAAATAATGTCCATCTACGTATACATTTTTCAAAATATTACAAAGTTGATTTCTTAGATACTCATAATCATGATAATTTAGCCACATATTTTTAAATTTGCACCTCTTCCGGAATTAACAAATCTTCTAATGTACATTTTTATTTTCATTTTATCCATATTTTCTGCAAGTTTTATAATATCATCTATATTACTTTTTAAAACAACAGAATTAATACGAACATCTATATTATTGGTCTTTAAATATTTAATTGCTTTTAACTTTCTATCATAAGCACCTTTGCCTCTTATCATATCATTGAATTTTTTTGTTCCATCAATACTTATTACGCATTTTTTAAGACCCACTGTAGCAAGCTTCTTAGCAACTTCTGCATTAATTAATGTACCATTACTTGCTAATGATACTGCAACTTCCTTACTTAAAGCATACGAAATATAATCATATATATAATTACTTGTTAGTGCTTCACCACCAGTAAATCTAATATCTTGTATACCAGATTCAACCAAAGAATCAACTAAATTTAATATTTCTTCATGAGTCATTTCTTTTTCTAATAAAACACCAGAATTATTCAAGCAATGACTACATCTTAAATTGCATTTTCTAGTAACTTCAATAAACACAGTATCGGCGAAAGAAAAATTTTTTGTTTTTTCGCCTGGCCTTATTTTTATTATTTTTATCCTATTAATATCTACCTTTTCTCTACAAATATCGCTAGGTAAAAGTTCATTATTGTATAAATTTGCCAATTCTTTTTTATCAATATAATATCTTTTTCCTTTCACCAAATCAAAAGCAGTTGCACCAAAAATTTCTTCTCTGATATTATAGTAATAATTATTTTTTAACATACTCACTGTAAAATACCCCCTCTTCTATTTCCTTAAAACTTTTAAATAATTTTTTGTGTAGTTTCTTAGGTAAATGATTATAATCAAACCATTTTATATCAGAATATTCCATCGGAATTTTGTTTTCCAATTTTCCATTAAACTTTTTTGTTTTTAATAAAATGTATAATTTTTTCCCTAATGGGTAATGCATAATATGAACAATTCTAATATCCTTTTTTCTACTCCAAGACCGATTTGTTCTTTCACATGAAAAACCACAGAATCATATAAATCTTTATTTTCTAAAACATATCCCCCGGGTAACTCAAAAGCATCATCTCTTTTTTTTAAATATAATAAAATCTTATTATTTTTTTCTATAATGAAAAAGCCAGCACGAATGCTGACTTTTATTTGTTTGCATAAATTGTTTGCAAAAGATTTCCTTTATTTATAAGGGTTTCACGGCTTTTATGTTTTTTTTATTTTGTTTGCAAACAAATTGCAACCATTTGCATTATTTTACGATTTTTTTGTTTTCACAAATCTTCGCAAGCCCTTGATTTTACTACTATTTACCACAACAGTTTTTGTACTTTTTGCCACTTCCACATGTAGTGGATGCTCCCATATTATCAATACTATTTATACTTATAGTATTATTCGTATTTCCTTATTTATCAGACTAGGTAACATCTATATTATTTGTATTTATGATATTACCTGTACCATAAGTATTTCTCCAACGTGGACATATTGTGGACATTGTCCACATCCGTTCACTTGATATGAATATATCATATTTTCATTTTTTATCCAATGTACGATTAATCCTTTATATATTAACTAAACTATCTTCTGCTATTGCTTCATAAATTTTTAACTTCATTGTTTCTGATTCAAAAGTTCCATCAAAATATGATTCAAATATTTCATGCAAGAATTCTTTACTAATTTTTCCAGCTGCAACATGATAACTAATGTTTTCCATATCTACAATAAATTTTGAAGCGATTTTTAAATAACCATTAAGTAAAAGAAATTGTGTACTTAAAGATAAAGCAAGTCTCTTATTTCCATCAGCAAAACAGTGAAACTGACAAGTGCAATAAAATAAATGAGTTAATTTATCTACAAACGTAGGATAATATTCATCATTTTGAATATTTTGTAAAACTGATTCTAACTGTCCAAAATGTATAATATCTGTTATTCCTCCACCACTTACTTCAATTGTTGTTTTATGAATGCTTTTAGCTTGTTCACTAGTAATATAATACATTATTCTCTCTCCTTTAAGCGTTCAAAAACATCTTTTGCCTCTTCTAATCTTTCTTTCAAATCTTCACTTTTTTCTCCAAGAAATCTTTCATATTCATTTGCTTCTAATGGTGTAATATAGTTTTGTAATTTTATGTGTAGTGCATCTCTAAATGCAAAATCCCTACTAGACATTTTAATACGTACTTTATTAATTAATGGTTTATATAATGATTGTTTTTCAAAATCACTAAACAATTCATCAGTTTCACACGGAGTTAATTGTCTTCCTAATTCATTAAATTTATTGGTAATTACTTCTGCTAATCCGGTTTCATAAGATGCTATAAGATCAAGAACTTCAGAATAAAATGTATCTCTAGTCTTATCTTTTTTTTCTAATTTAAGAATACTTCTGTATTCTGAGGCTTTTTCCCTAAAAATGCTTTCATATATTTTATCTGTGTATATTGCATACTTTATATTTCCCATCGCAACATAATTATTTAAAGCATCGGTAAATTCTCTTCTATAATTTTCTTCATCAAACCACGAATTTAAGAAATCTTCATCTCTTTGATTTATATATTTAGTGGCACCACCTGTTTTAACATTTATAGTATCTATTACAATATCTAAAATATTTTGACGTATAATTTTTGCTTTTTCACTTTCTACTAATAGCATGCCCATATTCAAAAAGGCTCTAAAATCGAAAACACCTAAAACTGTGGTTGCTTTTGGAATGGTACCGACATTAATGTCGGTACCTTGGTTATTAAAGATTTCTATAAACCTCTTTAACCTTGTTCCTTTTAATACTTCGTAACCATTTTCATTAAATTCCTCTTTATTTTCTTCTAAATATCTTTCAACTGTTCTTATATCAATTTCATAAAAAGAGGCTATTTGTTCTTTTGTAAAAGCGATTTTATCTTCAAACAATATTCCTTTTAAATCACATGCTTTTTCTATTTCATTTATTGCAAAGTTATTATTTAAAATATTTTGTCTATCTATTTTTGAATTTGTTAAATCTTTTGCCATTTTTTACCTCCTTGAGTCAAATAATTATATTTATTATATCATTATTACCTTATTTTAACAATGAAGCCAATTAAAAATCATTACGATTTTTATTAAAATTAATAATAACATTCATTTTATCATTTTCAGTACTAAAAATATAATATTTTTCAGTTGTTTCTATTCTTTTATGGCCTAATACTTCAGCAATATCTTTTATTTCACATCCATTTCTTAAACTAATAGTAGCAAAACTTCCTCTTAAATCATAAAATCTACATTGAATCTCTAATTCATGATGAATTATTCTAAATGGATACCTAATAATATCTGTTCCCGAATAAGTTCCATCTTTTCTAGTAAACACCATTTCTACTCTATTGTGTTTGGAATTACATTCTACGATTTTATATTCTACTAACTTACCGTATTTATTTTTTACTTCTTCTAAAACATATTTCTTATAGTTTTTACCTTGTTGTTTCTTATAATTATTTCGTAATTTCTTATAATTCAATAAAATTGAATATAAAGTATCAGATATATAAACTTCTCTTTGACTACCTATTGTTTTAGTAGTACCTAAATACTATCTACCATTTTCTGCTTTATCTTTTACATATACCGTTTTATTTATTTTAATAACCCGATTATCTAAATCTATATCTCCCCAAGTTAAAGCAAATAATTCTCTTGTTCTCATTCCTGTATAACAAGCAGTAAGGAATGCACATATAAACACTTTATTATTTTTAAATCTATTTAAAATAATATTTATTTCTTCGTTTATATAGACATGTCCTACATCGTTTTTTTTAATTCAAATGACAATACTCTAGGGATTTGTAAATCACTTGCTGGATTATTTTTAATAAATCCAAAATAATATGTCGCATCTCTTAATGAACTTTTAATTACTTTTTGATAATTTCTTAATGCTTCTTTAGTAGTTGATGTTTGATATAACCTTAATAATGCTTGATTAAGCATATATGAAGTTATCACTGATAATTTATAATTACCTAATTCCTTTTTTATATTACCAAAAGATTCTTTATATCTTTTTGCTGTGGAATACTTATAATTAATTTCAAAGTACTCACTCATCCAATAATCTAAATATTCAGAATATAACATATTACTTTCTTTTGTATTATCTCCATTAATAAATTTATTATATGCCTTTTGACCTGCTATATATGCTTCATTTTTAGTTCTAAAGCCTGATTTAGTTATTTGTTTTCTTTTTCCATTTACTTTACCTGCATCAAAACAATATTGATATACATTGCCCCTCTTTCTAATACTAATCATTTATATCACTCTCCATTTCTTTTTATTATTTTACATCAAAAAAAGAATACTACTTTCATAGTATCCTATTATTAAATAATATTTCTTAAACTTAAATACTGTATTCTATCTCCATATGTTTCAACAGAAACTCCAATATAATCCATAATCATTGCATAATTTAACTTCAAAAGCATCTCATATATTCCTATTGAAATACCATCTAATCTAACAGTATTATTATGTGTGATGTCATCTCTATCATCTACTGCTTTTTTTACTGAAGCAAATAAACCATATTCTTTTATTTTGTTTCTTCTTTTATAATATATGCTTTCAAGTATAAAATCTTTTTTCCCCAATTCATTAAATATACATTTTTCTAGTTTCAAATTAGCAGTAGAAATAATCTTAATAAATCTTTTTATAAAATCCCTCTTTGTTTTATTATTTCCATTGTACTTGTCATCAAGTGTTCTTAATAAAGGTAATATTTCTTCTTTAACTTCTCCTAATGCTAATTCTTCTTTCGAAGTTCCTAATTCATTTTTATTACCATGAACATATTGATATATAGATTCAAAACATGAAAATCCAGCACAATAATCTTTATTTGATATATTTCCAAATGATTTATTATTATCAGGTATAATACTAAAGATATAGTCACAATTATCTAGAAATTTAAATATTTGATCTAAATAATCTTTAAATATAACATAATCTAGCAAATCTTTATTTATTTCATTATTAGTCATATATGGAATTATTATTTCAACAGTTTTTTCAAATTTGCCATCATCTTTTTTTAGTTCCAAAAAAGCCTCATCAAAAGAAATGTCCACTCTATTAGCAGAGAATTTAAAAAATTTATCAACACTATTTACATCTTTTATTATGGATTTGTAATCTTTTGCCGTTTCATATTTAATTCTTAATAGTGAATCATAATTATTAAATGTTATTGCTCCATCATCTTTCCAACCTGGTTTCATTATACTAAATTCAAATTGAGTTTTATCGCCATTTAAATTTACATATTCTTCTGAAATAGTTTCTTCTACTTCTTTAAATTTAAAATAATCTTTTTCTTTAGGGTCAAACTCAATCATATTCCTATTAGTATAAAATCTATTTAATATTCCACCAGAAAATCTTAAGGTATCGAATTTCATACCAGTAAGTTTATATTCCTTATTTCTAGAAATAAATATGCATCTTGGTGAACAAATAAATGAACCATCTTTATAATAAACACTATTATTTATATAAAAAATAATATCAAACCCATCTATAGTAAATCCTTTAAACTCATCAACAAATTTATATTCGCTAAAAAATGTTTGATGATTATTCACTGATATCAATGTTAATTTTCCTTCTTCATATATAAATGTGTAATTCTCATCTTCATAACTTACATATCCCTTTATATAAACTTTTCTCATTAAATACTCCTTTCAATTAAAAAGATGTCAACAAATTTATTTTTGTTAACATCCTTTATTTTCAATGGATTTTGTCCACATTCTATTTAATCTGTTGACAAATAACAAATTTGCCATTTTTTTCTAAAATTACTTTTCCCCTTATTTTATCTTACTTTCCACAACATTGTTTATATTTCTTACCAGAGCCACATGGACAAGGTTCATTTCTACCTATTTTTTGAACTCTTTTAGGAGCTGTTTTTTTAGTTTTACCTTTATCTTCATTAGTAGTTACTTTATCTGATACTTTCTTGCGTTCACTATTTTGTCTAACTTCCGCCTTCAATAAATATGTTGTTGCTTGGGCATCTATTTTTGACAACAATTCATCAAATAAAGAATAACCTTCACTCTTATATTCTCTTAATGGATTATTTTGAGCATAACTTCTTAAGTGAATACCTTCTCTTAAATGTGACATCGTATTTATATGTTCCATCCAATATGTGTCTATTACTCTTAAAATTATAGCTTTTTCAAATTCGCTAGTAACTTCTTCTGGAACACTGCTTACTTTGTTTTCGTATTCATCTAATAACTTTTGATATAAATATTCTACCATTTCTTTTGAATTTTTATATTCTATTTCATCAAAAGAAACTTTATTTTTTAATAAATCATTTATTGCCTCTAAAATTTCAGACTTATCATTTCTGTCCAAAGTTTCTTCATTTAAATGAGAGTAAACTACATCTTCAACAAAGTTTTTAAACATTTCTAATACTAAGTCTCTTACGGATTCTGAGTCTAATAATTGATTTCTCTTTTCATATATTATAACTCTTTGTTCATTTATTACGTCATCATATTCAAGTAAAGTTTTTCTCATATCGAAGTTGTTTCCTTCAACTCTTTTTTGAGCTGATTCTATTGAATTTGATAACATTTTATTTCTTATTGATACATCTTCACTAAATCCAATTCTTTGAAGCATTAATTTAGCTCTATCAGTACCAAATCTTACCATCAAATCATCTTCAAAAGATACACAGAATTGGCTCTCACCAGGATCTCCTTGTCTTCCTGAACGTCCTCTTAACTGATTATCAATACGTCTTGATTCATGACGCTCAGTACCAATAACAAATAGTCCGCCTAATTCTTTTACTTCATCATTTATTTTAATGTCTGTTCCACGTCCAGCCATATTAGTTGCTATTGTTACAGACCCTTTTTCTCCAGCTTTAGCTATTATTTCAGCTTCTCTTGCATGATTTTTAGCATTTAAAACTTCGTGTGGAATATGTGCCTTTTTTAATCTTTCACTAATTAATTCACTTGTTTCAACTGCTACTGTTCCTACTAATACTGGTTGACCTTTCTTATATCTTTCTTTTATTTCGTTTACTATAGCTTTATATTTTCCTTCTTTAGTAGAAAATAACAAATCTCCGTAATCTTTACGTATTACTGGTTTATTTGTTGGAATACATATAACATACATATTATATATATCTCTAAATTCTTCTTCTTCTGTTTTAGCAGTACCCGTCATTCCTGATAATTTCTTATACATTCTAAACAAGTTTTGGAAAGTAATAGTTGCTAAAGTTTTAGTTTCTTCGTTTATTTGTACGCCTTCTTTAGCTTCTATTGCTTGATGTAATCCATCTGAATAAGTTCTTCCTTGCATAAGTCTTCCTGTAAAAGGGTCTACTATAACAATCTTACCATCATTTACTACGTAATCAACATCTATTTTCATAGCATAATTAGCTTTTAAAGCCTGATTTATAAAATGTACTAAATTAGTATGACTTATATCATATAAATTATCTACAGAGAATGCTTTTTCTGCCTTTTCTATACCAGTTTGATCAAGTGATACAGCTTTTGTTTTTTCATCATATATATATCCTTCATTCTCTTTTAAGCTCTTTACAAACCTGTCTGTTTGTGTATATAGATTAGCTGACTTCATGAATCCACCTGATATAATTAATGGGGTTCTAGCCTCATCTATTAATACTGAATCCACTTCGTCGATTATAGCAAAATTGTATGGTCTAGCTACTCTATCACTAGCTTTTACTACCATATTATCTCTCAAATAATCAAAACCTATTTCATTATTTGTAGAATATGTTATGTCACAGTTATAAGCATCTCTTTTCTCTGATGGTGACAATTCTCTATAATTTATTCCAACAGTTAAGCCCAAGAAACGATATATTTCTCCCATCCAGTTAGCATCACGTCCTGCTAGGTATTCATTAACAGTAATTATATGGACACCTTCACCAGATAACGCATTAAGATATGCTGGCATTGTAGATGTTAATGTTTTTCCTTCACCTGTTTTCATTTCTGCTATATTTCCATAATGTATAGCAAGACCACCTAATATCTGTACATAGTATGGTTTCTCACCTATTACACGATAAGCAGCTTCTCTTGCAGTAGCAAAGGCCTCTACTTTTATATCTTCTAATGTTTCACCATTTTCTAGTCTCTTTCTAAATTCTATAGTTTTATTTTTTAGTTGCTTATCAGTTAATTTAGAGTATTCTTCGTCTAATAAAATTACTTGATCAGCAATATGTTTAAATTTTTCTAATTCTTTATATTCACGATTAAATATGCTTTTAAATAATTTCATATATATTCTCCTTTATATATACTATTTTACCAAAAAAACAAACAAAATAATAGTATAAATTGTAATATAATCATTTAATATTCATTAAAAAATTAAAGCCATAAAGCTTTAATTTTTTGTCTTATTTAATTTCTAGGATACCATAGTCTCCATCTTTTCTTTTATATAAAACATTTATATCATCAGTATCAATATTTCTAAATGCAAAGAACTCATGACCCAATAATTCCATCTGAAGTATAGCTTCTTCTTCACTCATTGGTTTATCTTCTATAACTTTTCTTTTAACTATTACATTGTCATTTTGTTCTGGTTCTTCGAAATCCAAAGCAAATCCTTTTAATGCATTTTTATCTATTCTCTTTTTCATTCTAGTTTTATTTTTTCTTATCTGACGTTCTATTTTATCAGATACTTTGTCTATAGAAGCATATAAGTCTTTATTTGCTTCTTCACCTCTTACCATGAATGTATTAGCATTTATAGTAATTTCTACTACTTGATCATTACCTCTTAGTTTTATAAGAGCTGTTGCGGTTATATCATCAGGATTTTCAAAATATTTATCTAACCTCCCTATTTTTTCTTCTATGTAATTCTTTATTGATTGTGTTGCTTCAACTTTTTTTCCATGAATATTAAACTTCATATTATCAACCCTTTCTAAGTACATTATAACACATTTATAATCTTTTTAAAATGAAATTATAGTGAAAACAAAAAAAGCTGCTAAACTAAAGCAGTTTTTATTTCTATTACATTCTTAGCTTGCAAGCCTTTATCAGTTCTTACTAGATCAAATTTAACATATTGACCTTCTACTAAAGTTTTATAGCCTTCAGAAAGAATAGCTGAATAATGAACAAAAATATCTTCTTTTTCATTATATTCAATAAATCCAAATCCCTTTTCATTATTGAACCATTTAACTTTACCTGTAATCACGTTACATCTCCCTTCTAGTTCTTTTACAACTTAAGTATAACATAAAACTAGTTACAAAATACTTTCTAGTGTTCCCAAAATTTCGACAAAACTCGCGCCTATTTTATCTTTTTTTGCGAAAACATGTTAATTTTATCACACGAAAAATAATTATTAAATATAGTTAGGTTGAAGATACCTTTTTTGTGCTCGAAACATTAAAAAGTGCAAAGCTATATGTCACAAAAGTATTTAAAGAGCATTCAAATAGTCACTTTGTACAATACATATTTATTTTTTTTTATAAAGCGATATAATGAGTTCAGAAGTAGAGGATAGTAAATGAAAAAATATATTATTAATAAGTGTTTACGTTATATTAAACATAATACAAATTATAATGATGTAAAAATGTCTGAAATTAAATATGGATTAGAAGGAATATACTTAACAATTACTAAAATGGTAATTATATTTGCGATAGCCTTTATACTAGATATATTTAATGAAGTAATTATTTTTCTACTTATATATAATATTTTGAGACTACCATCGTTTGGATTACATGCGACAAAAAGTTGGATTTGCTTAGTTAGCTCATCAATAATATTTATAGGAATTCCCTATCTTTGCTTATTTTTAAAAATTCCTATAATATTTAGAAGTATCATAAGCTCAGTAGGAATATTATTAATGTTTAAAAATGCTCCTGCAGATACTTATAAAAGACCAATAGTAAGCAAAAAAAGAAGAAATAAACTAAAATTCATTTCTACAATATTTACTATTATATATGGATTTTGCACTATACTTATAAAAAATGATTTTATATTAAATTGCTATTTGTTTTCTATAATTTTACAAAATTGTATGATTGCTCCTACTACATATAAATTATTTAAACTGCCATACAATAATTATATTAATTATATTAAAACTCATCCTAATTTATTATTTGATTAATGTTTAAACTATATAGTTAAAATATAAATGGAAAGGAGTTGGCTTATGTTTGCTAGATTATTAGCTTTCTTAGGTTTAGGCGCTGCTCATACTGGAAGTCAAGCATGCCTTGTTGTTATGATTGATGAACCAGAATGCCCTGAATCATTAATAAAATAAGATAAAAAAAACTATGTTAAACATAGATTTTTTTTATATCTTAATTACTAGTTCTTGTGAAAAAATATTACCACTAATAGACTTATTATTAGATAACCTGCTATTATTATTGATTAATTCTTTTGTTAAAGGCAAACCATATCCGTGACCACTACCTTTACTAGTATAACCTTTTTCATCAATTTTATTTATATCAAGTAATCCTTCATAATTATTTGATATACGTATAATTAAATTTTCATCTTGCATATACATTTCAATAGAAATACTCTTTTCATTTAGTTCTTCCACGGCTTCAATTGAATTATCTAGATATACACCTATTATTTTACATATATCTAACACTACATTATCGTCGAGCTTTATTAGATCAATTGTACTAACTCCTCTTGAAATATTAAGGTTATAATTTATCCCCTTTTCTTTCATAACAAGCAACTTAGAATAAATTAAACCTTTAAGACCTCCAGATGGTATTTTGCTAACCTTAATCATTATGTTATTGTTATCTTTTAAATTATTCTGAACTATTTTATCTATATAGTTTCGTGTCTCTATATCCCCATCAGGTAGCATATTTCTTACTGTAAGTAATTGATTTTTATTTTCGTGGTTAGAAATTCTATACTGATCTAACATTGTCTCATATTCTTTTAAACTTTTTAACATTATGTTATATTTATTACTTACTTTAATGTAATCATTTTCTTTTTTGGCAAGAAAATAAGTTATCAACATAACTATATATATTGATAGTGTATTAATGACTATATAATATAGTGGATCATAGCTATAATAAGTTATTGCTAAATACATATTAGTAATAATTATAATACTTAATGCCATAACAAGTAATGTTCTAAGTCTAATTTTTGAAGTTACATCAACTAAATTTTTAAATATGTTTTTACATATCTTTGTTTTAATCAATAGAACCGAAAATACACTTACAAATATATTAGCACTTAAAACTTGCAAGCTAGTATATTCACCTATCCTAAAATCAAATAGTAAAATTAAAAGTATGGAAAATACTAGTTCTGATACAATATTAATTATTTGTATATATAATGCCATTAGCATACTTAATCTAAGACTAGTTTTATACAGTAACCTTATTGAAATAAACATTGCAAGGGTAACCGATAAAAATTTTATCATACTGCTAGATATATTGTAATTCAAAACTAAAAATATAGGAAAAGCAATAATAAATAAATATAAATTGGAATTTTTGTGATTAATTTTCTTATCTTGTAAGTTATTCCATATTATTGCACTACTAATTGACAAAAATATTCCACCAATAATTAAAGTTATGTAGTTCATTTAACATACCTCTTTTTTATACTTATCTGAAAGTAAATCGATTTCTTCGCCATTATCAAACATAATTATTCTT
Source organism: uncultured Mycoplasmatota bacterium (assembly GCA_900553395.1). Lineage (GTDB taxonomy): Bacteria > Bacillota_I > Bacilli_A > RF39 > UBA660 > UMGS1613. The sequence continues at coordinate 102,521 of USDJ01000001.1, read as the reverse complement.
TTAGTCCTATCTATTTTTACTTTTCTTTCTGTATTTATATAACAAGCTCTATGTGTTTGAACAAATCTATCATCTAGTAGTCCAACTATTTCAAATAAAGATTTATTTAACTTAATTTCGTTGTAATCAGTTTTTATTATTGTTTTACGTTCAAAACTATCTTTAGTAATATAAAGTATATCTTTTGAATTTATGGTATATGTGATATTTCTGTCATTAATTCTGATTATGTTTTTATGTCCTAGCATATCCAAGGCTTTTTTTAACGCATCATTCAATCGATTATTAAAATTATCAAATTTATTTATAAATGACAAAAACATCAAGTCATTTTTTAAAATAACATTACCTAGTTCTTCATGGGCTGTTAAAAATATAATAATGCTATCGATGTCTTTTTTTCTTATTTCTCTAGCTACATCAATACCAGAATTTGATGGTGTTTCTATATCTAATAAATAAATTTTAAACGGCATTTTTAAATTAGAAGTTGCAAAAAACTTTTTATTATAATCATCAAAAGAAAACAGTTCGAATTGTTTATTATTTTGATTCATAAATTCCTTTACTATATCTTCTTCTTTCGACCTATCCTTATCATTATCGTCGCATATAATTACATTTATCATTATACCACCTAATACAAATAATAGCACAAAATGCTTGATTTTTCAATGTTTTGGACTACTAGTACAAAAAAAGATGCTATTTAGCATCTCCTTCAACTAATTCTAAAATTACCATTAAAGCATCGTCACCACGACGTTCAGTTAGCTTAAGTATTCTAGTATATCCACCATTACGATTCATATAACGTGGAGCTAATTCATCAAATACTTTTTTTACTGCAACAGTGTCGTTATGTAAGAATGCTAATGCTTTTCTTCTTGCTACTAATGATCCATCTTTTCCATAAGAAATCATTTTATCAACAAATTTACGAACTTCTTTTGCTCTTGTTTCTGTTGTTTCGATTCTCTCATTCATAATTACATCTTTAGTTAAATTAGCAAGCATACTTCTTCTGTGCTTATTTGTACGTCCTAATTTTCTATAAGCCATAATATTCCTCCTACTCGTTAATCATCTTCGCGAAATCTAAGTCCCATATCTTTAATTTTATCAATTACTTCTTTTAAAGATTTCTTTCCTAAATTACGAATCTTCATCATTTCAACTTCTGATTTAGCTGTTAAATCTCCAAGTGTATTTACTCCAGCTCTCTTTAAGCAGTTATATGCTCTTACAGAGAAATCTAAATCATCTATTGAAGTTTCCAATTTTTTAAGTTTGCTATCTTCTTGTTTTGCATTCATAATTCCTGTTACATCTGCTATTTCGCTTAAATCAGTTACTATATTTAAATGTTCAATCATAATCTTTGCAGCAAGAGCCATAGCTTCTTCTGGTCTAAGTGATCCATTAGTAAACACTTCCATTATTAATTTATCATAACTAGCATCCTGACCAACACGAGCATTATCAACAAAATAACTAACTCTCTCAATTGGTGAATATAATGCATCAATTGGAATAAATCCAATCTTTTGATTTTCAATATATTTTTTATTTTCATTTGATGGTACATATCCACGACCATTTGCAACTATTAGTTCCATATCAAGTTTTCCACCTTTAGCAATAGTTGCTATTTCTTGATCTTTATTTACTATTTCAACTTCACCAGAAGTCTCAATATCTCCTGCAGTAACAACACCTTCTTTATCACAATATAGTTTTAATATTTGATCTTCTTCAGTGTTATTTTTTACTACTACATTTTTAAGGTTTAAAACTATTGTAGTTACATCTTCTACTATTCCTTCTAAAGTTTGGAATTCGTGCATAACTCCATCTATTTTTACTGCAACTATAGCACTTCCAGGCATGCTTGATAGCATAACTCTTCTAAGAGCATTACCTAAAGTAGTACCAAAACCTCTTTCCAAAGGTTCTAATTCAAATTTACCATAGTTTTTATTTTCTACATATTCAGTTATTTTATATATTGGTTTTTCAAAATTTAACATATCCATTCCTCCTTCTTATCCACGTGGACGTTTTGGTGGACGACATCCATTGTGTGGGATTGGTGTAACATCAGATATAGATGTAATTTCTAAACCTGCTGTTTGAAGTGAACGAATTGCTGTTTCTTTACCTGATCCTAAACCTTTTACAAAAACTTCAACTTTTCTCATACCCATATCATAAGCTGCTTTTCCAGCTGCTTCAGCACTCATACCAGCTGCGAATGGAGTAGACTTTTTACTTCCCTTAAAACCTAGTGTTCCAGCAGAAGCCCAACTTATTGCATTACCATCGTTATCAGTAATAGTTACAATAGTGTTGTTAAATGTTGAATGAATGAATGCTTTACCTTCTGGTACATTTTTCTTAACTTTTCTCTTTCTTGATTTATAAGCCATAATTTAACCTCCTTTAATCACAACTATTTTTTCTTGTTAGCAACAACTTTTCCTTTACCTTTACGAGTACGAGCGTTTCTATTTGTACGTTGTCCTCTTACTGGTAAACCTTTTTTATGACGAACACCTTGATATGAATTTATTTCCATTTTAGTCTTAATGTTCATATTTACTTCACGACGAAGATCTCCTTCAGTTACATACTTATTTACTTCATCACGAATAGCGTTTAATTCATCATTAGTTAATTCTCCAGCTCTCTTATCTGGATTAATTTTAGCGTCACTCAAAATTTTATTTGAAAGACTTCTTCCGATTCCATATACATAAGTAAGTGAAATCTCTATTCTTTTATTATTTGGTATATCTACACCTTTAATACGTGCCACTTTAACACCTCCTATTAGCCTTGTCTTTGTTTATGTTTAGGGTTTTCACAAATTACCATTACTTTTCCCTTACGTTTAATAACTTTACATTTTTCACACATTGGTTTTACTGATGGTTTAACTTTCATCTTTTTTACCTCCTATTTTCTGTAGGTTATACGACCACGTGTTAAATCATAAGTTGATAATTCAACCATTACCTTGTCACCAGCTAAAATTCGAATCATGTTCATTCGCATTTTACCCGAAACGTGTGCCGTAATTACATGTTTGTTTGCTAGTTCTACTTTAAATACATAGCCTGGCAATACTTCTAATACTTTACCTTCCATTTCAATAACGTCATCTTTTGCCATTATTTCACCTCTTCGTTAATATTTCATACCCATCTTTGGTAATTAACACTGTATGTTCAAAGTGAGCTGAAGGTTGATTGTCAGCAGTAACAACTGTCCAATCATCATCTAATAAATAAATATCTGCAGTACCATAATTAAGCATTGGTTCTACTGCAATAACCATACCCTCCTTTAGGACAGGTCCAGTATTTTTTCTTCCATAGTTTGGTACATCCGGATCTTCGTGCAAATTATTGCCAATTCCGTGTCCAACTAATTCTTTTACTACTCCCAAATTTTTTGATTCTGCATATTGTTGAACTGCATAACCAATATCACCTATATGAGCTCCAGGTTTAACCTGCGCTAAGCCTTCATATAAAGCTTTTTCAGTATGCTCTAGTAAAAATTGTTTTTCTTCTGATATTTTTCCAATTGGATATGACCAAGCACTATCGCCGTGATATCCTTTATAGCAAGCACAAATATCTAATGTAACAATATCGCCTTCGCATAGTTTTCTTTCTCCTGGAATACCGTGTACTACTTCGTCATTAACTGAAATACATATATTACCAGGATATCCTTCATAATGATAGCAAGATGGAGTAGCATCTCTTTTTATAATGTAATCGCGAGCTAGTGAATCTATCTGCTTTGTTGTTATTCCAGGCTTCAAGTATGGAATTAGATACTTGTGAGTATCTCCCACTATTTCACCAGCCACGCGCATTAATTCTATCTCCCTTGGAGTTTTTATACTAATCATATTTACTCCTAAAGAATTATTCTTTCAACAGACTCTACAGTTTTATCAAAATCCATAGAATCTACTTCATATAAATTATTCTTTTCTTTATAATAATCTACTAATGGAGCAGTAACTTTATAATAAGTATCAATTCTTACTTTCATTGATTCTTCATTATCATCAGCTCTTTGATATAACTCCCCATTACATTTATCACATATATTATCGTGTTTTGGTTTCATTTGTTCATTATAAATGTTATAAATTGCTCCGCAATCTTTGCACATTCTTCTTCCAGTTATCCTTTTATAAAGAGCTTCTTGTGGAATAGTCAAATTAATAACTACTCCAATATCCATATTTAACTCTTTTAGAAGTTCATCATAAGCCTTTGCTTGTTCTAAATTTCTAGGATAACCATCTAATATATAACCATTTTTACACTCATTAGATGTTATTTTGTCTTTAATAGATTCTAAGATTATGCCGTCTGATACAAATTTTCCATTATCTATTAAATTTTTTATCTGTAATCCAAGTTCATCATTTTCTTTTGATCTTTCTCTTAGCAAATCACCAGTTGATATATGTGTATAACCATATTTTCTACATAGCTCTTTTGCTAATGTTCCTTTTCCTGCTCCTTGAACAGCTAATAAAACTATATTTTTCATATTCTTCTTGCCCTTCTACCTTTAGTATAAGTTCTACTTACTAATTGACTTTCCAATTGTTTATAAGTATCTAAGGCAACTCCTACAACGATTAGCAATCCTGTTCCACTAATTGTAATTGAAGTTGTTAAATTAGAAACTTTATTAAATACTATTGGTAAAACTGATAGCGTTGTTAAGAATACAGCACCTACTATAGTTATTCTTTTTAACACTGTATTTACATATTCTGTAGTTTCTTTTCCAGGTCTTATTCCAGGAATATATCCACCGTTCTTATTTAAATTGTCAGCCATTTCTTTTGGTTTCAATTCCATAAATGTATAAAAGTAAGCAAATGCCAAAATCAATATAACATATAGAACAAATCCTGTTCCTTTAGTATATGTCAAGTATTTTTGTACAAATATACCAAAACCTTTTTTTGACTTTAACACTGATGCTAAAATTTGAGGAATTGATAAAAGTGTTGACGCGAATATTACAGGCATTACTCCAGCACTATTTAATTTAAATGGAATATAATTTTGACGTCCTAATATACTAGTTGATTTATTAGCATATTGAATTGGAATTCTTCTTTCAGCTGTTTCTACATATATGACACCAACAACAATTGCTATAAGTACTAATATAAAAGATACAAATATAACTATTCCTATAAAACCTTTAGCAAATAACTCTATCCATAATTCTCTAAACATATTAGGAAGTACACTTATAATTCCGGCCATTATTATTAATGACATTCCATTACCTATGCCCTTCATAGTTATTTGATCAGCTATCCACATAAGTAGTGCTGTTCCTGCTGTTAAAATTAATGAATATAGCATATAGTCCATTGCAGAACCTTTTCCAATATATGAATATGAATACATATATCCTTGTAGGAATGCTAAGACTATTCCAGCTATTCTAGTTATTTGATCAAGTTTTTTTCTACCAACACCACCTTGTTTTGATAGTTCAGATAGATAAGGAACCATGTCAGCACTAAGTAATTGAATAATTATTTGTGCTGTTATATATGGTGTAACACCTAATGCAAATATTGATGCATTTCTAAATGCCCCACCACTCATAGCATTTATTACTTCCAAAATTGACATTCCAGATGTACTAGCATTTACGCCTGGAACTATTATTGCTGTTCCTATTTTAAATACGAATAAGGCTGCTAAAGTAAATAATATTCTATTTAATAAATCACGGTTCTTTGGTGTGAATATTTGCCTCAAACTTGCAAACATATTAAATCACCTCAGCTTTTCCACCTATCGCTTCTATTTTTTCTACTGCAGTTTGTGAGAATTTATTTGCTTTTACAGTTACTTTCTTAGTTAATTCACCATTTCCAAGTACTTTTACACCTGAAAGTTGTTTCTTTAAAATTCCCATTTCTTTTAATAATTCTGGAGTTACAACTGCTCCATCTTCAAATTTTTCTAAATCACTTACATTAATAGTTGCATATCTTACTTTAAACATAGCATTAGAGAAACCTTTTTTAGGTAAACGTCTAAATAATGGTAATTGTCCACCTTCAAATCCAGGTCTTACTCCTCCACCACTTCTTGCATTTTGTCCTTTATGTCCTTTTCCACTAGTTTTTCCGTGTCCTGATGCAACACCACGACCAACTCTTTTACTAGTTTTGAAAGCACCTTCACTAGGTCTTAATTCGTGTAGTTTCATATTATCTAATCTCCTCTACTTTTTTACCACGTAGGCGAGCTACTTCTTCAATAGTTCTTTGTGATTTTAATGCTTCAAGTGTGGCATATGCCATATTTACTTTTGTATTTGAACCAAGTGATTTAGATAAAATATCTTTAATTCCAGCCATTTCAAGTACTGATCTAACTGGTCCTCCAGCTTTAACTCCTGTACCTTTGTTAGCTGGTCTTAACATAACACGGCTTGCTCCACATACACCAATTGCTTCATGTGGTATAGTACGTTCGTCTACTATAGAAACTTTTACAACATTCTTAGCTGCTGCTTGGCTTGCCTTCTTTATAGCATCTGGAACTTCGTTTGATTTTCCTGTTCCAAGACCAACTTTACCTTTTCTATCACCAACTACCACAACTGCTGAGAAGCGGAAATGGCGTCCACCTTTAGTTACTTTTGTAACACGTCCAATAGATATTACCTCTTCATCATAAAGTTTTGGTTGTCTTTGACGAGGTTCTCTTTGGCGCTTTTCTCTTGGTTGACGAGGTTTTCTTTCAGTTTTTTCTACTTTATCAGTAGCATTAACTTCTTCTACCTTTTCAATCTCTTTTTCCATATTACCCTCCTATTAGAATTCTAGTCCGTTTTCACGTGCAGCATCAGCTAATGCTTTAACACGTCCGTGATAAAGGTATCCACCTCTATCGAAAACTACCTTTGTTATTTTTGCTTGTTTAGCTCTTTTAGCAAGTAATTCTCCTACTTTTTCTGCAGCTAAAGTATTTCCACCATTTTCAAGTTTCAATTCCTTATCAATAGAAGATGCACTTACTAAAGTTTTAGAAGCTTCATCATCAATGATTTGAGCAAAAATATTATTGTTTGATCTAAACACATTCAATCTAGGAACGGCTGATGTACCTGATACTTTATTTCTAACACGCTCATGTCTTGCACAACGAGCGCTATTACGGTCTACTTTTTTGATCATAACTTCTCTCCTTTACTCTTAATTATTTAGAAGCTTTCTTTCCTTCTTTACGACGAATATGCTCGTCTGCATAACGAATACCTTTACCTTTGTAAGGTTCTGGTTTTCTTATTTTTCTTACGTCTGCTGCAAATTCACCTACTTGTTGCTTATCAATTCCTCTAACAAATAACTCAGTATTGCTTGGAGCTTCTAAAGTTATTCCGTTTGGTATTTCTAAAGTAACAGGATGAGAATATCCAGCTGTTACTACTAATTCATTTCCTTTAACTTGAAAACGATAACCTACACCAACTGACTCTAATTTTTTTTCAAATCCTTTTGTAACGCCTTCAATCATATTTTTTATATTAGCGTTTGCTGTTCCGTGGAACATTTTGTAATTATCATTTTTTCTTGTTAAAGTTACTTCATTTTCATTTACATTAACAGTAATATTTTCATTAATTACAGTAGAAAGTTCTCCTTTTGGTCCTTTTACAGTAACAACATTTCCATTAACAGTTAATGTTACATCAGTTGGTAGTTCTAATTTTCTATTTCCAACTCGACTCATAAGATTCCTTCCTTTCTACCAAATATAAGCTAATACTTCTCCTCCTAATGAATTAGCTCTAGCTTCTTTATCAGTCATAACACCTTTTGATGTTGAAATAATAGCTATACCTAATCCATTTAATACGGTAGGAACTTCTTCAGCTTTTACATATACACGTAATCCTGGTTTTGATATTCTTTTTAATCCAGTAATTACACGTTCCTTGTCTAAATATTTTAAAGATAAAACAAGGACATCTTGAATATTATTTTTCTTTACTTTATAGTCAACTATAAATCCTTCAGATTTTAATATTCTTGCAATTTCATTTTTCATTTTTGAAGCGGGTACTTCAACTTCTTTATATCGCATTTGATTTGCATTACGAATGCGTGTTAGCATATCTGCGATTGGATCTGTTACCATACTATCCTCCTTCTTAAGTTCTACCAGCTAGATTTTTTCATTCCTGGTATTTGCCCTTTATAAGCTAATTCACGGAAACAAATTCTACAAATTCCGTATTTTTTAAGTACAGCATGTGGTCTTCCACAACGGCTGCAACGAGTATATCTACGTACTTCAAATTTAGGTTCGCGACTAGCTTTTACTTTCATACTTTTTTTAGCCATATTTGCCTCCTATAGTTTATTTCTTAAATGGCATTCCGAAACCCTTTAAGAGATCTAACGCTTCTGCATTAGTCTTTGCAGATGTTACAAAAACTATATCCATACCACGTACCTTAACAACATCATCATATTCGATTTCTGGGAATATTAATTGTTCAGTTAATCCCAAAGTATAATTTCCTCTACCATCAAATGCTTTATTAGATATACCTCTAAAGTCTCTTACACGAGGTAATGTAATACTAATTAATTTGTCTAAGAAGTTATACATATTTTCCCCACGTAATGTTACTTTACAACCAATTGCTTGACCAGCTCTAAGCTTAAATCCAGCTATTGATTTTTTTGCCTTTGTAGCTACTGGTTTTTGTCCTGTTATTATTTCAAGATCTTTCATAGCACCTTCTAATAGTTTTGAATTACTAGTGGCATCACCACAACCAATATTAACTACAATTTTTTCTAATTTTGGTACTTCCATAACATTTTTATAGTTATGCTTACTCATTAAATCGGATACGATTGTTTTTTCATACTTTTCTTTTAGGCGGTTCATATATACCCTCCTTCCAATTAATCAAGACTTGAATTAGATTTTTTTGCAACTCTAATTTTCTTACCGTCTTTATTTACACTATGTCCTATTCTAGTAGGTTTATTTGTTTTAGGATCTAAAATCATTACATTTGAAGCATTTATAGGTGCTTCTACTTCGTTTATAGAGCCAGGTGTTTGTCCATTACCTTTAACGTGTTTCTTTACAATATTAACACCTTCAACAACTACTCTATTTTCACTACGTAATACGTGTGTGATTTTTCCTTGTTTACCTTTATCCTTACCAGAAATGACAACTACTTTATCTCCAGTTTTAAAGTTCATATTTCTGCCTCCAAACTCTTATAACACTTCTTTGGCTAGTGAAATAATCTTATTAAAATTACCATCACGTAGCTCACGTGCTACAGGTCCAAATACACGAGTTCCAACTGGACTCTTATCATCTTTAATAATAACTGCTGCATTATCATCAAATTTGATATATGATCCGTCAGCTCTTCTTAGACCAAATTTACTTCTAACTACAACTGCTTTAACAACTTTTCCTTTGCCTACAGTTCCGTTAGGTGTTGCTTTTTTTACTGTAGCAACTACTATATCTCCGATATTTCCAGTTTTAACCTTAGAACCACCAAGAACACGAATTACAGATAATTCTCTTGCTCCTGAGTTATCGGCAACCTTCAAACGGCTTTCTTGTTGAATCATATGTTATCCTCCTTCACTCGTTCAATTATAATATAACTGCTTTTTCTAATATTTTTACTAAACGGAAATGTTTAGTTTTTGATAAAGGTCTTGTTTCAGCTATAAGAACTTTATCGCCTTTTTTAGCTTCATTTTTCTCATCATGTACAGTGTATTTTTTTGAATATTTAACTCTTTTATGATATAATCTATCATTTTTATAAGTTTCAACTAAAACAGTAATTGTTTTATCATTAACGTCGCTTACTACTTTTCCAACTAATTCGTGAGTTCTTCTTTCTTCCATAATTCCTCCTATTATTTAGTTAGTTCTCTTTCACGTAAAATTGTTTTCATACGTGCTACTAACTTTCTCAATTCTGTAATTCTTGAAGGTTTTTCTAAAGATCCTGTTGCTTGTTGGAAACGTAAGTTAAATAATTCTTCTTTTGCTTCTTCAATACGTGAAAGTATTTCTTCACTAGATAATTCTCTTATTTCTTTATTAGTCATTACCTTCACCACTTTCTTCTTTCTTTACAAATTTACATTTGATTGGAAGTTTATGCATAGCAAGTCTTAATGCTTCACGAGCAACTTCTTCGCTAACTCCTCCTACTTCAAACATAACCTTACCTTTTTTAACTACTGCAACCCATGCATCATGAGAACCTTTACCTTTACCTTGACGAGTTTCAAGTGGCTTTTTAGTTAATGAAAGGTGTGGGAATATATTAATCCATACTTTTCCTCCACGCTTCATATAACGAGTCATAGCAATTCTTGCAGCTTCGATTTGTCTATCTGTAATCCAAGCTCCTTCAAGTGCCATTAAACCATATTCACCAAAGCTAACTTTAGTATTTCCTTTTGCTACTCCATCATAAGGAAGACGATGTACGCAACGATGTTTAGTTCTTTTTGGAATTACTGCCATCTTTATTACCTCCCTTATTCTTAGCAGGAAGTATTTCACCTTTACAAATCCATACTTTTACACCAATCTTACCATAAGTAGTATTAGCTTCTTTCCAAGCATAATCTATGTCAGATCTTAAAGTATGACGAGGAACACTACCTTCTGTATAACCTTCAGTACGAGCCATATCAGCTCCTCCTAAACGTCCAGATACAGCAGTTGTAATTCCTTTTGCTCCTGCTTTCATTGTATTTCTGATTGCTCTTTTTTGAGCTATTCTGAATGATACACGTCCTTCAATTTGACGTGCTATATTTTCTGCAACTAGTGCAGCATCTAAATCTGGATTCTTAACTTCATTGATAGAAATTTGAATGTTTTCATCAACTAATTTTGATAATTCTTTCTTTATTTTTTCTATCTCTTCTCCACCGTGACCAATAACAACTCCAGGTTTAGCTGTATTTATAACAACATTAGTCTTCTTAGTGTCTCTTTCAATAAGAATACTTGAAACTGATGCGTCTTTTAGTTTTTTCTCTAACATTTTACGAATCTTATCATCATTTTTTAGGTATTCAGCATTTTTTCTTCCTTCTGCATACCAGTTTGATTGCCAAGATTTGTTAACGCCTATTCTAAGTCCTACTGGACTAACCTTTTGACCCACAAGTTTTCCTCCTTTACCTTAGTTTTTTTCACTTACAACGATTGTAATATGACTTGTTCTTTTTTTAATTGGATCTACGTGTCCACGTGAACCAAAATTCATTCTCTTTAATGTTTGTCCTTCGTCAACATATGCTTTACTAACATATAATTTAGTTTTATCTAAACCTAAGTTGTTTTCAGCATTTGCTACAGCTGAAGTTAGCACTTTTAAAGTTAATCTAGCAGCAGAACTATTTAAATTTCTACAAATTCTATCTGCTTCAGATACATCTTTACCACGAATTAAATCTATAACTAAACGTGCTTTACGTGGTGGGATTCTAAGTCCCTTTGCAATTGCTCTTGCTTCCATCTTATTCCTTCCTTCCTAGGTTTTATTTTTTGATTTTAGCATCGCCGTGTCCGCCACATTTACGAGTAGCAGCAAATTCACCTAATTTATGTCCTACCATATCTTCAGTAACATATACTGGAATAAAATCTTTACCGTTATGAACAGCAAATGTGTTACCTATAAATTCAGGAAATATTGTTGAACGGCGTGACCAAGTTTTGATAACTTCTTTTTTTTCTGAATTATTTACTTTTTTAACCTTTTTCATTAAGCTTTCAGCTACATAAGGTCCTTTTTTTAAACTTCTAGCCATGTATACCATCCTTTCCTATTTTTTGCGGCGATGAACTATTAAGTCATCTGATTGTTTTTTACCCTTACGAGTCTTATATCCAAGTGCTGGTTTACCCCAAGGAGTAAGAGGTCCTTTATGTCCTACTGGAGCTTTACCTTCTCCACCTCCGTGTGGGTGATCATTAGGGTTCATAACTGATCCACGAACTGTTGGACGGATTCCCATATGTCTTTTACGACCAGCTTTTCCTAAATTAACTAATTCGTGATCTTCATTTCCAACTTCACCTATTACAGCACGGCAAGTACTTAAAACTTTACGTACCTCACCACTATTTAAACGAAGTAGTGCATATTTTCCTTCTAATCCTAATATTTGTACACTTGATCCTGCAGAACGAGCTAATTGAGCTCCTTTTCCTGCTTTTAATTCTACACAGTGAACCAAAGTTCCTTCTGGTATGTTTTTAAGTGGTAAACAATTTCCTACTTTTATGTCGGCATTTTCTCCACTTTCAATTTTGTCTCCAACTTTTAAATTCTTTGGAGCAATTATATAAGTTTTTTCTCCATCTGCATACTTAATTAAAGCAATGTTTGCAGTTCTATTTGGATCATATTCTATTGAAGCTACTGTACCAATAACTCCATCTTTATTTCTTTTGAAATCTATAATACGGTATTTTCTCTTAGCTCCTCCGCCTTGATGACGAACAGTTATTCTACCTTGATTATTACGACCACCATTTTTCTTGATTGTAACAAGTAATGATTTCTCTGGTGCTACTTTAGTTAATTCACTATTATCTAAAGTAGTCATACCACGTCTACCATTAGTTGTTGATTTATAACTTTTGATTGCCATTCGTGTTTCCTCCCTTAGACTAGTTAAGTTCTATTGAACTTCCCTCTTTTAATGTAACTATAGCTTTTTTCTTTCTATTAGTTAATCCATAATATCTTCCAACTCTTTTTTTTCTTGGTTTAACATTTATGGTATTAACAGATTCAACTTTAACATCAAATATTTTTTCTACCGCTTGTTTTATTTGCATCTTATTTGCTCTTGGATCTACGCTAAATGTATATACGCGTCCATTTTGACTTAAAGTTGCAGTTTTTTCTGTAATAATCGGAGCTTTTATAACATCTCTATAATTATTCATTATGCCAAAGCCTCCTCTATTTTCTTAATAGCAGATTCTTCTACTATTACTAAGTTAGCAGAAACTATATCTAATACATTTATCTCACTAGCTTCTAGTAATAACACATTTTTTAAATTACGAGTAGCTAATATTAAATTATCATTTAACTCTGAAACAATTATTAATACATTTCTTTCAACTTTAAAATTCTTTAAAATATTTTTCATATCTTTAGTCTTATTAGTGTCTAAGCCTAAAGAATCAACTATAACTAATTCTTTATTAATTACTTTGTAAGCTAAAGCTGATTTTAAAGCTAAAGCTCTTTCTTTTCTATTTTGTTTTACAGTATAATTTCTCTCTTGGTTTCCAAAAGCCCAACCACCATGATACCAATGTGGTGCTCTAGTTGAACCTTGACGAGCACGTCCAGTTCCTTTTTGTCTCCAAGGCTTTCTTCCACCACCAGAAACATCAGAACGTCCTTTTACTCCGCGAGTTCCTTGACGAGCATTGTTTTGAGCTAATTTAATAGCATCGTATAATGCAGCATCATTTGGAACGATACCAAATACTTCTTTATTTAATGTAATATCTTTTACTTTTTCACCATTTGTATTTAATACATTTATCTTACTCATATGTATCCTCCCTACTAATTTTCTTCCTTAGTAGTTTCAGTAGATTCTTCTACTTCATTAACCACTGGTGTCTCTACTGTCTCAGCTGGTACTTCGTATGAAATTAAATTTTCCATTTCATTAACTTTACCATTTGCTTTAACAGCACTCTTTATAATTACTAAGCCTTTTTTTGGCCCTGGAATATTTCCACTTATTAATATTACATTATTTAAAGTATCAACAGCAACGATTTCAAGATTTTGAATAGTTACTGTAAGTGTTCCCATATGTCCGGCAAGTTTTTTACCTTTGAAAACACGCATTGGTCTCATTGTTCCCATTGAACCTGGTCTTCTGTGATAATGAGATCCGTGTCCCATAGGCCCTCTTGATTGTCCATGTCTTTTAATAACACCTTGGAACCCTTTACCTTTAGTAGTTCCTGTTACATCAACCACTTCTCCTGGAGTGAAAATATCTGCTGATATTTCTTGACCAAGAGTATATGAATTGATATCTACACCTTTTATTTCTCTAAAGAAGCGCTTAGGTGTAGTCTCTGCTTTTGCTGTATGTCCAGCAGCAGCTTTTGTCGCTAACTTTTCTCTTTTTTCACCGAATCCTAATTGAATTGCTTCGTAACCATCATTTTCTTTAGTTTTGATTTGAGTTACAACATTTTTCTCAACTTCAACAACAGTTACAGGAATTAATTTACCTGATTCAGTAAATACTTGAGTCATTCCAATTTTACGACCTAAGATTCCTTTCATATTTCTTTCCTCCTATTATTTAATAATTCTGATATCAACACCACTTGGAATATCTAAATGAGTTAATGCCTCAATAGTTTCCTTTGATGGATCAATGATATCAATAAGTCTTTTGTGTGTTCTTCTTTCAAATTGTTCACGTGAATCTTTATATTTATGAACAGCTCTTAAAATAGTTATTTTTTCTATTTCAGTAGGTAGTGGTACTGGTCCGACTACTACTCCGCCGCTTCTTTTAACAGCTTCAACTATTTTAGCGCAAGCTTTGTCCAAACTTTTATGTTCAAATGCTTTTAATTTGATACGAATTTTAGTTTTTGACATCTTGTATCCTCCTTTCGCCTATATCTAGTATAGACTTGCTCCGTGTAAAAACCTGATTTCAGATTGTTTTGCATTACAACTTAACCTGGTGTATCAGCAACCTTACACATCCATGCACGCCACACATACAAAATTATACGTGATTTTATAAAAAAAAGCAATACTTTTTTAAAAATAAATGTTTTTTTTAGATATTAATATAATTAAGTAGGTGAGTTTATGAGAATTGTTCCTAATGTGTCCGCTCCTATATATACTTCTTCAGCATTTTTAATAGGATTATTACTTTGTGACGATTTAACTCCCGCAGAGCAAAATTCCTTAGGAAACTGGTTTATGTTGGTAGGTCAAGCACTATGTACCAACTCTGCGCAACAGCAACTACTAAATAATAGAACAAATAAAGCAACGGCTTATAACTCACATATAATAAATGATAATTTAAAAAAAGCCGCAAGTGATATAAAAGAAAGTGTTAATAGCATATTTAGAGAATAAAAAAATATCGAAATAAAATCGATATTATCTTTATTTAACAAATGGTATTAAAGCCATATGTCTTGCATATTTAACTTGAGTTGCAATGTGTCTTTGATGTTTTGCACAAGCACCTGTAATTCTTCTTGGTAAAATCTTACCCTTATCAGCACTTATATATTTTTTGATTACTTCTACATTTTTGTAATCAACATCACGTCCAGCACACATTTGACAAATCTTTTTCTTTTTTCTATAAAATTCTGCCATGTTTTTTCCTCCTATTATTCTAGGAAATTATCATCAATGGAAACGCTATCTCCAAATTCAGCAAATGGGTCATTTTGTACATTAACTGAATTTTGACTACTTTCTTGATAATCATATGGAGTTGGCTCTTCATTACTTATATCATTCGTTGATTGTCTATTCTTACTTTCTAAGAATTCGAAATTATCTAAAACAACGTCTGTAGTATATCTTTTGTTTCCATCTTTATCATCGTAACTTCCTGTTTGCAATCTTCCTTCAATTCCGATTAAACTACCTTTATCAAAATATTTAGCTACTGTTTCAGCTTGTTTTCTCCAAGCTACTACATTTATGAAATCAGCATCTCTTTTACCATCTGCATTAGTAAAATTTCTATTTACAGCTACTGAAAATCTAGTATAAGCTGTATTAGATGGTGTATATCTTAGTTCTGGTTTAGCAGTTAATCTTCCTGTCAATACTACTCTATTCATATTACACCTCTTAGTCTTCTTTTTTGATAATTAAGTGTCTTACGATATCATTACTTATTAAAGCTAAACGATCAAATTCTTTTACAGCTTTATCGTCTGATGATTCAATGTTTAAAACAAAGTAATATCCACTTTTATAAACGTTATTTCCAACTTTAATATCATAAGCTAATGTTTTTTGTCCCCAAGCATCAACATTATTAACTTTTGCTCCGTTAGTTTCTAAAGTTTTTTGAAAATTAGAAGCTACCTTTTTAATCTCATCTTCTGATAATGTTGGTCTTACTACGAACATAATTTCATAATTTCTCATCATTACACCTCCTTATGGTCTTTGGCTTTCTAAAAGCAAGGAGTAAATCTCTTACTCGCCTTAGATTATAACAAACTTTTTTTAATTTGTAAACATTTTTAAAAAAATATTTATAGTATATTATTTTTAAATTTAATCAAAAATAATACTGGTGAATTATATGTACTATTATCTTAATTATTTTTTCTTATTTTCAATCATTGGACATTTCATAGAAAGTTTCTTTTATGAAAGTGGAAACAGTGGCATACTTTTGGGCTGGTGGACACCAATATATGGTATAGGAATCATAATCATATTAATTATATTTAAAATGTTAAATAAAATTAATTCAAAAAATTATATTAAAGGGATTTTGTTATTTTTTATCTGCTCTATTTTACTATCTAGTATAGAGGCTTTAGGTGGATATTTAATAAAGTTAATATTTAAAAAAGAATTATGGGATTATTCAAATCATATGTTTAATATAGGTAAATATACATCTTTAGAAATGGCAACAGTTTGGGGCATTAGTTCTATTTTATTTGCTTATATATTAAAACCTTTAACAGATAAAATTGTAATGCTTATTCCAAAATGTCTAACTTTTATATTAACAATCTTGTTTATAATCGACTTTGTTTCTACATTAATATTAAAATAAAAAAATTAGAAATTCTAATTTTTTTTAGTGTGAAAACATTGTAATAAAGAGCATAGCAAAAATAAATATAAATATAAAAGCTGCTATTATAAAAATAATAGTTGATACCGTCTTAGAAACCTTAAAAGCATTAAGCGTATGGTTAATAATCGTTGACTGCATTTCTTTAACTTGGTTTTCCATCTTTAAATTTTCTTCTTTATATTTTATATACTCAGAATTGTTTTTATATGCTGCTCCACAATTTGGGCATTTCTCATCTTTATTTAAATCTATTTTGCATCCGCAATAATCACAAAATATATGCATAAATCCTCCTAAACATTAAATCTAAAATAACAGATATCGCCATCTTGCATTATGTATTCTTTTCCTTCGAGTCTCATCTTTCCCGCTTCTTTTACAGCCTTTTCTGTTCCTTCTTCTTTTAAATCTTCAAAACTCATAACTTCAGCTTTGATAAAACCTTTTTGAAAATCCGTATGTATTATTCCAGCGCATTCCGGTGCCTTCATTCCACTTTTGAAAGTCCAAGCGCGGCACTCATCAGATCCGGCAGTAAAAAATGTTTTTAAACCCAAAAGTGAATATGATGCTTTTATGAGCTTATCTATACCGCTTTCTTCACACCCTAACTCACTTAAAAATTCATTTTTCTCTTCTACCGGCATATCGCATAAATCAGATTCTACTTTAGCACATATAACAACGACTTCAGCGTTGTCAGCTTCAGCATATTTTCTTACACTATCAATATATTTGTTATTACCTTTTAATAAATCATCCTCAGATACATTTGCTATATATATTATAGGTTTACTCGTAAGAAGATTAAATGGCTTTATATAGGCCTTTTCATCAGCAGTTAATTCTATTCTTCTAATTGGAATATTCTTTTCTAGGGCATCTTTTAATTTTGTTAGAAGCGCTGCTTCTTTTTGTACTTCTTTATCTTTTGAAAGTGCTGCCTTTTTTCCTATTTTATTAAATCTATTTTCAACTACTTCTAAATCTGCCAATATAAGTTCTACTTCTATTATTTCTATGTCTCTTATAGGGTCTACATTATTTTCAACATGTATTATATCACTATTCTCAAAGCATCTTACCACTTCGCATATAGCATCTACTTCTCTTATATGTGAAAGGAATTTATTACCAAGCCCTTCACCTAAGGATGCACCTTTAACAAGTCCTGCTATATCAGTAAACTCAAATGTGGTTGGAACTAGACTTGATGGATGATACAAATCATTTAAAAAATCAAGTCGCTCATCTGGTACTACTACGACACCTACATTTGGATCTATAGTAGCGAATGGGTAATTAGCTGCCAATATATTTTTCTTTGTTATAGCATTAAAAAGAGTACTTTTTCCTACATTAGGTAAACCCACGATTCCTGCTGTTAAACTCATAAAATCACTTCTTTCTCTATTAGTTTACTATAAAAATTATTAAAAGACAATAAAAATACCATTCCTTAGAATGATATTTTTATTTTCCCCTCTATTCTAATAATAGAACTACTCAATATAATCTTATGATTACAATTTCATTATATCCAAGTAATTGAAGAGGGTCAATCCATACTTTTTATTTTCCAGGAAATATTTCCCTAACTTTGTAAATTAGTGTAAATTATACCGTTGGATATGTATGTATTCCTATAGGTAATCCTAGTAAATACCATAAAACTACTGTTACAAGCCAAGTAGCGGCTAGAATTAAAATTATGTACATAATTTTCTTCATAGTACCTATGATACTTATATTAGTGTCTTTTCCATATTTGCACATAAATCCTATAGCAACAATCAAATATATGTATATAGGAGAAAACATTTTTCCAACAGAATCTGCTGCTTGAAATACAGATTGTGTAAATGATGGAGAAATATTTGATCTCATCATCAATGGAACATATATAGGCGCTATTAAAGTCCATTTAGTTATACTTGATGGAATTAATATAGATATTAGTACAATAGATAAAAATACTGTAATAATTAGAACTAACCCCGATAACTTACTAGCACCCACAAAATCCACTATATTTGTTGCAAATACTGTTGCTAAATTACTCCAATCTAATATTCCATATAATATTGAAGCAAAGAACATAAGGGCAAATACATATCCAGTACCTTCAAATGAATATGTAAGAGCTCTACTAAAATCATCTGCATTTTTGATGTTTCTTGATACCTTGCCATATATATATCCGCATATAGATAACATAAGGATAATTAAAAACATTAAACTTTTATTTAGCAAAGATTCTGCGCCAAATAATTTTCCTATGTATGTTGGTTCTGTTTTATCTAATAATAATCCAGAGTGTGGCATACCAGGAATTATACAATATAAGAATATAACAAGCATTATAACAAATGCAGCAAAAGTTACCTTCGATGCTTTCCTTGATAATGTTAAATTGTCTTTTTCTTCATTTCTTGGAAATTGTTTTGAAAACTTATTTATAACTAAACTTCCAACTACAGCAATAATTATAGTTGAGATTATTAGAAAATAGATATTTGATAAAAGTTCATAATTATACTCAGATAAAATTCCACTAGTAGATAATTCAGTTATATCACCTAATTGGTACATCTGATAATTATAAATAATTCCAGTACCATATCCTATTGTTATAGCTATAAACATAGTCAACACGCCAAGGCTTGAATTTTTACCTATATATTTATATAAAATCCCTGCTAAAGGTAATAAAAGTGCATAACTATAATCTCCAATTATTGTTGATACAATACCAACTAGCATTACCATTAAAGTAATATATCTCATCTTTAGCTTGCTAAGCGGTGTAAATAACTGTTTTAATAAACCACTCGCTTCCATAATAGATATTGCTATAAGCGATAATATTACAGTAACTAATGGTTCTAATGCTTGAAAATTAGAAATTGATGTTCTTAATATTTGTTTTATACCCTCTTTACTAAAAACATTATTTACAATAATTAATAAAGTTTCAAAAGTTCCTGCTTCTGTTTTATAGCCATTAGCGCCAAGCATGCTAAATATAAAGCTTAAAACCGAAACAATGACTATAAAAAACATTACTTCAACTATTGGTCCAATTAATTTCTTTTTACTTTTCACTTGAACCTCCTAATACTTTATAACTTTCTTAAGTTTTTTGTTAAATTCAATCCTTGGTAACATTATAGTCCTAGAACAATTTATACATTTTATTTTTATGTCAGCACCTAATCTAACAATTTCCCACTCATTTGTGCCGCATGGATGTTCTTTTTTCATAGTTACAACACTACCAATTTTGTATTCTTTATCCATTATGTACCACCACCTGATTATAAGGAATAGTTATATTATTTTTGTTAAATGCTAAAACTATTTCTTTTTTTAATTGTCTGTCAAGAGTAAATTGTTCAGAATAATCGCAAGCTATGGCTATCCTATACCTTATTGAACTACTAGCTAATTCTTGTATTCCTAGGCAAGATATACTTTTTAGTTTGTATTTAGCCTTAAATGTTTCGCACAAATTATCTAATACTTCTTTTACTTTTTCTATATCTGATTCGTAGGATACATCAATATCAACAAAAAGATTAGCTGAACTTAGGCTATAATTTATTATTTCTGTTATATTTCTATTTGAGATTATTTTTATTTCTCCTGTATAAGATTTAAGCTTTGTAACTCTTAAACTTGATGGTAAAACTTCTCCTTTAAAACCATTTATACTAACCCAATCTCCAATAGAGTATTGTCCTTCAAAAATAATAGTTATACCAATTATAAAATCTTTTAGCAAGTCCTGCAAAGCAAGACCAGCTACTAATCCCACAACTCCAAACGAAGCTACTAATGATTTAGTATCAACGCCATATGTTTCAAGTATAGTTAATGCTGATATTAGTAGTATCACAAATCTAACCACGTGGCTAATAAGATTTACTATGGTTTTCTTTTTACCATCTTTTTCATTTTTCTTATGCATTTTAAAGAATCTATACACAGCTTTTTTTGAAATAAAGCATAACAATATACACATTAAAACTGTAGATATAGTTATTATAAATTCTCTATTAAAAAGATTTTCCATATTACTCCCTTACATTTAATACTTCTAAAATTCTATTTAGATCTGCTACATTGTTAAAAGATATTTCTATTTTTTTATCTCTTACCTTAACTTTAGTATCAAGTTTTTCTCTTAAAAGCTCCTCGACGTATTTATATTCATTATTTGATACACTCGGATGTCTTTCTATTTTCACTTTTTTAGTTTCTGTTTCCGCTTCTTGTTCTAGTTCTCTTACAGGAATCTTTCTTTCAACTATTTCGCGTGCTAAAGTTATTATTTTATTTTCATCTTCTAATTTACTAAGCACTCTAGCGTGTCCCATGCTTATTTGATTATTAGCAACCATCTTTTGTACTTCACTAGGAAGACGTAAAAGTCCCAATATATTGGTTACATGACTCCTGCTCTTTCCAACTTTTTTTGCCAAATCATCTTGAGTTATAGATAATTTTTCAATCATTGACTTATACGCTAAAGCTTCTTCAATAGCGCTCAAGTTTTCTCTTTGAAGATTTTCTAATAAGGCGATTTCCATCATTTGTTCATCGTCTAAGTTTCTTATTATTGCAGGTATTTTTGTTAATCCCGCTAATTTAGAAGCCCTAACTCTTCTTTCTCCTGCAATTATCTCATAACCTTTTATACTTTTCTTTACTATAATTGGTTGAAAAACACCGTGGTCTTTTATCGAATTAGCAAGCTCACTTAAAGCCTCATCATTAAAAACCTTTCTTGGCTGATATGGATTAGCTCTCAATTCATCAAGAGATAACTCAATTATTTCTTCTTTTGTTGCTGTTTCATAAACATTCTTTTCAAAACTATCTAAATCAAAATTCTCTGTATTGAATAGTTGTTCTAAACCTTTACCTAATGCTCTTTTTTTAGTTTCCATTTCTCTCAATCACCTCTTTAGCTAAATTTATATATGCTTCAGTTCCCCTACTTCTAGGATCGTATGCATGAATTGGCTTACCATGACTTGGCGCCTCAGATAGTCTTACAAGTCTTGGAATTATTGTATCATACACTTTTTCTTTAAAGTAACTTTTAATTTCTTCAACTACTTCAAGTCCTAAATTAGTTCTGTTATCAAGCATAGTTAATAAAACTCCTTCGATATCTAATGATGGATTAAGTTTCTTTTGCGCTATCATTATTGAGTTTAAAAGTTGCATTATACCTTCTAGTGCAAAAAATTCACATTGAACAGGTATTATAACTGAGTCAGATGCAGCTAGTGCATTTGTAGTTATAAGACCTAAAGAAGGTGGACAATCTAAAATAATATAATCAAATACATCTCTTATTTCATCCAAATATTTTTTTAATTGCAACTGTGGTACAAACTCACTATTAAATCTAGACATTTCCATAAGTTCCATGTCCACTCCAGCTAAATTAATAGAGGCAGGGATTAAATAAAGATTTTTGAATTTAGTTTTTGCAACAACCTTCTTAACTTCTGCCTTGTCTACCAAAAGTTCATAAATACTATTTTCAAGTTCACCTTTGTTTACTCCAACACCAGTGGTACTATTTCCCTGTGGGTCCAAATCTACAAGCAATGTTTTCTTACCCAAAAGTCCTAAAGATGCAGCTAAGTTTATACTAGATGTAGTTTTTCCTACACCTCCCTTTTGATTAACGAATGCTATTATTTTTCCCATGTCTTCACCTTATTTCATTATATATATAAATAGTTTAACACAATTTATAAAATAAATCTATCTTTTAGAATAAATTTATTAATAGGTAAATATTTAATTTTTTTAACATATAGTTTAATGGTGATAATATGAAGAAAGTTTTATTACTATTTGGCGGAGAATCTAAGGAACACCAAGTGTCTTGTGAATCTGCCAATTTTATAATACAAAATATTGATAAGAAAAAATATGATTTATCTATCGTTGGAATTACCACAAATGGCACTTGGTACAAAATAAATAATAATTTTAAAATTGATAAAGATTGGCAAAATACACTTAATGAAAAAATAGATAATATAGTTGAATACTTAAAAAGTTTTGATATTGTATTTAATATAATACACGGAAATACTGGAGAAGATGGCAAGCTACAAAGCCTATTTGAATTATTTAAAATTAAATATGTAGGATGTGATTCTTACTCTAGTTTAATTTGTTATGACAAATTAATTACTAAACTATTCTTGGAAAAATATAATATTCCACAAGTTCCATACTTAATATATAATGATAAGATTGATTTAAAACAAATTGAATATCCTATTATAGTAAAGCCAAATAAAAGTGGTTCATCTATAGGAATAAATATAGCAAATAATTATAAAGAAGCTAAGCGTGCTATTGGAAAAGCTTTAAAAGTCGATTCTAGCGTCATAATAGAAAAATATATAAAAAATAAAAGAGAACTAGAATGCGCCATTATTGAAAATAAAAATAAACTTATAATTTCAGAAATCGGGGAAATAATAAATAATGCAAAGTGGTATGATTATATATCAAAATATAAAAGTAATACAGAAATTAAAATAGCAAATATAAGCGAAGATTTAGCAAATCAAATCAAAAACTTGTCAAAAACAATATTTAAAATTCTTAAATGTAAAAAGCTTAGTAGAATTGATTTCATCCTAGATTTAGATGATAACACACTTTATTTTAATGAAATTAATACTATACCTGGATTTACTAAGTTTAGTATGTTCCCTATGCTTATAGAAAAATTAGGAATAAATCAATCTAAACTTTTAGATATTATGCTAGATTGATAGACTACTCGTCTATAAAATATTCTTAAAATCTATGAGAAAATTGAATTGGTGGTAGTACTATGAAAAGAAGGTATGAATCTGATATTTATAACGTAATCGGAAGAAATATTAAAAAGTACAGAATGAAGAAAGGTTTAAAGCAAAAAGAGTTAGCTGAAACCTTATATCTTAGTGACAGTTTTATCGCTAAATTAGAGTCAGTAACTCATCAAACCATTTCAATAGATACACTAGAAGAAATTGCAAACGTACTTGATTGCGATATAAAAGATTTTTTTGATAAAGAATAACACAAAAAAGAGTATTAATTACTCTTTTTTGCATCTTGTTTTTTTCTTAATTCAGTATTTAATATTCTTTTACGCATACGATAGCTTACTGGTGTTACTTCGACTAATTCATCATCATTAATATAATCTAAGCAAACCTCTAAGCTCATAAGTTTTGGTCTTTTTAAAACTACAGTATGATCTTTACTAGAAGTACGAGTATTTGTTAAATTTTTACCTTTAACTACATTTACTGCAAGGTCATTATCGTGATTATTTTCTCCAACGATCATTCCTTCATAAACTTCAGCACCTGGTTCTATAAACATAACTCCTCTATCTTCTAATTGACCTAGTGAGTATGCTGTGGCTTTTCCATTTTCCATTGAAACTAATACTCCGAATTTACGTGATCCAACTTTATTTCCTGCTAATGGCTTATAGCTATCAAATGTATGATTTATTATTCCATAACCCTTAGTCATTGTCATAAATTCAGTCATAAAACCTATAAGTCCTCTTGTTGGAACATAATAATGAAGCTTAGTTTGACCATTACTATTTGTCATACTTTGCATTGAGCCTTCACGATTTCCTAAAGCTTCGATAACATTTCCAACATATTCATCTGGTACATCTATTTGAACTTCTTCATAAGGTTCGCAAGTAACACCGTCTATCTCTTTTTTTATGATAGCTGGTTTTGACACTTGAAGTTCAAATCCTTCTCTTCTCATATTCTCAATTAATATTGATAAGTGTAGTTCCCCACGACCTGATACTATGAATGATTCAGAATCTCCTGGAACTGGAGAAACTTTAAGTGAAACATCTCTTTCCGTTTCCTTTAACAATCTTTCTTGAATTTTTCTTGCTGTAACTATTTTACCTTCTCTTCCACAAAATGGGCTTGTATTTACACCAAAAGTCATTTGAAGAGTAGGCTCATCTATACGTAATAATGGAAGTGGATCTTCTTTTCCTATATCACAAACAGTTTCTCCAACAGATATATCTGGAAGACCTGCTATGGCAACAATATCTCCTGCTTCAGCTGAAGAAACCTCCACTCTTTTAAGTCCTACATAACCAAAAAGTTTAGCTATTCTAAATTGTTTTATAGAGCCATCCACTCTAACACAACTAACCATCTCACCAGTTTTTATTTTACCCCTTTTAACAAGTCCTACACCAATTCTTCCTACAAAGTCATTGTAATCTAAAAGCGCGGGTTGAAATTGTAGGCTACCATCTACATCATTACTAGCTTCTTTTATATTTTCTACTATTAGATCTAAAACTTTAGTCATATCTTTTTCTTGAGTAGATGGATCTGGTGAATAACTAGAAGTTCCGTTTATTGCTGATACGTATACTATTGGAAATTCTAGATCTTCTATATTAGCGCCTAGTTCAATAAATAAATCCATAACTTCATCTATTACTTCTTTAGGTCTTGCTGAGTCTTTATCTATTTTATTTACAACTACAATTGGTTTTACCTTAGCCTCTATAGCTTTCTTTAATACAAATCTAGTTTGTGGCATAGTTCCTTCGTATGCATCTACGACAAGTAATACACCATCCACCATATTCATAATTCTTTCAACTTCACCGCCAAAATCAGCATGTCCTGGTGTATCAAGGATATTTATATGGCAACCTTTATAATCTATAGATGTTGGTTTAGCAAGAATAGTTATTCCACGTTCTCTTTCTATATCATTAGAGTCCATAGCCCTTTCTTGTACTTCCTCGTTCTCTCTAAAAGTTCCACTTGCTTGTAATAATTTATCTACTAGAGTTGTTTTTCCATGGTCTACGTGAGCAATAATTGCTACATTTCTTTTATTCATTATAACACTTCCTTCAAAAAACACTTTTACAATTATAACACATAATACTTAAAAGTCAAATAGAACTATACTTACTTTAATAAGTATAAAATAAAAACAAATTATTGTTTTAATTTGCTTTCCCCATTTTTAAAATCTATTTCTATACCATCTTGAACATTATATATAAATACATTAAAACTAACCCCTGCACCATTATCTTCAACAGAATAAGCTTCGATTTGAACTCCGGTTGCTAATAGGTTATCTCCTTCATAAAATGGTGTAACTCTATAAAGTACGTGATTGTCTGTCTTTTTAACATATTCTGCAACTTTACTTTCAAATGGCACCATTACATCTGCATTCATATGTCTTGTACAGGTAATTAGATTTTTCTCGTTGGCATTTTCGCCAGTTAATTGATAAGCAATTAAATGACATCTATTATATAAATATTTGCCATCGATTATGTCATACTTTATCGTATGCCATCCACTTGGTTTAACTTGTCCAATACTTGTTCTTTCCCTATCTGGCATTGTTTCTAAACTTACGTTTGCAAATGCAATACCACATCTTCCAAGTTCATCTAATGGACTATAAATCTCAAAAGATGAGGTTATATAATATTTTGAATCAAACGAAGGAACATTGTTATTTATATAGACATAATCTTGATCACTATAATCTGGTATTTCAGATAATGATATAGATGGTGCATCTAATTCTATATTGATTACAGGCTTTGTATCAAAATAATTATTTTGTTCAATATAATATACACCAATTGAAATCAAAAAGACTGATACAAACGAAATAATCTTTTTTTGGCTTGACTTTTTCATTTTTTACTATTTAATTATATGTTTTAGAATATAATCCATCGTTATCTTTATATCAGGAAAGCAATCTATATATTCTAATTCCTCTCTAGAAAACCATCTTATGTCGTCACTTTCTTCTTCGTTTAATATTTCCTTAGAATCATCATTTGGTATTGCAGGATATATTATATCTATATGCATATGAGTTTCTCCATCAGATGTAGTTCTCCTATTTTTCTGTATTCCAAGTGGTCTAATAAAGTCTTCCTCCCTAGGAAATCTCTCTCCTAATAGTCTAACTCTAAGCCCTGTTTCTTCGTATACTTCTCTAAGAGCTGCTTCTTCTGGTGTTTCATTGCCTTCTATATGTCCTCCAGGCTGAGTCCATCTTTTATTTTTTTTATGTTTTACTAATAATATTTTTTTAGTTATAGGATTTATTATAAACGCAGATGCGCAAAAATGTCTTCTCATACTATCACCAAGTATAATAATACCAAATATATCATAACGTGTCACTCAATTATTGATTTTTAATACATTAATTTACACTTTTTTGACATTTATTCTAGTACATCTAGAGCTTCTATATCACAATTTTTTTCGTATATTGTTACTTTTTCGTTTATATCAAGCGTTGCTAGTAATATTTTCGTTAAATCACTGTATCCTTTTAATTTTAACTCTTTATTTAACCATTCCTCGTCTTTTCCCATATTTTTTAAATTGCTATGTAAAATTTTACTATCTATAATTATATTAGCACATAATCCTTCTTTTTGAACTTTCTTACCCATATCTTTAGGTGTAAGTGGTCTATATTCTGATTTTGGTAATACGCTTAATTTACCATTGGCTTCCATTATAGCATACTCAACTTGAGATAAATCAAAATATCCATTACTTCTTATTTCTTCCATCATATCATTTATATCAAATTTAACCTTTTTCATGTTCTTTTCTAGTATTTTTCCATTCTGTACTATTACAGTGGGAGTTCCCAAAAAAAATCTTCTTAGTACAATACTTTTCATAGTTAAATACGAAACTATATATGCAAAGAATCCAAATATTATAACTGCTATAATTCCATTAATTTCATTTGTTTCTAAATTTATAGTCATTTCAGCTGCAAAATTCCCTATAGATATACCTATTACATAATCAAATAACGATAACTGTGAAACTTGCTTTTTACCAAGCAATTTTGTAACTAAAAATAAAGTAACTAATGATAATACAGCGCGAATAGTTACATCTAATAATTCAGCTAAATTGAAATTCATATAATCACCCAATTTTATTATTAGTTAATTTTATTTTTATATACAAAAAAAAGCTATTATTTAGCTTCTTTATTAAATCCATACTTACGATTGAATTTTTCTACACGTCCAGTTTTTGAAACAGATGTTCCTTCTTTTCCACCTTTGTAAAAAGGATGACATTCATTACAAACTTCTAAATGTAATTCTTCTTTGTTTGATTCAACTGTAAAAGTGTTTCCACAAGCACAAGTAACTTTTGTCTCTCTGTACTCTGGATGAATTCCTTTTTTCATATTTACTCTCCTCCCGCCATGACCTAAACAAGTCATAGAAATTTAATTACCTACATAGTTTATCAAATAATTTAACGTTTTGCAAGCACTTTTTTATTTTTTTTAGTTCCTACCTGAATGCTAGTCTGATCCAAAAAACCTATTAAATTCAAAATCAACAAGCAACCACAAAAAATAATTCCACTTATGCTAAAAGCATAAAATCCGAAACATAATAGGAATATGCTTAATCCAGTAGATATAAACATAAATTCTGATTTTTTATAAACATAGCTAACCATATTAAATAACAATATAAATATCAATAATGAATTTACTAATAAGTTAACATATTGCAAGTTTTTTGAGAAAACTACTTTTAAAATCTCAACATTAGTATATGTTCCATCTATAAATTTATTATAACTTGAATTTGACATAAATTTAATGCACTCAGAAACACCTAAAAATTCTTCAATTAATAATATTCCAAGTAATATACTAACTAAAAAAACTATGAATCCTATTTTACTCCTATTATTTATAAATTTTTTTACGTTCTCCATACTATCACCATTGTTAATATACCATTAATATGTCTATTAGTCAATAAAGAAAAATAGTGTTTTACACTATTAATCATTTTTGTTTCCAAATAATTGTAAAAGTCTTAAGAATACGTTAATGAAATCTAGGTATAACTGAAGCGCACCATAGATTGCAAAATTTTCATCGCTTAACATTTGGTATCTTCTTTTCTTTATCATTTGAACATCATAAGCTATATATACTAAAAATACTACAAGACAGATTATTGTTAATACTAAATCAAATCCTTCACTTTTAACAAATATGTTTATAATGCTACAAATAATAGTTCCTAAAAGCATCATAAATAAATATACTCCTATTTTTGTCAAATCAATATTTGTATATTTACCTATAAGAGCAAATATTAAGAATAATAATGATGTTATTCCAAATACTGCTATTATTGATGTAATATGATATACCACAAATACAGACGAAAAAGTAAGACCCGTTAAGAATGAATATAAGCAAAACAATATCTTAGCCATCATAGGTTGCATTTTAGATATTCTAGCACTAAGCCAAATTACCACTAAAAGTTCTGCGATAACAAGAAATATATAGCACTTTGAAAAGACATTATATAACATGTTTTCATTTACTGAAACCATATATCCAACACCAAATGTGATTGCTAAGCCTATAAACATCCACATAAATACTTTTGAAAACAATTTATTTTCTTCCAACATTTTATCACCCACTTTAATTATATAATATTTTTACTATTTAGTAAAGTTTATTATTTGATCTGTTATGTACACATATCCATCATTTGTCGGATATGCGCTTTTATTTATGTATGTATCTAGGTTAGATATATCTATAAAATATATATCATTCTTTTTACAAATACTGCTTAGTTTTTTATTAGCATATTCTATAATATTTTCATTATTTATTATGTTATAAAACCCTAAAAAATAAACTCTATCTTTATTGTATTTTCTAATAGTATTTAATAAATCTTCTATATCATATAATAAATCATCTACATACTCGTAATCAATATTTTCACTCATATATATTAAATCATTCATACCAATAGATATAGTAATTACATTAGATTTAATAAGCAAATTTTGTAATTTATAATTTTTATTATTATAACTGACATCTTTGTTATAATTAATGTCATTTATCAAGTCCATAACTCTATAATCATCAATTGTTGAATAATTCACATAATTTTCTAAATTATTTTTATATAAATCAAATAAATTATTACTATAGCTATTTTCAACTTTTTTAAAATTATTTATACCATAAGATAAATAGTCACCTAATGATAGATAATATGTTTTTTTATTAATATTCAAAAAATATATATAAAAGGTTACAACGAATATTACTATAATAAATAACATTTTTTTCATTTTTTCCCCCAAAAAAAGTAGCCTAGCTACTTAATTATATTTCTTCTAATGTTATTTTAGCACCTACATTTGTAAGTTTTTCTATTATATTTTCATAGCCTCTTAAAACGTGTTCTACATCTTTAATAGTTGTTACTCCTTCTGCAACAAGTCCTGCAAGAATTAAGCAAGCGCCTGCTCTTAGATCAGTTGCCGTTACAGTGCACCCCGAAAATTTTGTAGGACCGCTTATAATAATTTTTCTTTCCAATATTTCTATGTTGGCACCCATCTGTTTTAAATAAGGTACATTTTGAAATCTATTTTCATATATAGTTTCTTCTAGAGTAGATTTACCATTGCAAAGAGCTAAAAGAGGGGTAATTGGCTGCTGTAAGTCTGTTGGGAATCCAGGATATCCTAATGTTTTTAAATTTACCGGTTTTAGCTTATCACACTTATTTATAATAATGTAATCTTTGCCAAATTTCATATCAACTCCCATTTCTTTTAATTTTAAAGTAAGGGACTCTATGTGGTCTAAAATTACATTTTCTATTTTTAAATTTTCTCCAATTAAAGCACCAGCTATTACGTAAGTTCCAGCCTCTATTCTATCTGGAATAACCTCTGTAAAGCATCCGTGCAAACTTCTTACTCCTTCTATTCTTATTTCACTAGTTCCTGCTCCTGTTATTTTTGCACCCATATTATTCAAAAATGTAGCTACATTTACTATTTCTGGCTCTTTTGCTGCATTTTCTATAATAGTAATACCATCTGCTTTAACTGCAACTAATATAGTATTTATGGTAGCACCTACACTTGGCATATCCAAGTATACGTGTCCTCCAACTAGTTTATCAGCATCAAGATAAAACTTATTATCTACTTCTTTTACATTAGTACCTAAAGCTTCAAAACCTTTTAATGTTTGATCTATAGGTCTTGCTCCTATTTTGCATCCACCTGGAAAATACATTTCAACATGATTATACTTTCCAAGCAAAGATGACATAAAATAATAAGAAGCTCTTAATTTACTTGAAATCTCTTTTGGAATAGGTTTATTTTTTATTTCTCTTGGATCTATTGTTATAATACCACCCTCAAGGGTAACTTTAGCACCTAAGTAATCTAATATTTCTACTAAGGCATCTATGTCCGAAATGTTTGGAATATTATCTATTTTTACTATATCATCACATAAAATCGATGCCGGAATTAAAGCCACAGCACTGTTTTTAGCACCACTTATTCTTATGCTCCCACTTAGTTTATTCCCTCCAACTATACTAATTTGTTTCATATATACCTCCAAAACTACTATATATTATGACACTTACCTAAATTTGTGTTATATGTATTTATACTATTATAACATATTTTAGATCAATTTTATATAATGTATGTTACACCCAGAAGAATTAATGTAAATCCACCTATGAATGATGCAATATTACCAATTAATGAATTTAGCTTTTTACCTAAAATTAGTCCTAAATAAGTAAATATAAAGCTAGTGAAAGAGAATATAAATGAACTTAGTATATAGTTATCACTAATGTTATTTAAACCAAATCCAACTGAGAAACTATCTAGACTAACTGCCAATCCAAATAATAGCATCTCACTAATATACATTTTTTTTACTTTAATATCATTTTTTAAGCTATCAATTATCATATTTATTCCTATGAAAGAAAAAATAATAAATATAGTCATATCCGTGCCAAGGTGTATAAAACTAGTTATATAATTACCAAATTTCATACCTAAAATTGGCATAAAAAAATGAAATAGTCCAACTATTACTGATAAAGTAATTATCTCTCTTTTATTGAAGGAAAGAGTTCCATATGCTAAAGATAGTGAAAAAGCATCCATACTTAAACTAATAGCTATAATAAAATAGAGTATTATATTCATAGAATCACCTATAAAATAATACTCTATTAAATTAAAAATATTTATCTATTATAGTTTTAACCATAGTTGTATATTCAACATCACTAGAATCCTCTGCTTCTATTAAACAAAGTGGCGGAAATAAAACGCACCACCAATTATCTCCTTCACCATTTCCAAGTGTTACAACTAATGATTCATAATATCCCTCATTATATGTTACACCTTTAAATTCTTTCTTAGGAAAGTAATTTAATCCAAAATTAACGTCAAAAGGTAAATTATAATTTTGTTCATTCAGAGCATTTGAAATAGTATTTTCTATATTGCTTAAATTTTGTTTTAATATATATCTTGCAGTATCTATGTTTTTGGCATTTGATAGCATATCATATATATCTTTTTCTATTGAGTCTTTTACATTATATTTGATTTTTTGATCATAGTCACTATTTGAATTAGCAATCACTCTAATTCTTATAGCTTCATCTGGAATTAGATTACTATTACTTATACCATTTCCAATAATAATATATGTTAAAATTATTCCTAAAAATAAAAATATTGTTTGTTTCATTTTATCACCTATTTAATATTGGCCTATATTTTTATTTTTATACAAAAAAAAGAAATAATTTACCATTTTATTTCTTCTTTACCCATTTCTTTTAAATAATTATTTATTTTACTAAATGGCTTGCTACCAAAAAATCCACGGCTTGCTGATAAAGGCGATGGGTGAACACACTCTATAATTTTGTGTTGCCTACCAGTGATAAGTACTTTTTTACTTCTAGCAAAACTTCCCCACAATACAAATATTATTGGATCTGGCCTATCATTAAGCTTTTTAATAATCGTATCTGTAAATATTTCCCAGCCTTTATCTTTATGTGATAGTGGCTTGTCTTTTTCTACTGTCATTATTGAATTTAGAAGAAGTATTCCTTCTTTTGCCCAATCTGTTAAATCACTTTTTGTTCTTTTTACACCTATATCGCTATATAATTCTTTAAATATATTTTGAAGTGATGGGGGCATTTTAACATTTTCTTTTACAGAAAATGATAATCCGTGTGCTTCACCTAATCCGTGATATGGGTCTTGACCTAATATAACTACCTTTACTTCATCATAATCTGTAAATCTTAAAGCATCAAATATATTTTCATATGGTGGAAATACTATTTTATTTTTATATTCTTGCTTTACAAATATACCAAGGTTTCTAAAATAATCTTTTTTAAATTCATCTTTTAATACTATGTCCCACTTCTTATTTATCATACTTTCTCCTTAAATATGAATATAAAAATAACAAAACACCACTTATACACATGATTATAGATACTACCTGAGCAATTTTTAAATTAAAGAACATTAAACTATCTTGTCTTAAACCTTCTATAAAAAATCTTATTATGCCATATAAAAACATATAAACTGATACTATCTGTCCTTTTTTTATTTTTTTACTATTTCTCATTACCATAAGTATTATAAATATTACCAAGCATCCTACTGATTCGTAAAAAAATGTTGGATGATGGTATTGGCCATTTATATACATATTATCTATTATAAATTTTGGAATATTTAATTCTCTTAACCTAAATCTAGTTACTACAGGTCCAAAAGCTTCTTGATTAAAGAAATTTCCCCATCTTCCTATAGCTTGACCTAGTGCTAAAGCAGGGGCCATTATATCTAGTAATTCTAACATATTTATATCTTTTTTTCTGGTATAAAAACATATAAATATTAAACCAGCTATTATGCCTCCGTGGATTGCAAGTCCACCTTCCCAAATTTTAAATATATCCAATAAGTTTTTACTATAATAATCTAAATTAAATAAGCAATAATATAACCTAGCTCCTAAAATACATACAATCACCAAATAAAAGCAAAGATCTGTTACTTTAGATGTTTCTATTCCTCTTTTAGCACAACTTTTTATAACAAGAAAATAACCTAAAACAAATGCAGTTAGAATTAATACGGAATACCATCTTATTTGTATAAAACCTAAGTTTATCAATATTGGACTCATTTTTTATTACTCCTTAAAATACCATCTATTATTATATTATCCATAATAGCATTCATAATTGATATTATAATTGATACTAAAAACAAGATTATAGTTCCGTGTATATCAAAATGACTACCTAGTATAAAATCAGTTATTTTTAAAATCAATATGTTAATTAATGGATAAAATAATCCTAGTGTAAGAGCAGTTAAAGGCAAAGTCATCCATACAAGCATAGGTTTTATTGTCCTATTTAATATAAATATTATTATGACTGCGACAAGTCCCCATAATCCATAATATGAATTATCTATTACAACTGTCTTTTTAAATATTACTGAAACAGTAATAAGCACCAAAGCATATCCAATCATATGAATAAACCAATCTAAGCATTTATTTAATTTCATTTTATCACCTAAATTCATTATATACCTATTCGCATTTTAATTCAAATAATATGTCTCTAAGTTCCATAGCTCTTTCAAAATCTAAGTTCTTAGCAGCTTCTTTCATCTCATTTTCAACTTTAATCATAAGTTTTGCTTTTTCTTGTTTTGACATTTTTTCTTTCTTTACATCTTCAGTAGTGTCTTCATTTGTGATAACTTCACTAATTTCTTTTGAAATAGTTTTCGGAATAATATTATTTTTAATGTTATATTCATTTTGAATTTCTCTTCTTCTTTTAGTTTCATCTATTGCAACTTTCATAGAATCGCTTATACTATCGGCATACATAATAACTGTCCCTTTAGCATTTCTAGATGCTCTTCCTATCGTTTGAATTAAACTTCTCTCACTTCTCAAAAATCCTTGTTTATCAGCATCCATAATAGCTACTAAGCTTACCTCTGGTATATCAAGGCCTTCTCTTAATAAGTTTATTCCAACTAACACATCATATTTACCAGTTCTTAAATCTCTTATTATTTTTAATCTTTCTAATGCTTTTATTTCAGAGTGTAAATAAGCAACTTTTATATCGAGATTTTTTAAATACTGAGTTAATTCCTCAGACATTCTTATAGTAAGTGTCGTTATTAATACTCTTTCATTCAATTCTACCCTTTTATTTATTTCACTTACTAAATCATCAATCTGATTTTTTGTACTTCTTACTTCTACTACTGGGTCAAGAAGTCCAGTGGGTCTAATTATTTGTTCTACAACTTTTTCGGCTTTATTTAATTCATAATCACCTGGTGTGGCTGATACAAATATTGCATTATTTATCTTACTTTCAAATTCGTTAAATTTAAGAGGCCTATTATCAAGCGCGCTAGGAAGTCTAAAGCCATAATCAACTAAGATTTCTTTTCGCGCTTTATCACCGTTATACATCCCCCTAACTTGAGGTATTGTAACGTGTGATTCATCAACTACTAAAAGAAAATCATCGGGAAAAAAGTCTATTAATGTTGTAGGAGTAGCGCCTGGTTCTTTTAAAGCGAGTGGCCTAGAATAATTCTCTACACCTCTGCAAAAACCAGTTTCTTCTAGCATTTCCATATCATAATTAGTTCTTTCACTTAATCTTTGATATTCTAATAATTTATTGTTTTGTTTAAAATACTCGAGTCTTTCTTCCAACTCTTTTCTTATAGATTCAATAGCTACTTTTAACTTTTCTGGACTAGTAACAAAATGACTAGCAGGAAAAATAGAAACGGACTTTTTGCTAGCTTTAACTGCTCCCGTTATGGGATCAAATTCTACTATTTTGTCTATTTCATCACCAAAGAGCTCAATTCTAATGCCTTTAGAATGTTCCCCTATTGGAACTATATCTATAGAATCACCTCTAACTCTAAAAGTACCCCTTTTAAAATCTATTTCATTTCTTTCGTAAAGCATATCTATTAATCTTTCAAGTAGTAAATCTCTTTCTATAGTCTGACCTACTGATAAAGTTAACATGTGCTTTTGATACTCTTCCATTTCTCCTATACCATAGATACAAGATACAGACGCTACTACTATAACATCTTTAAAATTCAAAAGTGCTGCTGTTGCTGCATGACGTAACTCATCTATCTCATCGTTTATAGCTGCATCCTTTTCTATATATGTGTCTGTCTTAGCTACATATGCTTCTGGCTGATAGTAATCATAATAGGATACAAAGTAGCACACATGATTTTCTGGAAATAATTCCTTTAATTCAGCGTATAATTGCCCTGCAAGTGTTTTATTGTGCGCTAAAACGAGTGTGGGTTTGTCTATCTTTTTTATTACATTAGCTATCGTGAAAGTCTTACCTGTACCAGTTGCTCCAAGTAATACCTGATATTTATCACCATTTTCAATTCCATAAACTAATGAATCTATTGCCTGTGGCTGATCACCACTTGGTTTATATTTTGATACTAAATTGAACATATGCCCTCCTTTATATAATCATAGTATAGTAAATATGGCTATAAATTATAAGAGTAAAATTAAGTAATATACTTTATTTATTTTATCATCATTTTAGCATCAAGACAACAGTACTATAATCAATTAATAGTATTTATCAACGTCCAAAATATATAAAAACATGATATAATAAAAAAAACTAACCTATTGATAAATTTTAACACTACATTAGTGAAAGGAGAAAAAATGGATGCTATATACGATAAATACTACTATAAAATTTATTACTGGGCATTAAAGAAGACTGATAATAAAGAAGATGCCGAAGATTTGACTAATAATATTTTTGTGGCGGTACTCGAATATTTCAATAAAAACATTGAAATAAAAATTATTGATAATTTAATATGGAAAATCGCTCATAATATTTGGTGTGCTAAAGCTAAAAGTTACATTAAAGAAAAAAATAATACATCTATAAATGATATCAATGAACCTTTTATAATGGAAAATCTAATAGATAAAATAGTTTATAAAGAAATAATAAATAACTTAGATTGTATTAACTTAACAGAAAAAGAAAAAATATCATTTAAAATGTATTATATTGAAGACTATTCTATAAAAGAAATAAGTAAGAAATTAAATACAAGTGAATCTAATATAAAGTACTATTTATTTAGTGCTAGAAAAAAAGTAAAGGAGAGATATTGTGAATAATTTAAATTTAGATAAATATTTAGATATTGTAAACAAAGAAAAGAAAAATAAAGGATTGGAAAGCTTTATTCCATTATATCCTATGTTTAGGGTGGAAAAGAATAAATTATATGTTGGTGTTATGATTACGGATGAAAACGATAACGTATGGAGTAAAGATAGTAAAGTAAAAGCAGAATATTGGGTATTAATTAGCATTGATGACGATTCAATTTTAGAATTTAATGACACTAGTAAATATGATTTTGTTATTGGAAAATTAATAGAAAAAAATACAAACAATAAGCAAGAAGAAATATCAAAATACATAGTTAAAAAGACGCTTCAATATAAAAATTATTTAATTGAGGATATTAAAAATCAAGATTCTCCACTACAAAAAAAATTATCTTCATTACTTAATAATGAGATAATAATAGATGGTGAAAAAATAAACATTAATGACTATTTAGTATCAAATTTAAAACAAGATATTAAACAGAAAGTTGATGAATTAGTAGATATATTAGTACAATCAAGGTATGGTTCAATTACATTTTATTACGACAACTTATTTAAACAAATTATTGATGAATATAAAAGCAATAATATTATCGATAAAGAAAAATTAAGTTTGTGCTGCGAAATTATGAATGACTACTATGATGGTGTTATAGGAATAGATAATTTCTTTAACATATAAACAGGCTTTGTTAACAAGCCTGTTTAACTCATATTTATTAAACATATTCCAGAAACTATCAATAAAATTGAAATCAAGTCTAAAAATCTTGGTTTTCTTTTTTCTTCTTTGAAAAAGAAAGCTAGTATAAAAGCCAAGACTAATGTAACTGGTTTAACAAAAGAACTTAATGTCACTGAAATACTTGATAAATAATTATATAAATATATGTACACGAATCCAAAACTTTGTTGAATAAATACCCATTTAATTATATCTTTATTTTTCATGTGATATTTTATTGGATAATCATAAGAAAATATAAGTGTTAAAAGAAAATTTAATAAAAATATGTATATTGAATTAGACCAATATTTCAAGATAAAATAAGCTATATATCCTAAAGATAATTCTCCTATAATTTTTATAATAATGTCTTTTTGTAATTCTTTATTTTTTATTTTAACATCCGCAAGCATAAATATACCAACTAATGTTAATATAATTGATATTAAGCTTATAAAAGAAAAAGTTCGTACACCTAGCATAATATCAATAATGTATGCAAAAATAAGTCCTATAGATAAATATGCAATATTTTCAAATGGATCTAATTTTCTACCTATACCAGCTACTGCCATTTGTTTAAAATATCTAACTAACATAGCAAGTAATAATAATAATATAGGAATTATATTAAAAGAAAAAGTTAATCCAATTGTAAAATAGTTAATTATTATAGTAACTATGGAAAAAGGCACCATAGATAAACACATATAGTAAAAGTAATCTTTTCTACTAATACCCTTATTTATTAGGTGTTTATCAACATATATGGATATTGCACTAAAAAAACCAGTTAAACCAAGTAAAAACAAATTATTCATATACCCTCATAATAGTATATTTTTTTATTTTATAAATACCATAACTTTTCATTATTTTTTCTAACTTCCTTTATTATTCCACCACCAAGACACACTTCATCTAAATAAAGTACACAAGCTTGTCCTGGTGTTACACTTTTTACTCCCTGTGGATATTTAACAAGAACTTCACCATTATCAAGCCATTCTAACTCTACTTTAACATCTTTTTGTCTATATCTAAATTTAGCAACACAATTAGTTACTTTTTCATCTATTAAGTAATTAACGTTATCTATTAGGCAAGAATCTGAAATTAAATATTCATTTTCTTTTCCTATACAAACATATAATATATTTTTGTTCAAATCTTTACCAACTACAAACATTCTATCACTAGTACCACCTACATCAAGACCTCGTCTTTGACCTATAGTGTAATACATAAGTCCAATATGCTTTCCTAATACTTCATTGGTTTCAATATTTACTATGTCACCTGGAATATTTGGCAAATAGTTCTCCAAAAAGGTAGTAAAATTTCTTTCTCCGATAAAGCATATACCAGTTGAGTCTTTTTTTGAAGCAGTAAGAAGTCCATATTCTAAGGCTATTTTTCTTACTTCAGGTTTTATCATATCTCCAATTGGAAATAATACATTTTCAAATTGTTCTTTAGTTACTTGTGATAAAAAATAAGTTTGATCTTTATTATCATCAACAGCTCTTAAAAGCTTTCCATCCTTTATTCTAGCATAATGACCTGTAGCTATATAATCAGCACCTAATGCCTTAGCTTCCTTTACGAATTCATCAAATTTTATATATTTATTACACATAATATCTGGATTAGGTGTTCTACCTTTTTTTAATTCGTCTAAAAAGTAAGTAAAAACATTATCCCAATATTTTTTTACAAAGTCTTTTCTATAAAGTGGAATTCCCAACTTTTCACATACTGCCTTTGCATCATTATAATCTTCTTCTTGAGGGCAGATACCTTTACTTGTTGATGGTGCACCAACTGTTTCACCATCAGCAAATGAATCCCAGTTTCGCATAAATAAGCCTATTACTTCATATCCTTGCTCTTTTAGTTTAATTGCAGCTACACTAGAATCTACTCCACCACTCATTCCAATAACAACTTTTTTCATAAAACATCTCCTTTAAATATTATACATTATTTTAAAAAAAAAGATAGTATCTATCTTAGTTTTGTTAATATATAAACACTTTCTATTATGGAAATAACTTCAGTTATTAATAGTAGTATTCCTGATAAAGTAGTTATAGCAATTATAGACTCAAAAGGATTAATTATTAAAGTTATGCCAAGTATTATCATTAATGTAGTAATTAAGACTAACCAAAGTCCATTAGTACCTATTATTGATGACAAGTTTATAGATAACTGTAATTTAAATAAATTATTTACTATTATCCATATACCTAAAATAATTGGAAATACACTTATTAAGTCTTTTCTATAAATTAATATCATAATTCCAGAAATGAATGTCAATAACCCCATTATTATATCAAAACTAAATAGCCTATCTTCTTTAGACATTGTAAAATATGATACAAAGTATCCTACACCATTTATTAGTATTATAATTGAAAATATTATCACAAACACTTCTAAAGATTTTAAAGGATATGTCACCAAAAATATTGACATTATAACCATAAGTGCTGATATTAAAATTGAATAGCGTTCGATTTTCTTTATATATTCTCTTATCATTTAATCACCTATTATTATCTTACCACATTTTGATTATTTTATTAATATACAAAAAAATTAAAAATGTTTAATAATAATCAATTTTAATTTTTTTGCTTCAATATGCCTTTTCCGATTTTAAAACCTTTTCCTTTTATTAAATTTTCTTTAATTATATGTTGTAAGCGTGTATCTTCACTAAGCTGTTTATAATCTACTTTGCCTATTTTTTTATATACAAAATTTAATATATCTTTTATGCAACTACTACCAGCTTCTACATCAAATAAATAATAAAACTTATATATATTAGAATCCTTATCTAACAAATCATGGATTTCAGGACTTAAAAGCCAAGAAGTACAATAATATGTATAATTTGTGATATTAAAATACCTATTTATATAATACTTTGAAATATTTATTGAATCAGATACTAAAGATAGATCTAATTTATCGCCTTGCGGAATATGAATATTTACTGTGTTTTCATCTTCATATTCATATTGAAGACGACCTACTTCTATTAATTTACAATTTATAAAATATATTCCCCATAGCATCTGAGTAATTCTAATACCATCATATCCTCTTTCATATATATCTCTAGTTAAGGCTTCTCTAACTCTTCTTCTATGTATTTCTATTTGAGATTTATCAAATAAATGATTTTCCATATTTTTTATATGGAACTTATATCCACATAATAATAATAAATTAGGTAAAAACGGGTCTACTTTGTCATTAAACATTTCATTTATGTCTTTAATGTTCCAAAAATACTTAAATGTATATTGCTTGCTATAAAACAAATATAAAAATAGCTTAAATTTTTCTAAAATAGATCTATTATTTAGCAAGTATTTTAAACACAATTCACATTTTTTTATGTAATCTGGATCACTTATTCCATAATAATTTAAACTTGATAATAAATATTCAAAGCTTAAACAGTCATCTTGTTTTCTTATCATTTTCATTAAATCAGAAACACTTGATATTTGACCTTTCGCATATTTTTTTAATTCACTTATTCCGCCAGGCATAGAATAACCATTAAAATCTCTTACCATATCAATATCGCTATGCCCATCGCCTATCGTATATACATCACTTTTAGATATATTAACAAGCGATATTAATTTATGAATTGCCTGAGACTTAGATGCATCTTTGGTAATTATTTCTAATGAAATAGGTGATACAAAATATACTATTATAAATTCTCCGTAAATTTCTAATATTTTTTTATATATATTATGAGCCTTAGCTTCAGATGGGTATTTTACATTGATTTTTGTTAAGTAAGGATGTTCAAATGAAACTCTTGATTCTAGCTTACTGCAACAAAAGTAACTAGTACACTTGTCGAGTTCTAAAGACTCTTTCAGACTCGAAATAATAAAATTAGAAATAAATAGGTTTGATATAATGTGTCCCTTATTATCTAAAATAGTAGCGCCATGATTAATAATCAAATAATCATAATAAAAATTATATTTATCTAATTTGTTCATAAAATCAAAATAACTTCTACCTGTTGCTATGACGAATAGATTACCATCTTTTTTAAATAAATCTAATTCAATTTTATTTAAGCTAAAATCAAAGTCATTTATATAAAATGTACCATCATAATCACTTACTAGCATCTTTCTCATACAACCACCTATTTATATATAACATTTTAACATTTATATGATTTTTTAGCAATATGAAAAACATAATGTACTTATTTATAAAATAATAATTTTTTTAATTGTTTTTAACTAAAATAATTAGAAAAATATAGACAAACAGAAGTTGCCTATATTCAATTTTTTAGTCTCATTATTTTAACAATCGGTTAAAATACTTTTTTTCTTTTGAGCGTTTTTTTTACCTTCTAATGATTCAAGATATGGTTCATTAAATTTAAGTATCTCATCTCTTTTTTCTGGATTTTTCATTGTTTCTTTTAATAGAGTAATCTTATTTTTATTAGATTTTAATCTATTACAAGACTCTCTATATCCATTTGTTGATAAGTCTAGTCCTATTATTAAATATGTATCTGTATCCAATTCAACAAATGTTAAACTCAAACTTGAACCTTTAATAGCATACATAGTATAAGGTAATTTATCACCAAGAATTTTTATAAATTGACTTTTATTTCCCATATCTAATTTTGAGAAAAGTTGAGAAACCTGCTTTTTCTTTGAACTATCAAGAGATTCTATATCGGATAATGCGTATGGAATTCCTAATTTACTAGATAAAAATACCAGATTATTAGTAGATGCTTCTTCCACTTTAGTGTAAGCATCCAATAATTTTTTTAATTCAAATATTATTTTAGGAACATCTGATAAAAGATATTCAATATCACTTTCAGGAAGTCCCTCTTTTAACATTATAGATATAGTTTGCAATTCTTCTATAAATTGTTTCAAAACATAAAAATCGCCATTTGTATATTTAAAAGATGTAAGTAATTCTTGTGAAGCTAAATATATTTTTTTATCATCATCACTTAAATACTTTAATATTGGATCTGTTTTAATTTTAGATAATTGTTCACTAATTAGGTTACATATATATCTTCTTTCTTGAAGAGAAAAATTTAATCTATCTAATAAATTATAAAAGGATGTTAAATCTGTTGGTAATGATATCAGCTTACCATTTTTATAATATTTATGTAACTCTTCTATATCTTCTCTATTTTCATCATATGTAGCACTAGTTTCAGTTTCAATACTTTCTTCCGAATCAATGCTAGACTGTTTTAACTTATCATTATTAGATATTAATAGTTGTGCAAACCCTTGGAACATATCTTGGTAACATTGACTAAATATTTCATCTATTTCAAGCATTTCAGGTGTACTTGAATCTTCTCCTATTTTATTAAGCAATCTTAAATATTCATCAATATTTTCGTTATATTTAAAAGTTCCATCTTGATTATAATATTCTTTTAAGGCATGAATAGCATTTATATCTTTAATGTGGAAGCCCTTATGCTTTAATGCATATTGGCTATCAAAATAAATTGCCATACCAAGTATTCTGCTCTTTTCTTCTATTGATAAATCGGCACATCTTAAGTGATAAATCAGAATAAATAAATCTTGCAATGGTGATATAACCTTTTCATTATCAAATGCATTAATTGATTTTTGTAAGTAATTATAATAAGATCTAAGCATTTTAGCCATTGAAGAAAATTTCACAAATATGTCTTCTATGCTTTTAACATCACAAATTGAAATTAGGTACGTAAAAAGAGTAGTAAATATTGGAATTCTTTTGACAACTTGAAGTGGATTACTGATTCCTTCTAGACACTGGGTCTGATAGAATCATCTCTAATTCATTTAATTCAGCTTCTAGCGCCTTTATTTGCTTCTTTCTATTAAGTTGTGACTGTTTTACTGAATTTTTAAATCTAATTAAAAAATCATCCATAATTTTCCCCCTAACAAATATGGATGATATTCTATCATTGAATTCAATTCTTGTCAATTTTTTTAAAGCCTAAATATTTTGGAACCTCCTTTAATTTGGGAAAATCTTTTAATGTTACAAGTTTATCCGACATAGTTACAATCCAGCTTTCTTTATATTTTGGAAATTTATATTTTGTAAAAAGAGTCAAAGGAAACATATGAGTTCTTATAGCACTAATAATTATTTCATTAGAATATTCATTAAAATATTCTAATGTATTAAATGCTGCATCTATACCATGAGTAAACCCATGCATTTCTAAAAACTTTTTTTTATTTCTTTTTTTTATAAAATTTGACCTATATTTTTCATCCAGAGTTTCTAATTCTTTTGTATATTGCCATGCAGCTGTATAAAAATCGTGTAATAATCCTGCTATTGCACAATTTTTTTCATTAACACGCTTTTTTTTAGCTCTTTTAAATGCATATGCTGAAACTAAAACACAATGATCATAAACAGATTGTTTTTCATG
Organism: uncultured Mycoplasmatota bacterium; assembly: GCA_900553395.1. GTDB lineage: Bacteria > Bacillota_I > Bacilli_A > RF39 > UBA660 > UMGS1613. The sequence continues at coordinate 58,073 of USDJ01000001.1, read as the reverse complement.
ATGCTTAAATAATTTTCGTTTTAAAAATTCTGGATTATTTAATATATTTTTTACTATGTTATACCATTCTTTATATTCATCACCTAATATTAATTTTACTTGTTCTAATATCATAATAACACTGCCATTTCTAATAACTATATTATAAATTATTTAAGTAAAAAAAATAAAGGAGGTAAGCCTTTATTTTTGAATTTTAAATGTAACTTGATACATGTTTTGTAAATCAATTTCTTCTACATCAATTTTAAATCCATAATTTTCTATTTTACTTGAACAATCTCTAATTAAAGCGATTATTGTCTTTAAGTCTACTTGTGGTGTTGGTTGAACATTAGTTTGTGGCATTACTGGATCATATTGTTTAGTATAATCTGTTATTATTATTGGTTCTGGTAATTTTACCTCAGATACTGCAGGTGTACTTTGAGGTGCTGGTGTAACACTAGGTGTTTCAGCTGGACCAAAACTAAATAAATTATCAGATTGTTGACTTACTTGAGTTGGAGCACTTTCCATTATTGGTGCAGTTGCTGGTACTCCTATTGGAGCTGCAGATATTACGACACCATTTTCATCAAATTGTAACCCTGTTGGCATTTGTGGTGCTGGAGTTTGTGTTGGCTCTGGTGTATTTACTATTCCTGTTCCATCATACTGAACTCCTGGAATTGTTGGATTAATTTGTTGTGGAGCAAATGCTGCTTGTGGTTCTTGTGGAGCTGCTGACATTGTTGGCACTTGTGGTGTTGGTTGATATGCACCTGCTTGTGGCAAACCTGGACCTATTGGTGGAATTGAAACTTCTGGTGCTGGTGTAGCATTCATTTGTGGTAAACCTAAATCTACTGGTGGCACTGAAGCTGGTTGTTGTGGCATTACACTTGGTTGTACTGGAGTTGGCGCTGCGGGCATCTCTGGTGCTACTGGCGTTGTTCCAAATATATCAAATGATGGCACTGAAGTTGTTACTGGACTTGGTGTTGGCATTACTGGTGCACTTGGCGCTTGTGGAACTGCTGACATTGTTGGCACTTGTGGTGCTACTGGTGTTGTTCCAAATATATCAAATGATGGAGCCTGTGGTTGTGGCGCTATACCAGTAGGTACAGATCCCATATTTGTATTATAAAATTCATTATTATTCATATTTATTTCCCCTTTTTCTATTGATTTTTGTGAATCATGTTCATTTGAAGATTCTTCTTTCATTTTTTCTATTTCTTCATCTGTTCTTCTTACAGTTAATCTTTCTGAAATAATTCTATTTAGCATAAAATTTTGATCCTTAAAGTCTTTAAGTTTCAATAAAGATCGTGCGTGTCTTTCTGAGATTTTATTTTGTAAAAGCGCTTCTTGAACTTCATCTGATAAATTTAACAATCTTATCTTATTTGCTATTGAAGATTGACTTTTACCAAGTTTTATTGCCAATTGTTCTTGTGTTAAATATCCCATATCTAAAACTTTTTTGTATGAAACAGCCTCTTCTATAGGTGTTAAGTTTTTTCTTTGAACATTTTCAATCAATGCAACTTCTGCGCTATCTTTATCATTTAAGTTTCTTATTATGACAGGTACTGTTTCTTTTCCAGCTAAAACACTTGCTTTATATCTTCTTTCACCTGCTATAATTTCGTACTTATCCCCAATAGATCTGACAACTATAGGTTGAATTACGCCGTGCTCTTTTATTGAATCTGAAAGCTCTAAGATTTCATCTTCGTCAAACTGAATCCTAGGTTGAAATCTATTTGGGAGGATTTCATTGATATCTACTTCAACAACTTTAAGCGAATTATCATTCATAGCATGCCTCCTTTTTATTCTTTAGATTATTTTACAATATTTTGGGAAATAATACAATAGTTTTGGGAAATATTTTTAAGTAAAGAAAAAAGACTATAATGGTCTTCTTTTAATATCACTATATTTCCTGGGAAATATTTTTGGTGTTTGGGAAATTTTTTCAAATTTTATTAAAGTGCGTTTACTATTTTCTTTCGGTAGTTCAAACTCTATTTTGCTAACTTCTTTAATTCCAAGTTTAGAAATACAATTACTATAACTTGGCTCATTATCTAAATTGCCTTTCATTGAAACAAAGTGCTTATTCATCCTAACTAAATTTATGCCTAACTCTAATAAAATATTTAAAGGCGCCACAGCCCTTGCTGTTACTATATCATATTTCTCACAATTCTCTCTTGAAAAATCTTCTATTCTATAATGTACTGCTTCAATATCTTTTAATTTTAATTTATTTATTACTATATTTAAGAAATTTATTCTCTTATTTAAAGAATCTACAAGAGTTATTTTTAGGTTGGGAAATACTATTTTTAACACTATTCCTGGAAACCCGGCTCCACTTCCTAAATCACATAAAGTATTTTCGTGTGATAAATCAACTATCTTTAAAAGAGTTAATGAATCATAAAAATGCTTTAAGTAAACGTCTTCTTTTTTTGTTATTGCAGTTAAATTCATAACCTTATTGTACTCTGTTAATAAATTATAATATTCTTCTAACTGCTCTAATTGTGTATTATTAAGAGTTATACCTAAAAACTCTACTTCTTTTAAAAATTCACTTTGATTCATAAAAATATTCCTTCTTTATATATACCATTATTAATGATATATCTGCTGGATTAACTCCACTTATTCTTAGAGCTTGACCTATTGAAGTAGGTCTAATTTCTTTTAATTTTTGTTTTGCTTCACTAGCTAAATTATGAATTTTATCATAATCGATATCGTCTGGAATTTTTTTGTTATCTAAATCTACCATTTTGCTAGCTTCATCTAATTCTTTTTTTATATAACCTTCATATTTAATATTTATTTCAACTTGTTCTAAAATTTCATCTGTATATTTTTTATCAATAAAAAATTTTAATTTATCTATTGATACTTCTGGTCTTTTTAATAAGTTATATAAAGTTATTGAATCCTTTAATTGTTGAATACCTAAATTTTCCAATTTTTCATTAGTATCTTGTTTTGGAGTTAATTTTGTTTCCTTTAATTTTAAAGTAAGCTCTTCTATTAGCTTTTTCTTTTCCAAGAATTTATTATATCTTTCGTCATCTACTAGTCCAACTTCGTGTCCATACTCTCTTAATCTTATATCAGCATTATCGTGTCTTAATAACAATCTATATTCCGCTCTAGAAGTCAATAATCTATATGGATCCATTATTCCTTTAGTGACTAAATCGTCTATTAATACTCCTATATATGCTTCATTTCTTTTTAATATTAAAGGATTTTTTCCTTTTAATTTTAATGAAGCATTTATTCCAGCCATTAAACCTTGGCAGGCAGCTTCTTCATAACCACTAGTACCATTTATTTGGCCTGCTGTAAATAGATTTTCTATTATTTTAGTTTCAAGAGACTGTTTTAACTGTTTTGGATCAATGGCATCATACTCTATTGCATACGCGTATTTATTAATTTTAGCATTTTCAAGTCCTGGCAATGAATGTACCATTTCTTCTTGTATATCCTTTGGCATACTAGTAGAAAAACCTTGTATATATATATCATCATAATAAATACTTTCTGGTTCCAAGAACAATTGATGTCTTTCTTTATCTTTAAATCTTACAACTTTATCTTCTATTGAAGGACAATACCTAGGACCTATTCCTTTTATGTCAGATAATCCACCATACATACTTGATTTGTTTAAATTGTCTCTTATTATTTTATGTGTTAATTGAGTGGTATAAATTAAATGGCATGGTACCTGAGAATCTTTATCATAATATACTTTATTATCAAAACTAAATGTTAAATATTTATCATCACCATATTCTACTTTAGTTTTAGAAAAATCTATGGAACTTTTTTCTATTCTTTGTGGTGTACCAGTTTTTAGTCTAATAATAGTAAAACCATATGATCTTAATTTATCACTTAAATGATTGCTAGGCTTTTCACCATGTGGTCCTTTTCTTGTTCTAGTATCCCCGATTAATATATCTGATTTAAGATAAGTTCCAGTTGTTAATATTACAGCCTTACTATCTATTTTTGTACCATCTTCTAAAATTACACCATATATTTTACTATCTTTTATTATTAAATCTTCTACTATAGCTTCCATAATAGTTAAATTAGGAGTATTATTTAATGTATTTAACATATTTTTGGGATAAGTAATTTTATCTGCTTGCGCTCTAAGAGCTCTTACAGCTGGACCTTTAGCACTATTTAACATTTTTATTTGTAGTAAACTTTTATCAGCATTTCTACCCATCTCTCCGCCTAAAGCGTCTATTTCTCGTACTACTATACCTTTGGCAGATCCACCTATTGATGGATTACAAGGCATATCTGCTATATTTTTAATATTTCCTGTAACTAACAATGTTTGGTGACCCATTTTAGCACACGCAAGGCTCGCTTCACATCCAGCATGTCCTCCACCAACTACTATTACGTCATAATTCATAATCTCACCCACTTGACTTACATAGTATACTATTTATTATAAAAAAATACAAGAAAAAATGGATTAATACCAATCCATTATTTTCCTAAACAAAATTGACTAAATAACTGATCTATTAATTCATCTGAATAAGTTTCTCCTATTATAGATCCTAATGATGTCCAAGCTTGTTTCAAATCTATTTCTGTAATATCAATAGGCATTGAAGCTTTTATTGCCTCAATACTACTATCTATAGACTCTAAGGATTTTTTTAATAATGAAATACTTCTAGCACTACTTAAATAAGTTAAATCAGAATTTTCAAATTTTTCCAAATTAAACATTTCTTTTATTTTGTTTCTTAATGAATCTATTCCTATATCATCTTTTACTGATATTCTGACATAATTATTTATCATAGACATATCTAATTTATCAGGTAAATCAGTTTTATTAACTATAACTATGTAATTTTTATCTTTTATCTGATTAAATAGTTCTTTTTCTTCATCAGACATTACTTCATTATTATTTAAAACAAATAGCACTAAATCAGCTGAAGAAATAAGATTCAAGCTTTTATTAACACCTATACTTTCAACTACATCATCTGTTTTTCTAATACCAGCTGTATCTATTATATCAAGTGGTATACCATCTAATGTAATACTTCCCTCTACAATATCTCTTGTTGTTCCTGCTATAGATGTTACTATAGCCTTATCCTCGTTTAATAATCTATTTAATATACTACTTTTTCCTACATTTGGACTACCAATTATTACTGTTTTAATACCATTTTTTATAATCTTACTATCTAATGATTTCTTTAATATACCTGATAATTCTGATTTTATTTCAATCAAGTTGGGCATTAAAATATCATTATTTATTTCTTCTATATCTTCATATTCTGGATAATCAATATTAACTTCTATATTTGCTAAAAGCTCTATTATTTTTTGTCTTAAACTTTTAATTAATTTAGAAACTTCTCCGTTTACTTGATTCATAGCAAGTTTTCTTGATTTTTCTGTTTTAGCATTTATTAAATCCATTACTCCTTCTGCTTCGATTAAATCTATACGACCATTTAAAAAAGCGCGTTTAGTAAATTCTCCTGGATTAGCAAGTCTACAACCATTAATTAGTAACATTTCTAGTATCTTATTCGTTATAGCTATTCCACCATGTGTATTTATCTCTACTATATCTTCTCTTGTAAATGTTTTAGGTGCTCTCATTACACTAACTAATACTTCATCTACTATATCATCACCATCTACAATATGGCCATAATTAATTGTATGTGAATCTACTTTTGATAAATCTCTACCCTTAAAAATTTTATTTACTATTCTAGTAGCGTCATTTCCACTTACTCTTATTATAGCAATAGCGCCTACTCCTAACGTGGTTGATATTGCTGCTATTGTGTCTTCCATAAAATCACTTCCCATTAAATTTCTATTTTATTATATCAAAATAACTATTATTTTAAAATAAAAAATTCCAAAAAGGAATCTTTATTTTTCTACATATCTTATAACAACATATCTATTTGGTTCTTCACCAAAGCTTTCTGTTTCTATATTATAATATTCAGAGGCTATAGAATGAACTATTCTTCTTTTATAAGAATTCATAGGGTCTAATTTAATTTCATCTTTTGTTTTCATTATCTCGTTAATTATTTTTTTAATATCGTTTTCAAAATATTTTTCTTTCTTTACCTTGTAATTTGAAGCATCTAAGTTGATTTTTACATTAAATTTAATTTGATTACTTAATGTTTGTCTTAATAATGTTTGAAGTGCTGATAAAGTTCTTCCATCTTTGCCTATTAATATTGGATTATTATCTGAAAACATTTTAACTGTAAATACATCTTCATATTCATTTATTTCTAATCTAATAGTTACTCCCATTTCTTTAGTAACTTTTTCTAAGTATTCTCTAATAAAGTTTTTTACATCTTCCTTTTTTACAACTTCCATTACATACTTATCTTCTTCTTCGTATTCTTTTGTTAATATTTCATTATTATATACATCAAGATCTTCTAAACATTTTAGTCTGCAATCTTCTTCTTTTAAATCTTCATATTTATAAACATTTATCATAAATTACTTACTCCTTTTAACTAACAAATTTTGAACTATTGTAAATACACTATTTACTACCCAATAAATAATTATTGATGTACACATACTAAATGACGTAATAAATATCATAACAATCATTATATTAAACATCATATTCATTTGTTTAGCTTGACTATCTGATATTGTTGTCTTATTCATTTTGAATGAGAAGTAAGTAACAAGACCTACTATAATTGGTAATAAAATATAGTACCATTTACCTTCTCCCATTCCTGCTAATGGAGTCATTCCCATATATAATCCTAAAAATTTACCTTCAAATAAAATTGGTAGTCTATTTAGTGCCTCATAAAATGCAAAGAATAATGGAACTTGAATAATTCCTAGTAAGCATCCACTAATTGGATTTATATTATATTCCTTATATACTGCCATCATTTCACTTGATTTCATCATCATTGATTCTTGATCAGTTTTATTAGCATATTTTTTTTCTATTTTATTTAGTTTAGGTTGAGCTTTCTTTATATTCTCAGATTGCTTTAAAGATTTAATAGTAAATGGATACAATATTAATTTTATTAAAATTGTTACTACTATAATAGATAAACCATAGCTATTACCTAATATTTTTCCTATATTTACAATTAACCAAGCAAGGGGTTTTACAAAAATACTTGTCCAAATATTTTCATATTTTCCTTCTATTACTTTAATACTTGTACATTTTGGAAGACTATCTATATCTAATATATTTTTTAATTTTTTATTATAATCTTTTTTAGATATATCTCCATCTTCATACATTTTTTTATAATCTAATTTTTTTTGTTCTGTTACTTCTTTGTATTTATCAGCTAATTCTTCTGGCTTACATAATACATTTTCAACAAGTACTTGTTTTGTTGCTTCATTCTTAACAACTTTGCCATTAGCATCTTTTAATTGTTTAGTACAACCAGTTAATAATACTAACATAATCAAAAGTGTTAATACTACTTTTTTATTTTTTTTCATCTCGATTCTCCTTTAATATGTTTAAATTTCCCAAGGCAAATATCAAATTATCTTTTCTAGTGCAAAAATCTTTTTCAATAATTCCCCTACCAACTATTATAATACAATTAAAATTATTTTGGTAGTCATTTTGATCAATTATAGATTTTAATTGCCTTTTTATTTTATTCCTATTAACCGCATTGCCTATTTTTTTTCCTACAGATAATCCGAATTTATAAGTATCATTCGTATTTCTTTCAATATATATAATATAATCCTTATATTTATATGGTTTGTTATTTTTAATTATTCTGTCAAAATCTCGACTATTTTTTAATATATTTACTTTTTTCATTTTACAAGGCTCCTTTATGATAAATAAAATAAAACCACTGACGAATCAGTGGAATATTAATGAGATAAAACTTTACGTCCTTTTCTTCTTCTATTATTTATAATTTTAGTTTTCATACGAGCCATGAAACCTAATTTTTTACTTTTTCTATGATTATTTGGTTGATAAGTTCTTTTCATATTTACACCTCCATTAATTAAATTTTCTGCTTGCTTTATAAATTATATATATTTTTTATAGTTTTGTCAATTATTTTTGATTTGAATAAGTAAGAAAACATAAATAAATTTAAAGTCAATATTTTTTATTATTTTGGGAAATAATTTAAAATTTAGAGTTATGAACATAAATGTGCATAACTAATTTTATGATTTTGCAATTTTATGCACAAAATAATGCACTTATCGACAAAAAATATCAAATGTTGACATCTGTACGTTGATAAAATTATGCACATTTATGTTGATAAGTCATTTTTTTGTTTATTTATATGACTAAGTTATGTTTAAATCTATTGTTCATAACTTTTTTTATAATTTTATACACCAAAAATTTTATAATATTATTGTTGATAACTTTATTACATAATTATATTTTAAATTATGCACATATTTTGTTGTTTTTAGTCGAAAAATATTGTAAAATATAGGTGTATAACTGATTGGGAGGTGTTGTTATGGACTTAAATAGTATTTGGAATTCATTTTTGAGCAAAATTAAATTAGAAATTTCAGATATTGCATATGATACTTGGTTTGCTGATACTAAACTAGTTAGTCTAAATAACAATACTGCAACTGTACTAGTTCCTTATCATATACACAAAAAAAACTTAAGTGAGAACTATAATGATATAATAGAAGAATTATTTACTGAAATAACAGGCACTAATTTTAAATTCACTTATGTTATAGAAGAAGAAGTAGCTAATAACTTAACTTTGGAAAGTGAAGTTATAGGAGTTCCAAATAATGAAATATATGAATCAAATGTGGATCCAAAATATACATTTGAAAATTTTATGATTGGACCAAGTAATAAATTTGCTGCTACAAGTGCTTTAGCTGTAGCAGAACAACCTGGCAAAATGTATAATCCACTTTTCATTTATGGATCAAGTGGACTAGGGAAGACTCATCTTATGCATTCTATAGGAAACTATATTATTAAAAACAGTAATAAGAAGGTTTTATATATTACTTGTGATAATTTTGTTTCTGATTTTGTTGATATATGTAGAAAAAATGCTAATTCAAACAATACTGAAGCTATAAAAATGTTCAAAAATAAATATAGAGATATAGATGTTTTGATGATTGATGATATCCACAATTTAGTAGGAGCTACTTCAGCACAACAAGAATTTTTTAATACATTTAACGAGCTATATAATAATGAAAAACAAATAATAATATCATCAGATAGATCTCCAGACGATATCAAAAAACTAGAAGAGAGGTTAAAAACTAGGTTTAATTGGGGATTACAAGTAAATATTTTGCCTCCTGATTTTAAACTTAGAATGTCTATTTTAAATAAGAAAATAGAAAATAATGAAGTAGGGGGAATAGTCCCTGAAGACGTTAAAGAATATATTGCTAGCAATTGTGTTGGAGATGTTCGTAAACTCGAAGGAGCAATAACAAGGGTTTTTGCTTATGCAACAATGATGAATGGTTCGGATATAACACTTGATTTAGCCATAGAAGCACTTAAAGATTACTTTGTTAAGACAATTGTTTCTAAAAACAAAATGGATCAAGTAGTTCAAATAATATGTGATCATTATAATTTAACGCAAGAACAATTATTAAGCAAGAAAAGAAGTAATGAAATTGCTATTCCAAGGCAAGTGGCGATGTATATATGTAGAGTTTATTTGGATGAAAACTTAACCAAAATAGGTATACAATTTGGTGGTAAAAATCATACTACAGTAATGCACGCAGTTGATAAAATCAAAAAAGAGATAATAAAAGATGATATTTTAAACGGTGAAATTCAAAAAATGATTAACGAAATTAGATAAATGTTGATAAAATTTTTTAATAAACTTTTTATGAACATCGATTAATTCATTTAATATAAAGGGTAAAATAGGGTTATGCACATTATGAACACTAATAAAAATAATAATAATAGAAAGAAGGAATAATATGAAATTTCAAATTAAACAAAAAACATTAATGGAACATTTAAATTATGTAATAAGAGGTATTTCTAATAAAAATTTAATTCCTATTTTAAATTGTATTAAATTCGAATTAACAAAGGACGGATTGTATTTATTAAGTACAGATAATGAACTTGCTGTTAAATCTTTTATTCCAAAAGAAGAAATAGATAATATAGAAGTTACAGGAGATATATTAATATCTGGTAGATATATATATGATATAGTAAAAAAGTTAACAAATGAGGTTATTAGCATAGAAGAAATAATAGATTCTCAAGTATTAATTACAACAGAATCTTCTTCATTTAAATTAAATTGTAATGAAGTAAATGAATTTCCTAGTATAGACTTAGATTTTACTAGTGAACCTATATTTATAGATAAAAAAGTATTTAAAACTACTATTAATCAAACAATTTTTGCAACATCTACACAAGAGAGTAGACCAGTTTTAACAGGTATTAATTTTAAGATAAGTAATAATATTATGGAAGTTACTGCTACAGATTCTTATAGATTGTCTAAAAAAAGAATAATATTAGATACAAATGTAGAAAACAATATTGATATTATAATTCCAAATAGAAATTTAAATGAAATAATAAAATTAATAAATGATGATGACGATGCATTAGAACTTCATATATTCCAGAATAAAGTTATATTTAAATCGAAAAATTTAATAGTAATGAGTAGATTAATTCAAGGAAATTATCCTGATACTAATAAATTAATTCCAGAAACATTTGATCTTAAAATAAAAGTTAATTTAGATAATTTCTATAATGCTATAGATAGAGCGTCATTATTAACTAATGTGGAAGAAAAAAATATAATTAAATTAGAAACTAAAAATGATATTATGATAATTTCTTCTAATATTCCAGAAATAGGAAATGTAGAAGAGAAAATAAAGATTAATAAAAACACAAGTTCTGATATTAAAATATCATTTAGTTCTAAATATATGTTGGATGCTATTAAAACATTTGATAGTGAGGAAATTGAGTTATCTTTTAATGGTGAAATAAAACCTATTATTTTAAATTGTGTTGATAACGATGACTTGATTCAGTTAATTCTTCCAATTAGGACTTACTAATTTAAAATTTAAGTGCAATATGCACTTTTTTTGTGCTTATTTTATTTAAAAATAATAATTATCAACATTTATTTACAAAAAAAAATAGTTATCGACATAATTCTGTTAAATTCGACAAATGCTTGATGTATAAGAGATAGCAAGAAAGGGGGAAGTATGGATAATTACGAAATAAATTCCGCTACTTTAGCTATAATTCCATTAGATAATTCTACATCAATGGTTTATGAAGAAGATACTGAATACGTAGTAAAACAATCGTCTAATAGTATTATAAAGAACAATTGTGAATTTTATGGTAGTTCTTATCAAGGACGATGTGTGGGCACCAAGACTTTAACTGGTATAAAATCAAAATTTCCTATAATAATAGAAGAGAGCAGAAATATTATATTTTTTCCTACATCATCTTCAAGAACTAAACAAAGTAGTTGGATAGCTTTAAATAAAATTAAATCTTATTCTAAAAAAGAATATATTAGCGAAGTAGAGTTTAAAAATAATAATAAAATTGATTTAGATATATCATATTATTCATTAGAAAATCAAATATGTAGAGCAATTATTCTTAAATCAAAATTATATGAAAGAAAATTAGAAGAAAAATATACTAAATTCTAATTTTTCTTTTTTTATAACTTAATTTGTGGTATAATTATATATGTGTATAGGGGTACTTGAATAATAGTAAAATCAAAATTAGGGGGATTTAAGATGAAAAATGAGATTTTATGTACATAAAAAAAGTAAAATTACATAATTTTAGAAATTATGGCGCACTACAAGTATCACTTTATAAAGGAATAAATATTATTTATGGAGAAAATGCTCAAGGTAAAACTAATTTGCTAGAGAGTATATATGTATTAGGTCTTACAAAATCCCACAGAAGTTTTATTGATAATAATTTAATAAAAGAAGGAGAAGATTATTTAACTATAGAAGGAGTTATAAACAATGAATCTTTTGACGATAAATTAAACGTTTATATAGATCCTAAAAATAAAATTTTAAAATATAATGGAAATGTTGTAAAAAAAATTAGCGATTATATATCAATATTTAATATAATAATTTTTTATCCTGATGATTTAGAAATAATAAAGGGTTCTCCACAAATTAGAAGAAAATATATAAATTTAGAATTATCACAATTATATAGTAATTATTATATTTTAATTTCAGAATATAGTAAAATATTACGTATGCGAAATGAATATTTAAGACAACTAAATAATAAAAAGGCAAGTGACTTAAATTATTTAGATGTAATAACTAATTATTTAATAGATAAAGCTATATTAATATATAAGTTAAGATATAAATTTATAGATAAAATAAATATATATTGTGAGAAAATTTATAAAGATATAATGGGAATATCAAATTTTAGTGTAAGATATACACCTAATATTGAGTTTGATATAAATGATAGTAATTTAAAACAATTATTGATTGAAAAGTATAAAAGAAAAGTTGAATATGATATTAAGTTATGTTCTACAACTTTAGGTCCCCATAAAGACGATTTTGAGTTTTATATAGGCGATAAGAACTTGAAATATTATGGTTCACAAGGTCAGCAGAGAATTGGCGTTCTAGCGTTTAAATTATCAGAAATAGAAATATTTAAAAAATATAATAACAGAACTCCAATTTTATTATTAGATGATATATTTAGTGAATTAGATCAACAAAAAAGTAATAATTTACTTAAATATATTAACAAAAATATTCAAACAATAATTACTACTACAGATTTAAACAATTTAGATAGAAAACTTGTAAAAAAGTCTAAATTATTTAATATAAAAGATGGCAACATAATTAAAATAAAAGAGGTGAAGTTTGATGAATAACGAAGAAAGTCATTATGATGCATCAGATATACAGGTTTTGGAAGGACTTGAAGCAGTAAGAAAAAGACCAGGTATGTATATAGGAACTACAGATGTTAAGGGATTACATCACTTAGTTTGGGAAATAGTTGATAATGCTATAGATGAGGCTTTAGCTGGATATTGTAATAATATTGAAGTTGTAATAAATAAGGGCAATTCTATAACTGTTAAAGATAATGGTAGAGGTATACCTGTTGATATACATCCAAAAACTAAAAAATCTACTGTAGAAACTGTTTATACGGTACTTCACGCAGGAGGAAAATTTGGTGGCGGAGGATACAAAGTATCTGGAGGATTACACGGAGTAGGTGCTAGTGTAGTTAATGCTTTATCTAAATGGGTCGAAGTAACTGTATATAAAAATGGGAAAATATACTATATTCGTTTTGAAAATGGTGGACATCCTGTAGAACCATTAAAAGAAATAGGAAATTGTGATATTAATAGAACAGGTACTACGGTTACTTTTAAACCAGATCCAGATATATTTGATACAGATATTTATGATTACAATACTTTAAAAGTAAGAATAAGAGAACTAGCATTTTTAAATAAAGGTCTTAGAATTACAATAAGAGATGATAGAGATGAAGAAGATACAACGGGAGAAACTTTCCATTATGAGGGTGGAATTTCAGAATATGTTAAGTTTATAAACCAAGGTAAAACTCCAATCCACAATGATATAATTCACCTTCAAGGAACAGAAGATAATGTATTTTTTGAGGTAGCTATGCAGTATAATACTGGCTATAATGAAAATATATATTCATTTGTTAATAATATTAATACACACGATGGTGGAACACATGAGGAAGGAGTAAAAAGAGCTCTTACAAGGGTCATAAATAATTATGCTAGAAAAAATAATATATTGAAAGAAAAAGATGAATCTTTAACTGGTGATGATGTAAAAGAAGGTCTAACGATGATTATTTCTTGTAAGCATCCTAATCCACAATTTGAAGGACAAACTAAAGGTAGATTAGGTAATTCAGAAGTAAGAAAGCTTGCAGATAACGTGTTTAGCGAAGGTTTTGAAAAATTTTTGTTAGAAAATCCAAATGAAGCTAAAATTATAGTAGAAAAGGCAATGCTTGCTTGTAGAGCACGTAATGCTGCTAAAAAAGCACGTGAAATAACTAGAAAAAGTGACTTGCAAACTACTAGCTTTTTTGGAAAGTTGTCAGATTGTAAGAGTAAAGATCCTGTTGTTTCTGAAATATTTATAGTCGAGGGAGATTCAGCCGGTGGTTCTGCCAAAAAAGGTAGAGACTCAATGACACAAGCAATATTACCACTTAGAGGTAAAATATTAAATGTTGAAAAAAATCGACTTGATAGAGCACTTGGAAATGAAGAAATAAGATCTATTATAACTGCTTTTGGTACAGGAATAGGTGAAGATTTTAATTTAGATAAGTTACGCTATAATAAAATAATAATCATGACCGATGCCGATGTCGATGGTGCTCATATTAGAGTATTGTTATTAACACTTTTCTATAGATTCTTTAAGCCTATAGTAGAAAAAGGACATGTTTATGCAGCTCAACCACCATTATTTAGAATAATGCATGGAAAAACAAGAAAATATGTATTAGATGAAGCTGAAAGAGATGCATATTTAGCAACGTTACCAGAAAATGTAAGAAATAGGGCCGAAATTACACGTATGAAAGGTCTTGGTGAAATGGACCCAGAAGAATTAAATGAAACTACTATGGATATAGAAAAGAGAACTCTAAGGAGAATAACAGTAAGTGATTGTATGCTAGCTGATCAAGTCTTTTCTAAGCTTATGGGGGATGAAGTAGAACCTAGAAGAAAATTCATAGAGGAAAATGCTTGTTATGCCCAGGATTTGGATATATAGAAGGGTGGTTTAAATGGAAGAAAATAAAGATTTAGAACAAAATAATGTAGAAGAAAATGCTTCAGATTCTAGTTTTAATGGAACATTTCACGAAAAAGATAAGCTTTCAGAAAATAATATAGTAAAAGAAGTCCAAGATTCATTCTTATCTTATTCTATGAGTGTTATTACTTCTCGTGCATTGCCAGATCTAAGAGATGGATTAAAACCAGTTCATAGAAGAATTCTATGGTCAATGTATGAAGAAGGAAATACCCCAGATAAACCACATAAGAAAAGTGCCACTACAGTTGGTTATGTTATGGGTCATTATCATCCACATGGAGATTCAAGTATTTATGAAGCAATGGTTCGTTTGGCACAAGATTTTAATGAAAGATATATGTTAGTGGATGGCCATGGAAACTTTGGTAATATTGAAGGCGATAGCGCAGCAGCATATCGTTATACAGAAGCTAGATTATCAAAAATTTCACTTGAATTGTTAAGAGATATAAACAAAAATACAGTTAATATGGATGATAATTATACTCAAACTGAAAAAGAACCTTCAGTTTTACCTAGTAGGTTTCCAAATATACTAGTAAATGGATCAATGGGAATAGCTGTAGGTATGGCTACAAATATTCCACCTCATAATTTAGGTGAGGTAATAGATGGATGTGTGGCATATATTGATAATCACGATATAGATTCTGTTGGTTTGATGCAATATATTAAGGGTCCAGATTTTCCAACTGGAGGAATTATACTAGGAAACTCTGGTATTAAAAAGGCTTATGAAACAGGTAGAGGCACAATCACTATAAGAAGTAGGGCTGAAATAGAAGAAAAAAATGGTCATAATTCAATAATAATAACTGAAGTTCCTTATGGAGTAAATACTATGGATTTAAAGACTAAAGTTGCCGAACTTGTTCATAATAAAACTCTTGAAGGAATAGCTGATTATCATACAGATTTAAAACATGGTGTAAAAATTACAATAACTTTGAAAAAGGATGCTAATCCTCAAGTAGTTCTTAATAATTTATATAAACATACTTTATTTCAAACTACTTTTGGTATAATATTTTTAATGCTTGACCAAGGTGTACCTAGGACACTTTCATTAAAAGAGATAATAGCTAAATATATTGATCACCAAAAGGAAGTAATAATTAGAAGAACTAAATTTGATTTGAATAAATCTGAAACAAGGGTACATATTTTAGAAGGATTTAAAATAGCACTCGATAATATTGATGAAGTTATTAAAATTATTAAGGAATCAGAAACTGATCAAGAAGCAAAGGATACCTTAATGAGTAGATTTAATTTAACTGAAGTACAGTCAGATAGTATATTAGAATTAAAATTGAGAAGACTTACTGGTTTAGAGAGGGCTAAAATAGAAGAAGAATTAGCTAATTTACTAAAATTGATAGAAGAGTTAAGATCAATTTTGGCTAGCGAAGCAAAAGTTCTTGAAATAATAAAGAAAGAATTATTAGAAATTAAAAATAAATATGCAGATGAGAGAAGAACTTCTATTGATATGACTGCAATTGATTATATTGATGATGAATCTCTAATTCCAGTAGAAGATCTAGTAGTTACTTTAACAAATAAAGGATATATTAAGAGAATCAATAGTGAAACATATAAATCTCAAAATAGAGGTGGCGTTGGAATTAAAGGAATGACAACAAACGAAGAAGATTTTGTGGAAAATATACTTTCAATGACAACACACGATTATATTATGTTCTTCACAAATAAAGGAAAAGTATATAGAATGAAAGGTTATGAAGTACCTTTATTCAGTAGGCAGTCTAAAGGATTACCTATAATTAATTTATTACCACTAGAAAAAGATGAAAAAGTTAATGTAATGTTAAAAGCGACTCCAAGCGACAACACGTCTTATGTTGTACTTTGTACACAAAAAGGAATAATTAAGCGAACAGATATTAAAGAATTTGAAAATATCAGAACTAATGGTAAGATTGCTATAACATTAAGAGAAAATGATGAGTTAATATCTGCAAAAATCACTGATGGTAATTCAGAAATTTTGGTAGCTTCTTCAAACGGAAGAATAATTAGATTTAATGAAAAGGAAATTCGAATCATGGGCAGAACTGCTTCTGGTGTAAGAGGAATAGATGTTGAGGAAGGAATTGCTGTTGGCATGGAAGTTGCTTTAGAAAACGAAGATGTGCTAGTAGTAACTGAAAATGGATATGGTAAAAAAACATCTATTGATCAATATCGTATGACTCACAGAGGTAGTAAAGGTGTTAAAGGTTTAAATGTAACTGAAAAGAATGGTAATATTGTTTCATTTAAAATGGTAACAGGTAACGAAGACTTAATGTTAATCACAAATAATGGAATGATTATACGTTTACATTTAGGACAAGTTTCTTCTACAGGTAGGGTTGCCCAAGGAGTAAAATTAATTAATCTTAAGGATGGTCAAAAAGTTAGTACGATAGCTGTTATTAATCCTGACGAATCAGAGAATGAAGTTAATCAAACGGAAGATAATAATTAGATATTTCATATGAAATATCTTTTTATATGTTTCACGTGAAACATATACACAAAATATTGAAAAAATTTTAAAAATATTATATATTATTATTGCACAACATTTATATTTGAACCAGGTCAGAGAAGGAATTCAGCAGCCTTAAGAATCCCTGAATGTGTGTGCTTTTTTTATACAATCAATGTTTCACGTGAAACATTGATGATAGTTGTTCATATATGTTTCACGTGAAACATATATATAATTATAAAAAACGATGTTTCACGTGAAACATCATTTAATATTTAATGTGAAACGATATTGGATAGTAACTTCCAATGTTTCACGTGAAACATGGAGGCTGTATGGAAGAATATTATATGAATATTGCTATAAAAGAAGCACTAAAAGCAAAAAAAAATAATGAAGTTCCAGTTGGAGCAATTGTAATTAAAAATAATAAAATAATTTCTAGAGCTTTTAATAAAAAAGAAAGTAAAAAGGATGTAACTAAACATGCTGAGATGTTAGCCATAAGAAAAGCCAGTAGAAAACTCAAAAATTGGCGATTGGATGATTGTACATTATATGTTACTTTAGAACCTTGCATGATGTGTTGTGGTGCTATTCAACAGTCAAGAATAAAAAAAATAGTATATGGCGTAAAAAATACTAATTATGGCTATAGCAATAACTTAAAAAATGTAGAAATTATTTCCCAAGTTTGTGAAGAAAAGTGCAAAGAAATATTACAATCATTTTTTCAAAAAAAAAGATAAGCGGTAGCTTTTTTTTTTGCATTCTAAAGTGTATAATACTCATGTATAGTTAGAGGTGAGAATTTGTATCAAGCTTTATATCGAAAATATAGGCCACAATTATTTGAAGATGTTGTAGGTCAAAAAGTTATAATCAAAACATTATCAAATAGTATATTAAATAATAAAATTTCACATGCTTATCTTTTTACTGGTCCAAGAGGAACTGGTAAAACTAGTATTGCTAAAATATTTGCAAAAATAATTAACTGTGAAAATTTAAATGGTATCGATCCATGTAATAATTGTGTTAATTGTACGCAAATCAATACTAAACAATCTACAGATATTATAGAAATAGATGCAGCTTCTAATAATGGTGTTGATGAAATAAGAGAATTAAGAGATAAAGTAAGTTTAGTTCCATCTTTTGGGAAATATAAAGTTTATATAATTGATGAGGTACATATGCTCACAACAGCAGCCTTTAATGCTTTATTAAAAACTTTAGAAGAACCACCAAAACATATAATATTTATTTTAGCAACTACTGAACCACATAAAATACCGCAAACTATTTTGTCTAGGTGTCAGCGCTTTGATTTTAAAAAAATAAGTATTAGCGATATTAAATCGAGAATAAAAAAAATAAGTGAACTTGAAAATATTTCAATAGACGATGATGCTATAGAGTTAATTGCTAAATTGTCAGATGGTGGCATGAGAGATGCTCTTGGATTACTTGATCAATTAACTAGTTATACTAGTGAAAAAATAAACGTTAACGATGTTAATGATGTGTCTGGAATGATTACCATAGATAAAATTAATGAATTGATTTTACTTATAATTAAAGGTAATTTGATTGATTCGTTTAATTTACTTGAGACATATGATGAAGATGGCAAAAACTTAGTAAAAATAGTAGAAGGTTTAATAGAATTTCTAAAAAATACATTGATATATTATAACAGTGCAGAGTATTTTAAAGATGAGAACTTGAAAAAAATGTATTCTGAAGTTTGTGAATTAGTGAGCGACGATGAAATATACAAGATGATAGAAACATTAATTGATTCTATAAAATTGACTAAAACATCAAATAATACAAGATTAATATTTGAACTAGCTATAATAAAAATAATAGAATTTTTATCTCCTGAAAAACCAAGTACAAAAGTAAAAAGTGAAGAATATTCTTTAATAGAACCTAAAAGAAAAATAATAAATAATACTGAAAATAAACAGGATAAAATAACAATATCAGCATCTGTTAGATCAAAACTTTCAAATTTGAAAAAAACAAGAATAAACAACACTTTATCAAAATTTGAAAAGAAGGAATTAATAAGCTTTAGAGAAGAATTAGATAATATTAGAGAACTACTCATGAATCCTGATTATAGTTCTATAGTTTCTTTAATTTTAGATGGTGAATTGAAAGCAAAAGGCGAAGACTACCTAATTTTTGTTTATAATGTACCAAATCTAGAAGAATATTTTAATAATTCTCTTATAGAAATAGAAAGCGTATTTAATACGCAATTTAATAAAAATTATAAGCCAATCGCAGTTTCATCTGATGAATGGAATAAAATCAAACAAGAATTCAATAATAATTTAAAACGTGGAATAAACGCTTATGAATATAAAGAAGAAGAATACTCACTAGATGAAATATATGAAAAATCTGAAAATAATGAAGAAGATGTAAAAAAAACAAATAAAATAGATGAAATCTTTGAAGATATGATAGAATATAATTAGAAAGAGGGATAAATTATGAATATGCAAGCTATGTTAAAACAAGCACAAAAACTTCAAAAAGATATGATTGAAACACAAAAAAAGATTAATGAAACTATATTTACTGGAACTTCATCAGCAGTAACAGCAAAATTAAATGGAAAAAAAGAAATAGTTGATTTGAAAATTGACCTAGAAAAATTAGATCCTGAAGATATAGAATTACTACAAGACATGATTGTAGTGGCAATTAATAGCGCTATCAAACAAATAGATAAAGAAACAGAAGAAAAATTAGGTGCTTATACTCAAGGAATGCCAGGTTTATTCTAATGAAATATCCACCAACTATCTTAAATTTGATTGAATGTTTTAAACATCTTCCTGGTATAGGTGAAAAAACAGCTGAAAGATTATCTTTATCACTTTTGCAAATGGATCCAGATGTTATAGAGTTATTTTCTACATCGTTAAAAAACATTAAGTTGAAAATAAGAAAATGTGATATATGTCATAATTTATGTGAAGATAATATTTGCGAAATTTGCAAAGATAAGAATAGAAATAAAGATATATTATGTGTAGTTGAAGAACCTAAAAATGTAATTCTTTTTGAAAAATTAAATATATTTAGTGGATATTATCACGTATTAGATGGTTTAATTTCTCCAATGGATGGGATAAATCCTGAAGATATAAATATATTTAGCTTAATAGATAGGGTAAAAAAAGATGGAGTAAAAGAGATTATATTAGCTTTAAAGCCAAGTATAGAAGGAGAAACTACATCTTTATATATATCAAAAATGTTGGAAGACACAAATGTAAAAATAACTAAAATTGCATATGGAATTCCAATGGGAGCAGAAATAGATTATGTAGATTCATTAACACTTTCATTGGCTTTAGAAAATAGAATGGATATATCAACTAATAAAAATTCATAACTTGCTACTAAAAAGCATAATATCAATTGGTGATATTATGTTCAAATTTATATTTAAAGTAGTAAAGCGAATTATAATTAGTTCTTTTTTGCTATATGGATATAATTTACTTGTACAACCTATAGGACTTATTATACCAATTAATGTAATAACTGTAGGCTCTCTTACAGTACTTGGAGTTCCTGCTCTTATGGGACTTATATTTATTATGATATTTGTTTATTAATGATTGGAGGATTTATGCTTGATGATTTTAAAATAGAACAACCAGTAGCCTATAAAGTGTTTATAAATGCTATAAAAAACAACAAATTATCACATGCATATATAATAGAAACGCACGGATATTCTAATTCCTATGAATTAGCTT
The DNA here is from genome assembly GCA_900553395.1 of uncultured Mycoplasmatota bacterium. Lineage (GTDB taxonomy): Bacteria > Bacillota_I > Bacilli_A > RF39 > UBA660 > UMGS1613. The sequence goes on along the minus strand of USDJ01000001.1, from coordinate 36,773 downwards.
TGAGCTTTGCAAAATATATATTGTGTCCATTTAATTATAGTAATTATGATAAATGCAAAAATTGTTTTCAATGTAAAACAATAGATAAAAATGAATTTATAGAATTAAAGATATTAGAAGCAGATGGTCAATGGATAAAAAAATCACAATTAGATGAGTTACAGAGCGATTTTTCAAAAAAAACTTTGGTTGGAAATAAAAAAATATATATAATTAAGTCCGCTGATAAATTAAATGCTTCATCCTCAAATTCATTATTAAAGTTTCTAGAAGAACCTGAAGAGGGTATAATAGCAATATTGATTGTTGAAAATGTAAGTATGCTATTAAATACTATAGTCTCAAGGTGTCAAATAATATCTCTTAAAAATAATGCTTCTTTCTTAAATCTTAATACTATAGAGATTTTGGCAGAAATTTTAAAAACAAAAAGAGAAGAAAAAATAGAATTTATTGAAAGTGAAAATTCGAGCCAAAAAGTAAACGATACAATTAACTTCATTAATTATTATGAAAAAAATAAGACTAGTACAATAATTTATGTGAATAAATTGATTGGTGATTATCTTAAAGATAGAAACGATGTATATGATATGTTCTCTATGATGCTTCTTTTTTATAAGGATGCTTTAAATTATAAAATTGGAAAAGATATAAAAGTGTTTGTTGATTATAAGAAAGAAATTTTAGAAATTTCATCAAATAATAGTACAGATTTACTAATATCTAAAATAAATGTTATAATGAATTTGCGTGAAAAAATTAAATTTAATGTTAATTCTAATATGCTTATGGACAAGCTCATAATAGAATTAGAGGGATGTGAATAAAATGATAGATGTTGTTGGTGTTTCATTCAAAAAAAATGGAAAAATATACTATTTTCTTCCTAGCAATTTTAAATTAAAAAAGAATGATAAAGTTATAGTAAAGACTGAGAAAGGCTTACAACTAGGAATTGTAGAATTAGAAAAATTTAGTTTAGAAGAAAGCAAGATAAAAAATAGTTTAAATTCTGTTATTAGGTTGTGCACAAAAAAAGATATAGATATAAATGAAAAAAATGTTAATGATGCGAAAGCAGCTTTGCGCAAATGTAAAAAATTAGTTGAAAAATATAAACTAAATATGTTTATAATGGATGCTAGTTATACGTTCGATAGAAGCCAATTACTTTTTACTTTTTTAGCTGAAACAAGAGTTGATTTTAGAAATCTTGCTAAGGAATTGGCTAACTTATATAAGACTAGAATAGAGCTTAGACAAGTTGGAGTTAGAGATAAAGCTAGAGAAATAGGAGGATATGGTTGTTGTGGTAGACCACTTTGTTGCTCTAAGTTTTTATATGATTTTGATTCAGTATCTATAAATATGGCTAAGAATCAAAATATAGCACTTAATCCAAATAAAATAAATGGCTGTTGTGGAAGACTTTTGTGTTGTTTAAAATATGAAGATGATTATTATAAAGAATGCAGTAAACATTTACCAAAAGTTGGGAAAAAGATTAATACACCAGAAGGTGAAGGCAGAGTTATTAGTGTTGATATATTAAGAAAAAAATATAAAGTTGATATTAAGGATAAGGGAATAATTGAAGTGGTAAGTGATGAAAGTAATTAATTATTTGCTTGGATATAAAAATTTGAAAATAGTACAGGATAATGATATGTTTAATTTTTCATTAGACTCTGTTTTGCTTCCAAATTTTGTAACATTGAACAAAAGTACAAAAAAAATATTAGATATAGGTTGTGGCAATGCGCCAATACCACTTATTTTGTCAACAAAAACATCTGCTTCAATAACAGGTGTAGAAATTCAAAAAGATGTATATGATTTAGCTGTTGAATCTATTAAGCTTAATCATAAAGAATCGCAAATTAAAATAATAAATCAAGATATAAATGAATTTTATAAAACTGAAGAAACTGATACATATGATGTTATTACTTCAAATCCACCATTTTTTAAATATTTAGAAACTTCAAATATAAATAAAAATGATTATAAAACCATAGCTAGGCATGAAGTTAAATTAAATTTAGAAGAATTGTTTATGATTGCTAAAAAACTCTTAAAAAATAATGGAGTTATAGCAATAGTACATAGGCCCGAAAGATTTGTAGAAATAGTAGATATAATGAGAAAAAATGGAATTGAGCCTAAAAGGGTTCAGTTTATATATCCAAAAACAGATATGGAATCTAATATAATGTTAATTGAGGGTAGTAAAAATGGAAAGCCAGGATTAAAAATTTTACCTCCAATTTATACGCATAATAATAATGGTGAATATACAGATAAGATAAAAGAATATTTTGAATAAGAGGTGAATTATGTCTCAAAAAAGTTATGATAATAGTCCAACACTATATTTAATACCGACTCCAATAGGAAATATGGAGGATATTACTATTAGAGCTATTAATATATTAAAATTAGTAGATGTTATTTTTTGCGAAGATACGAGAGTGACTGGGCAATTGTTAAAGTATTATGATATAAACAAAAAATTAATTTCTAGTCATAATTTTAATGAATCAAAAAATATAGATAAATTGCTGGAATTTTTAAATGATGGATTAAATGTTGGTTTGGTAAGTGATAGAGGTACACCTATTATAAGCGATCCAGGTTATGAACTTGCGCGTGCTGCTATAGATCATAACTTTAATGTGGTAAGTCTTCCTGGTGCTACAGCATTAATTCCTGCATTAACGTCTTCAGGAATAAGTCCAATGCCTTTTTACTATTATGGATTTTTAAATAATAAAGATAGTTCTAGAAGAAAGGAACTAGAAAGTCTTAAAAATATTAAAGCTACTTTAATAATTTATGAAGCACCACATAGGATAAACAAGACGTTAAAAGATATGAAAGAAATCTTGGGAAATAATAGAAAAATATCTATTTCCCGGGAAATAACTAAAAAATATGAAGAAATATATAGAGGAACCATAGAAGAATTAGTTGATCAAAATAACGACTATAAAGGTGAATTAGTCTTGATAATAGAAGGAAATCAAAATGTTCGTGAATATGAAAATTTATCTATAGAAGAACATATTAATTTATATCTTAATGATGGTGTTAATGTAATGGACGCTATTAAATTAGTAGCAAAAGAACGTGGACTAAAAAAAAGTGAAGTTTATAATACATATCATGGTATAGAAAAGAAGTGAACTATGAAACTTATAGTAGGTTTAGGAAATCCAGGAAACGAATATAATAATACTAGACATAACATAGGATTTATGTGTATAGATAGTATAGCGAATTATTTTAATGTAAAATTAGATTCGAAAAAATTTACAGGTGAGTATACGCAATTTAATTTTAATGGTGAAAAAGTAATGCTGCTTAAGCCTTTAAAATATATGAATTTATCTGGAGAAGTCATAAGAGATTTTGTAAAATTTTTTAAAATTGACATAGGTGATATACTTGTAATATGTGATGATTTAGATACACCTGTTGGAACTTATAGATTAAGGTATAAAGGTTCTAGTGGTGGACATAATGGACTTAAGGATATAGAGCACAATTTGTCTACTAATGAATATAAAAGAATAAAAATAGGAATTTCTAATAATAAAAAAATAGATACAAAAGATTATGTACTCGGAAAATTTTCCAAGGAAGAAATGAGTAAAATTGATCCAATAATAGAAAAAATTCCTGTAATGATAGAGGACTTTTTAAAGATTCCTTTTGATAATTTAATGAATAAATATAATTAAATGATACCGAGTGTATCATTTTATGCGTGAGGTGAGGTTATGGATATCTTTGATAAAATATTAAATAAATTAGATGGTGATTCAGTAGCAGGCCTTACGTTAGAACTTAAGGGGCTATTTTTATACAGAAAATTTAGGGAAGAAAATAGAAGTCTAATTTGTGTAACTTCTTCAATTTATGAAGCTAATAGATTATATCAAACAATACTTAATTACACTGATAAAGTTTCATTTTTCCCAATGGACGATTTTCTAACAAGTGAAGCTTTAGCAATAAGTCCAGAATTTAAATTTACGAGACTTGATACTTTAAATAGTATTATTGATGAAAATAGAATAGTAATAACAAATTTAATGGGTTTTTTAAGATTTTTACCAAGTCCTAAAATTTATAAAAAATCTTTTATAAATATAGTAGCAAGCTGTGAATACAAAATAGATAGTTTAGTAGAACAACTATATAAAATTGGTTATAAAAGGGAGTCAATTGTTACTAAAACTGGTGAAATAGCAGTTAGAGGATTTATAGTTGATATATTTCCGATAAATTATAAAGAACCAATTAGAATAGAATTTTGGGGAGATGAAGTTGAAAGAATTAGTGAATTTGATATAGATTCACAAATATCTAAAAATAGATTAAAAGAAGTTTCAATATCTCCTGTGTCAGAGTTTTTGATAAATAAAGTACCTGAAGAGGATATTAAATATAGAGCTATAGTTAATTATATTACTCCGAGTATGATACTCGACTATTTAAATAAGCCAATTATATTTTATGATGATAAAAAAGAAATCCAAACAAGTTATAAGCTTTTAGTAGATGAGATCAATGATTACAAACAAACTAATAATTTAGATAAAAATACTAGATTTATGTTTGACTTAAAAGATAGTTATAATGTACAAGAAATTAATTTTATATCATTTGATAATAAATCTAGTTATAGTGATGTTATAAATTATGAATCATATGACCTTGAGAACTTTACTGGTGGTATAAATTCAATTAGAATTAAATTAAAATCTTATATTAAACAAGGTAAAACTGTTATTGTGTGCTTAAGTGATAAGTACAAAGTTCAAAAATTAGAAGAGGAATTAAATAGTTTGGATGTTATAATTACAAACACATCTAATATAATAGCTAACAAAATAAATTTAGTAGTAAAGAAAATAAGTAATGGATATATTATAAACAATTATGTAGTTGTTTCTGAAAGAGAACTTTTTAATAAAAAGGACTTAACTTTAGCTTATAAGTCTAATTTTAAAATGGGAACAAAAATCAGGGATATTAATAAACTTAATGTAGGTGATTATGTAGTGCATGTATTACACGGTATAGGCATTTATACTGGTATTAAAACTTTAACGAAAAATGGGCTAAAAAAAGATTATTTAACAATAGAATATAAGGATCAAGATAAGTTATATATTCCAGTTGAAAAATTAGAACTTTTAAATAAATATTCCCCAAATGAAGGAATCAAACCTAAAATAAATAAACTTGGTGGTACAGAATGGAAGAAAACTAAACTTCATATTCAAAAGAAAATAGAAAGTATAGCTAAAGACTTGTTGAAGCTTTATTCTGAAAGAGAAATGGCAATAGGATATGCATTTGCTAAAGATGGCGCCGAACAATTAGAATTTGAAAAAGAGTTCCCTTATGTAGAAACTAAGGACCAACTAAAGGTTACAGAAGAAATAAAGAAAGATATGGAAAAAAGTATTCCTATGGATAGACTTTTATGTGGCGATGTTGGATATGGAAAGACTGAAGTAGCTTTCAGAGCTATTTTTAAAGCTGTTATGTCAAATAAACAAGTTTTGTTTTTGTGCCCAACAACAATTCTTTCTAATCAGCACTTTCAAAATGCAATAGAAAGGTTTAAGGAATTCCCTGTTAATATAGAATTATTAAATAGATTTGTTAAAAAAAGCAAACAAGAAAAGATACTTTCAGACTTGAGTGAAGGTAAAATAGATATATTAATTGGTACACATAGAATACTAAGTGATGATGTAAAACCTAAAAGATTAGGCTTACTTGTAATAGATGAAGAACAAAGATTTGGTGTAAAACATAAAGAAAAAATTAAGTCTTATAAAAATAGTATAGATGTTTTGACACTTTCAGCAACCCCTATACCTAGAACACTTCAAATGTCTCTTGCTGGTATTAGAAGCCTTTCTTTAATAGAAACTCCACCTGTTGATAGGTATCCTATTCAGACATATGTTTTAGAGGAAAATAAGAATGTAATAAAAGATGCAATATACAAGGAATTATCCAGAAATGGACAAGTATTTATACTATATAACGATATAGCTGGTATGGAATCTAAGAAAAAAGAGTTGGAACTTTTAGTTCCAGAAGCTAGAATTGTTACAGGGCATGGCAAAATGTCTCGTGATGAACTTGAAGAAGTTATGTATAAATTTATGAATAAAGAGTATGATGTTTTATTATGCACAACAATTATAGAAACTGGAATAGATATACCAAATGTTAATACATTAATTATAATTGATGCTGATAGATATGGATTATCACAGCTTTATCAGATAAGAGGCAGGGTAGGTAGATCTAATAAAATTGCTTATTCATACCTTATGTATAACAAAGGTAAAATCTTAACTGATGTGGCTAAAAAGAGACTAAGTGTAATAAAAGAATTTACTGAATTGGGTAGTGGCTTTAGTATAGCTATGAGAGATTTATCAATTAGGGGTGCAGGAGATATTTTGGGCTCTTCTCAGTCTGGATTCATTGATACAGTTGGTGTTGAATTATTTCTTGATATGCTAAATGAAGAAGTTATGAAGTTAAAGGGAGTAGCTGTAAACAAAGAAGAAGACGATTTAAATCCATATATTGAAGTAGAAACAACTATTTCTGATAAGTATGCTAAAGAAGAGGAGATAAAAATCGAGATACATAAAAAAATCAATAGCATTGATTCTATAGATAATTTAGAGAAAACCAAAATGGAACTTCAAGATAGATTTGGAATGCTTGATGAAAATATAATTATTTATATGTATGAAGAGTTGCTTGAAAAGAAATTAAAATCTATAGAAGTTAAAAATGTAGTACAGACCAAAAACTTCATTTCTATAACCTTAACTAAAGATTTGACTAATAAGCTTGATGGAGAACTATTATTCATGGAAATACTCTCATTATCTAGAAAATTTAGATTTTCAATGAAAAATAACGAACTCACTATAACACTTGATACTGTAGGATTAGAAAAACACTTTATTTATTATTTAAATGATATGGTTGATATATTAAAAAGGGCAATTAAAAATTGATTGCTCTTTTGTGTAAACAAATGTTAAATTATAAAGAATAAACCAAAGTTCTATTGAATTAGACAAAATAATTTTATATACTTAAGTTAATGAATGGAGGAGAATATGGAAAAAGTAAAATTTGTTCAAATAGGTTGTGGAAAAATGTCTATTTATACTATGAAATATGCAATAGAAAATGGATATGAAATAGTAGGTGCAGTAGATATTAATCCTCAAATAGTAGGTAAAGATGTAAGTGAGGTAATCGGTTGTGATAATTTAAACGTAACCATTAGGGATATATCAGAATTAGAAGATTTATTAAATGATACAAAACCAAATATAGCTATAGTAACTACAATGAGCTTAATGAATGATGTTGGCGATGTATTAGTTACATGTGCTAAATGTGGAGTTAATGCTATTACTACTTGTGAAGAGGCATTTTATCCATTTAATTCATCTCCAAGATTAACAGAAAAAATAGATGCGATTGCTAAAGAAAATAATTGTACTATTACAGGAAGTGGATATCAGGATGCATTCTGGGGTAATTTAATTACTACTTTAGCAGGTGCTACTCATAATATTACAAAAATAAAAGGAAGCTCTTCATATAATGTAGAAGATTATGGTATAGCTTTAGCAAAAGCACACGGAGCAGGCCTTACTTTAGAAGAATTTGACAGCGAAGTTGCAAGTGTAGATCGTATTAGTGATGAAGAGAGAAATAAATTAATAGAAAATGGAGAGTACTTACCAAGCTATATGTGGAATACTAACGGTTGGTTATGTGATAAATTAGGACTTACAGTAGTATCACAAACACAAAAATGTGTACCACAAACTCATGAAACAGACATAAATTCTTCAACTCTTAACATGACTGTTAAAGCTGGAATGGCAACTGGTATGAGTGCGGTTGTTACAACAACTACTAAAGAGGGAATAGTAATAGAAAGCGAATGTATTGGTAAAGTATATTCTGATACTGATTGTGATAAAAATGAATGGACTATTTATGGAGATCCAGATACAACAATAGTTGTAACTAGACCACAAACAGTTGAGCTTACTTGCGCTTCAATTGTAAATAGAATACCAGATGTAATAGCATCCGCACCAGGTTTCATCCCTACATCACAAATGGGTGAATTGAAATATACAAAAATAGCTAAATAATTTTAGATTAGTTTATATAAAAAATGCTAGCAAATATTGCCAGCATTTTTTATTTTATTATAAATTTGTCATTATCAACATCTATAATTATATTTTCACCAAATTTAATGTTATCAAGAATTATATTATTAGCTAGTAATGATTCAATATTTTTACTTACAAATCTCTTCATAGGTCTAGCACCATATTTTTCATCATATGAATTATCTATGATATACTTTTTAGCTTTATCAGTTAATGTAATTTTGATATGCATATTATCAAGTCGTTTTTCAATATTATGTATTATGTTATCAAGAATGTCATAAAGAACTTCCTTATTTAGTGGATTAAATATAATTATTTCATCAATTCTGTTTATGAACTCAGGCTTGAAAGTATGTCTTAATTCTTCCATAATAAGTTTTTTAGAGTTTGAATTGTTCTCTAAGATATATTCACTACCTAAATTAGATGTCATGATAATAATAGTATTTTTAAAGTCAACTGTTCTACCTTGTGAGTCTGTTATTCTACCATCATCTAATATTTGAAGTAGTATATTAAATACATCTTTATGAGCTTTTTCAATTTCATCAAATAGTACTATGCTATAAGGATTACGTCTAACTGCTTCAGTTAATTGTCCACCCTCATCATAACCAACATATCCAGGAGGTGCTCCTACAAGTCTTGAAACTGAATGTGCTTCCATATATTCACTCATATCAATTCTAACAATATGTTTTTCATCGTCGAATAATTCACTTGCAAGTGTACGAGCAACCTCGGTTTTACCAACACCAGTAGGTCCTAAAAATATAAATGAACCTATTGGTCTATTTGGATCTTTAATTCCTGCACGAGCTCTTTTAATAGCTTCTGAAACAAGTTCAAGTGCTTCATCCTGTCCTTTTACTCTTTTAGCCATATTTTCTTTAAGGTGTAAAAGTTTTTCTCTTTCTCCGCCGACTAATTTGCTGATTGGAATATTAGTCCATTTTGAAATAATAGCTGCAATTGATTCATCATCAACAGTATCACTTAGTATCTCATTTTTATTTTTTTCTTTTAATTCATCCAATTCTTTTTGAAGTTTAGGAAGAGTACCATGCCTTAATATTGCTGCTTTTTCATAGTCGTAATTATCTTCAGCTTTTTCAAGTTCAAAAGTAGTATGTTCAATTTCTTCTTTTTTCTTGCTTATTTTTGCATTAATGTCCTTTTCTTCTTCCCAATCACTTCTAAGCTTACTCTCTTTAACTTTTAAGTTATCAAGTTTAGAGTTAATTTCGTTAATTCTACTTTTTGACAACTCGTCTTTTTCCTTTTTTAAAGCTTCTTTTTCGATTTGTAGTTGCATAATTTCACGTGTTAAAGTATCTAATTCAACTGGAACAGATTCCATTTGTACTTTAATAGTAGCACATGCTTCATCTACTAAGTCTATTGCTTTATCAGGTAAAAATCTATCTGTTATATATCTATCTGAAAGAGTAGCAGCAGCAATAAGTGCTTTGTCTTTAATTGTTACTCCATGATATACTTCAAATCTAGACTTAAGACCTCTCAATATTGTTATTGTATCTTGAACAGTTGGAGCATTTACTAAAACTTTTTGAAATCTACGTTCTAGTGCACCATCTTTTTCAATATATTTTCTATATTCGTTTAAAGTTGTTGCACCGATACATAAAATTTCTCCACGTGCTAGCATTGGCTTAAGTAAGTTTCCAGCATCCATAGCGCCTTCTAGAGCTCCTGCTCCTACGATTAGGTGTATTTCATCTATAAATAAAATTATCTTTCCGTCTGAGTCTTTTATTTCTTTTAATACAGCCTTTAATCTTTCTTCAAATTCTCCTCTGTATTTAGCTCCAGCAATAAGTGCTCCCATATCGAGTTCCCATATTGTTTTATCTTTTAAGCTATTAGGAACATCTCCTTTAACAATACGTAAGGCAAGTCCTTCAACAATGGCAGTTTTACCTACGCCTGGTTCACCGATTAATACAGGGTTATTTTTAGTCTTTCTTGATAAAATTCTGGTGATATTACGAATTTCTTCATCTCTGCCGATAATTGGATCTATTTTACCATCTCGTGCTAGAGCAACAATATCACGACCGTACTTTTCAAGAACGTTTTTTAAATTTTCTTCGTATCCGTTGTTATTCATAAAATCATCTCCCTAGTTATACATTATATCACTTTTTTAGCACTTGTCAAGCAAGAGTGCTAAAAAAATAAAATTTAGAATAAATATTCCATTTTGTACCAAGATAATTTTGGGAGGTATTTATGAAAGCAACTGGAGTTATTAGAAGAATTGATGATCTTGGAAGAATAGTTATACCAAAAGAAATAAGAAGAAATTTAAGAATAAAAGAGGGAGATAATCTTGAAGTATTTGTTAAAGATGATAATATAATATTGAGTAAATATTCAATGATGAATAAAATAAATGACTTAGCAGTAGAACTTACTGATGCGATATATACATTTATGAAGCATAATATATTTATTACAGATACCGATACTATAGTAGCTGCAAGTGGACCGTTAAAAAAAGAATATTTAAATAAAAATATAAGTGATTTTATAATAGAATCAATTAATAAAAGAGAAAGGATTATTCAAAATCATTTTAAAGAATTAAAAATTACTGATGACAATACAATTGAATGTAGTTATGTAGCCTCTACAATATTAGTAAATGGTGAGGCAGTCGGAATGATTTTAATATTAAGCGAAGACGAAAAATTAGGGGAAAATGAAATGCAAGTTGCAAGTATAGTTTCATCTTTTATGACCAAATATCTTGAACAATAACATAAAATATGTTATAATCCTAATATCAATGGCGATGAAGGAAAGAAAAATATGAATGTATTAAAAGAGAGTTTGGTTAGGTGAAAGCAAACAATACTGAAGTATTCTAAATGGTTCTGGAGCTTAGTCGTTAACTACGTTATAGTTTAAAGGCGCAAAGCGCGAATTAAGGTGGTACCACGTAAATCACGTCCTTATTATAGGATGTGATTTTTTTATAGGAGATATGTATGAGAAATTTTGAAAAAATAAGTTTTGAACAATTTAAAAAAGATATTAAAGATGATAAAAAGCTATATGAATCATATAGCTTGCCAAAAAGAAGTACTAAATATGCAGCAGGTTATGATTTCTTTTCACTATTTGATTATACTATTAAACCAGGAGAAATATTAAAAATTCCAACAGGTATTAAAGCAAATTTTAATGAAGATGAAGTACTATTCTTAATAGAAAGAAGTAATTTAGGCTTTAAATATAATGTTCGAATGTGCAACCAAGTAGGTGTAATTGATAAGGATTACTATAATAATGAAAGTAATGAAGGACATATTTGGATTAAAATTCAAAATGAGGGAAATGCTGATTATGTTATAAAAAAAGGTGATGGTATAGTACAAGGCATATTTATGAAATATCTGCTAGTAGATTCAGAAGATTTGAACTTTAAAGAGAGATTATCAAATTATTAGAAAGGGTGATTTTATGAACAATAAAAAATATTATATTTCTACTGCTATTGCATATACATCAGGTAAGCCACATATTGGTAATACTTACGAAATTGTTTTAGCTGATGCCATTGCAAGATTTAAAAGATTAGAAGGATATGACGTATATTTTCAAACAGGTACAGATGAACACGGCGAGAAAATAGAACTTAAGGCTCGTGAGCAAGGTAAAACTCCAAAAGAATTTGTAGATGAAGTATCAAGTGAAATTAAGAAAATATGGGATATTATGAATACTTCTTATGATAAATTTGTACGTACTACTGATTCACTTCACGAAAAAGAAGTACAAAAAATATTCAAAAAGATGTATGTTAAAGGTGATATATATAAGGGAGAATATAAAGGACTATACTGTACACCTTGTGAATCCTTTTGGACAGAGTCACAATTAGTAGATGGTAAGTGTCCTGATTGTGGAAGAGAAGTTTTAGAAAAATGTGAGGAAGCTTACTTTTTCAAATTATCTAAATATCAAGAAAAATTAGAAAAGTATATAGAAGAACATCCATCATTCATACAACCAGAATCTAGAAAAAATGAAATGTTAAATAATTTTATTAAACCAGGATTACAAGACTTGTGTGTATCTAGAACTTCATTCAGTTGGGGAATACCTGTTGATTTTGATCCAAAGCACGTTGTATACGTTTGGCTTGATGCATTAACCAATTATATTACAAATATTGGTTATGATACAGAAAATCCTAGCGAAGAATTTAAAAAATGGTGGCCAGCAGATTTACATTTGATAGGTAAGGACATAGTAAGGTTTCATAGTATATATTGGCCTGCGTTTTTATGGAGCTTGGACTTAGAGCTTCCTCATCAAATATTTGGTCATCCTTGGCTTTTAACTAATAATGATAAAATAGGTAAAAGTAGAGGAAATGCTATTTATGCCGATGATCTTGTAGATAAATATGGTGTAGATGCTGTAAGATATTATGTTTTACATGAAATACCATTTGCTAATGATGGTAACTTAACTTATGAATTGTTAGAAGAAAGATACAATTCAGATTTAGCCAACATATTAGGAAATCTCGTAAACAGAACTATATCTATGAATAAAAAATATTTTGATAATATAGTAGTTAGAAGTGATCAAACATCGGATATTGATTCAGACTTAATAAATCTTGTAATGAGTGCTAAAGATAAAGTAAAAGAAAGTATGGATAATTTAAAAGTTGCAGAAGCAATAGATCACGTATTTGATATATTTAGAAGATGTAATAAATATATTGATGAGACAACTCCTTGGATATTAGCAAAAGATGAAAATAAAGATAGACTAAAATGTGTAATGTATAATCTACTAGAATCAATAAGAATAGGAGCTGTATTGCTTCAATCATTCTTACCTGAAACATCAAAACGTATTTTTGAACAATTAAATACAGATCAAGTTTCACTAACATCAATAGAAAATTTTGGCGCTTTAAAATTGGGTAGTAAGCTATCAGATCCAACACCATTATTTTTAAGAATAGAAAAAGATAAGTAATTTTATCTTTTTTTTGTAAAATTTTGTGTAAATAGTAGTTTTTTGTCGACTGAAATCCTCAAATTTATATTTATTTTGTTAACTATATGTGTTATATTTTTATTGTCGCGCAACTGATAACTAAGGAGAGTTTATGATAACAAATAAAAATATAGAGAAGTATTTATGGATATCAACAATTTTGTTTATTACATATTTGCTTTTAGGAAGTTTTATTGTTAGTAAAGATTTATTAGATTTAGGATATTTAGTTGTATTATACCTCTTTTTACTTTCAAATAAATTTTTGAATAAAAAAAATAAACATATGGCTTAGATTGATTATTATCAGTCTTTTTTGTTATTAAAAGATTTGTAGTGTTAGATAGAGATAAAATGGTTGATTAAAAGCTATTTTTTTTGTATCATTAGGTGGGTGATAAAATGCTAATTGATACACATTGCCACTTGATGAGTGAGTATTATGAGTCTTTAGATGAAATAGTTAAAAATATGGATGGTTTGATGATAGTAAGTGGTGTAGATGATAAAAGTAATTTGGAAGTATTAGATTTAATTTCAAAATATGATAATGTTTATGGAACTTTAGGACTGCATCCAGAAAATATAGATTCACTAACAAAAAATAGTTTTGATATTATAGAACAAAATTTAAATAATCCTAAAATAGTTGGTATAGGTGAAATAGGACTAGATTATTATTGGGTTAAAGATAATAAAGAAGATCAAAAGGCTCTTTTAATAAAGCAATTAGACTTGGCTAAAAAATATTCAAAGCCTATAGTAGTTCATTCTAGAGAGGCAATTAAAGATACTTATGATATATTAAAAAATTATAAATTAAAAGGAACGATACATTGCTTTAATTCAAGTTTAGAGATGGCACGTGAATTTATAAAACTGGGTTATAAAATAGGAATAGGTGGAGTAGTAACATTTAAAAATGCAAAAAAGTTATGTGAGATAGTAGAAAACATTGATATTAAGGATATTTTAATAGAAACAGATAGTCCGTATTTAACTCCAGAACCTTTTAGAGGTCAAAGAAATGAACCTAAAAATGTATACTTTGTAGCGCTAAAAATAGCTGAATTAAAAAGGATGACTTTGGAAGAAGTAATTGAGGAAACATATAAGAATGCTATTAATGAATTTGACTTGCCATATAAAAGATGATATAATTAACTACGTTATGGTAGAGGTGATAAAGTGTTTAATAAAGTAAAAATTTCTTTTGCGCTATCGGTAGTTTCGGTAGTATTAATTCTAACTTTAACAATATTAAATACTGGAATGACTATTTATAATCCAACTAAGGATATGACGGCAACGATATTAAATGAAGTAGAACCATATGGAACAGATTACATTGTTGATAGTTCAATGTCATCTTCTGCGGATCCTATTGTCATTAGTGAAGGTGTTAACGGTCTTAATTTTACTTATGATGGTCTTAATTATGTTCATCTTAGTGATATGAAAAATGAAGTAGTAAAAGTTGGAACGGGTAAAGAAGGAGTTTACACTGGTAAACTAACTGGATATGGTCCAGATTGTCCTGGATGCAGTACAGTTGGAAATGTCGCTTGTCCAACTAAGAATGGGTCTAAACATAGCCTAATTAATGATGGAATTTATTATGATGATGAAGTATATGGTAAAGTGAGAATATTAGCTGCTGATAACTCTGCTTTTCCATGTGGTACAATAATAAAATTAAATAACGGAAAATTAAAAGAGTTTTATGGAATTGTCTTAGATACAGGTTCAAGTATGCGAGGAGCTTGGAAGAATGGAGTGGTATGGATGGATTTAGCTTTTTCTTCACAAAAAGAGGCTAAAACCGGAGGTGCTACTAGCTCTAACACAAAATTTAGTGTACAAAGATGGGGATGGTAATTTTCATCCTTTTTATTTTACATTTTAGTGCAAATATGATTGTTACTAGTTTTAAAAGTCTTTTAAATATAGTATAATTAGTTCATCTGGAGGTGCTTATGAAATATTCTTCTAAGATAGTTAAAAACCAAATAGAAAATAATAATTTTAATTTTAAGAAAAAGTTTGGTCAAAATTTTATAGTAGACGAAAATATAGTAAATAGTATAATAGATAAAGCATTAATTGATTCAAATACCTTGGTTATTGAAATAGGACCAGGAGCAGGATCTTTAACGTATAAGCTTGCATTAACTGCAAAACAGGTATTATGCTATGAAATAGATGAATCGCTAAGGCCAATCTTAAATGATAATTTAAATGGTTTTTCTAATGTTGAAATTAAGTTTGAGGATTTTCTAAAAGCAGATTTGACCTCTGATATAAAAAAATATTCATATGAAAAATTATATGTAGTAGCAAATTTACCTTATTATATAACTACTCCTATTATTATGAAACTTATTGAAGATAATATAGATGTGGATAAAATTGTTGTTATGGTTCAAAAAGAAGTTGGAAATAGATTTAAAGCTACTTGTGGATCTAAGGATTATAATTCATTATCAATATATTTAAATTATTATTTTGATGTGAGAAAAATATTGGATGTATCAAGAAATGTTTTTATTCCAAAGCCAAATGTTGATAGTATAGTTGTAGAATTCACTAAGAAAAAGTCAAATTATGATTTGAAAAATAAAGAAATGTTTTTTAAGTTGATAAGAGATGCCTTTACACAGAAAAGAAAAACTTTAAAAAATAACTTAAAAAATTATGACTTAGATAAAATAGAAACTGTTTTAAAAAATTATGGATATGATTTAAGCTTTAGGGCAGAGCAAATTCCAATAGAAGTGTTTGTGAGTATTTCAAATAGCTTATAGAAAGGATATATATGTCTTTTACAGGAATCGTTAAAAATGAATTGAGTAAATTAGAGCTTGAAAGATTAGAAGCTATAAGTGAATTATCATCTCTAATAAAAAATAATTCAACAATTGATAGTAAAAAAATTAGGATATCAACGGAAAACTCTAGTGTGGCTAGACATATCTTTAATTTAATAAAAAATTTATATAGTGTATATATTAAAATAATTGTAAGAAAAGGCTATAATTATCAAAAAAATTACATATATATATTAGAAATAAATGATAGAATAGATTTTATTATAGAAGATTTATGTTTGAATAAAGATATACCAGACAGTTATATTATAGACGATGACATATTAAAGAGGTCTTATTTGAGAGGCGTATTTTTAGCGTGTGGAAGTATTAATGATCCTAAAAAATCTAGGTATCATTTAGAATTTATAGTTGATAATTATAGTTATGCTACTTTTGTTAGTTCCTTATTAAATGAATATAATTTAAATAGTAAAGTATTAAAAAGGGACAATAGATATATGATATATATAAAAGAAGCAGAAAAAATAGGAGACTTTCTTAGAATGTGTAATGCTATACAAGCTTTATTATATTTCGAAGATATAAGAATTTATAGAGATCATAAAAATATGACGAATAGGCTAAATAATTGTGAACAAGCTAATGTTGATAAAATTATTGAGACAGCACATAGTCAAGTAAAAGATATAGAGCTTATAGAAAGTGTAGAAGGCCTTGATTTACTTGATGAAAAAACTAGATTAGTAGCTATTTATAGATTAAAATATAAAGAGGCTTCTTTATCTGAGCTAAGTGAAATAATTAGTTTAGAGACAAGTTTTTCTATTACAAAGTCAGGTCTACATCATAAGTTTAAAAAAATAAAGGATCTTGCTAATAAAATAAGAATAAAGGTGAATAAATGAACTCATTATTTGAAAGATTAGAAAATATTATAAAAGGATATGATAATTTTATAGTCATGGGACATAAAGACCCTGATTTAGATTCACTAGGTTCCTGTTTGGGTTTTTGTGAAATAGTAGAGTCATTTAACAAGAAAGCATATTTGTTTTTAAATGATAAACATTTGGAAAAGTATAATTCTAATATTAATCAAGCATTTAACAGAATGGAAAAAGATATCACTTGCGTCAATGAAAAGACATATAAGAAAGTTTTAGGTAATACACTATTAGTGGTTTTAGATGTACATAGTAAAGAAAGAATGGAGTATGGCTATCTAGCTGATATTGTTGATACTATCGTAATAGACCATCATATTAAAAATCATAATTATCTAAAAAGTGCTAAATATATGTATATAGATTCTAATTTATCTAGTATATCAGAGCTTATAACTTATTATGCGAACTTTCTTGGCTTACAATTAGATAATGTAATTGCTACAATTCTTTTAGCAGGAATAGAAATTGACACAAATAGTTATAATTTAAAAACAACTAGCAATACGTATAAGGCAGCTTCTTATTTAATGGATATGGGCGCAGATAGTATTTTAAAGCAAGAATTGTTAAAAGAAACTAAAGAAGATTATATTAAGCGAGCTAACTTTATAAGGAATAGTTTTATGGTTACTCCTTCAATAGCTATGTGCATAGTAAATAAGCAATCAACTAGCATAGAGCTATCAGAAATTTGTGAAGAGTTGCTTACATTTGAAGATGTTCAAGCATCGTTTACTATAGGAAGATTAGATGATGAGACTATTGGGGTGAGTGCTAAATCGCTTGGCGAATATGATGTTAGAAGTATAATAGAAAAATTAAATGGTGGTGGACATACTTCGAATGCTGCCGCACAGATTAAAAA
The DNA here is from genome assembly GCA_900553395.1 of uncultured Mycoplasmatota bacterium. Lineage (GTDB taxonomy): Bacteria > Bacillota_I > Bacilli_A > RF39 > UBA660 > UMGS1613. The sequence continues at coordinate 18,823 of USDJ01000001.1, read as the reverse complement.
ATCTACAATAAAAGAAGTAAAACAAAAAATTACGAATTTAATTAATAATTGAAAAAAGTTTTTATTAGTGTTAAAATATATTTACGGTAGGTGACATATGAAGAAAATTGATATTCAGAGTTTTCCTCTAGAATCACATCTTATGCTTATAAAAGATGAGAAAGGTAATTCAGTTGATTGGCGTAAGAAATTAATTGAAATATTTAGTCAAGTTATTCCAGAGGAAATATATGAATTTTATGTTAATTTGAACAATAAGTTTACCTCATTTCTTGATCTTAAAGATAGTAGAGAATTTTTACTATTAACGTTGCGTGGAAGTTCAGAATTAATGGATAAATTTTCAAGTCAATATGAAGAGATTAGTGCTGAATTAGATAGGATAGGAGAACAGATTAAAAGTAAAATTAAGTCATTAGAATCAATTAATGATATAAGCGATAACTATTTAGAATTTTCAAGCTTAAATTTATTAGTTGAAAAGCATAAGGGATTACATTCATTTGCTTCTAGCACAGAAAAAAAACTTAGAGTACAAGAGTCACATTATAATTCAGAAAAGTCTAAATTTGATGCACTTTCAGATGAATTTAGATCTGCCTTTAAAGAATTAACTTTATTACTTCGAAGTTTAGATAGTATAAATCTTTCTCAAGGTGAAAAAAGAGTTGACAGATTAGGTTTTGAAGGCAGACATAAAAAAAGCATAAGTGATATGGCTGATCAATTGTTTCCATCTGATACTAAATTCTTATTCATAAGTTTGTGTGAGGCCTATATGAAAGCTAAAATTTCAGCGATAAAAGGTATTGATGCCTTTTTTAGACAGATGTCTAGCTCAGATATTATACTAAGTGAAAATATAAAATCATCAAAAGGATATCAGAGTATAATAGCGGATGAGTTTATAGATGAGCTATTTTTCTCAGATTTTGGTGGTGGTATTCAAAGCACTATTACTATGACTAAACTTAATGATTCTAAAGAATTACAAGAAAGAATCGCCAATTTAACATTAAGTACGATTCGTGCTCTTGAATTATTAACTATGTTTTTAGATGGCAAGGCTATAGATGAAGAAGATTTACATTTTAAAGGTAATTGTCATGTTAGCGGTGCTATAGGATTTTTAAAAAATTATGCTATACCAAGTAATAAACAGTATAGAAAAGATGCAGTATAATACAAATTCCATTTCCAAGAAATGGTTTTTTCTAATTAAATAAGTTTTGACAATAATTAGAATGATATTCTATTAAAATACTAATAAATTAAAAAGTAGCTATATTTTTAACTTAATGATAGTTTTGGTATAACTCTTTTTTTTTTATATGATTTATAGTATAATATTATTAGTTTATTTGGAGGCAAATATGAAAGTAATTTTATTAAAAGATGTTAAAAAACAAGGTAAAAAGGGAGAAATAATCGAAGTAAAGGATGGCTATGCTACTTTTCTTATTAATAGCAAGAGCGCTGTAGCTGCTACTACTTTTAGTGTTGATAAATTAAATAAAGAAAAACAATTAATGGAATTAGAAGAAAAAAATTTAATAAAAAATTGTGAAGAAGAGAAGAAAAAAATAGAAAATTTAAAACTTATTTTTAAAGTTAAAACGGGAGCTTTAGATAAAGTATTTGGAAGCATAAGTCCTAAACAAATAGTTGAAGAGTTAAAAAATAAGGGATATAGTATTGATAAAAAGCAAGTAAATATATTAAGCCCAATATCTAGTTTAGGTACTCACGAAGTAAATATAATTTTACATAAAAAGGTAATTGCAAAATTAAAAATAGAATTAAAAAAGTAGGTGCAATATGAATAGAGAAATCCCACATAGTATAGATGCAGAACAATCTGTTTTGGGAGCAATGTTTTTAACTAAAAAAGCTTTGGAAAAAGCACTCGAAACGTTAGATAGTAGTGAATTTTATTTAGATAAACATGCTAAAATTTTTGAATGTATCAAAGCTTTGAATGAAAAAGGTAATTCAGTTGATTTAACAACTGTTACTGATGAATTAAACAATAGATCTTGGTTAAAGCAGGTTGGAGACATTGATTATTTAACTGAGATAATAGAAAGTGTTCCAAGTGCTTCAAATATAGATGAATATATTAAAATAGTAGAAGATAAGTCTATATTAAGAAGATTAATAGATGAAGCAACTTCTATCATAACGGATAGTTACAATATGAATAATAATTTAACAGATGTTATAGAAGAAGCTGAAAAGAAGATATTTAACGTATCTAAAAGTTTAAGAAGTACCGAATTTAAGCCTATACAAGAAGTTTTATATAAAACACAAGCAGACTTAGAAAAGCTATCAACTAATAAGGGAGAGATAACAGGTATTCCTTCTGGATTTTATGAGCTTGATAAGCTTACTTCAGGATTTCATCCCCACGAATTAATAATAATAGCAGCCCGTCCGGGTATGGGAAAAACAGCTATAGCCTTAAATATGGTAACTAATATGGCTATTAATTCAAAAAAAACTGTTGCTCTATTTAATATGGAAATGGGTGCAGAACAACTTGCTACTCGTATGCTTTCTAGTGTAGGGCAAATAGATGGTTCAAAATTAAAAACAGGAGCTTTAGAACATTCTGATTGGAAAAGAGTTAATGAAGCAATAAGTAGATTATCAAGTACAAATATATATATTGATGATACTGCTGGTAATACTGTTGGAGAGATAAGAAGTAAGTGTAGAAAACTTGCTACAAGCCCATCTGGATTAGATATAGTCGTTATAGATTACTTAACTCTTATTCAAGGTAATAGTAAAAATGGTGCCAACAGGCAACAGGAAGTTGCTGATATATCTAGAGCATTAAAAACTATGGCCATGGAACTTAATGTACCTGTTATAGCACTATCACAGTTATCTCGTGGTATTGAAAAAAGAGACGATAAAAAGCCTATGCTTAGTGACTTAAGAGAATCAGGTGCTATAGAGCAGGATGCTGATATAGTTGCATTTTTACATTGTACTGATGAAGAAAGAGAAAAGGAAAATAGCTTAATGGAATTTGTAATAAGAAAACATCGTAATGGTCCATTAGCGGATGTACCTTTGATTTTTCAAAGACCTACTAGTACATTTGTTAATGTAGCTAAAGTAGCGGAAGAAAATTAGGTGAGATATGAAAAAATTTGGAAGTTATTTTTTAATATTTATACTATCAGTGGTTGTGCTTTTATTTGGCTTTAATTATAAGTCTAGTAAGCAACCTTATTTACTATATAATGTTTATTTAGATGATGAATTTATTGGTGCAATAAACTCTAAAACCGAACTTGAAGATTATATAAATAAGCAAGCTTCTGATATAAGAGAAAACGTAAAATTAAAGTCTAAGCAATTGGAAGCAATAGATACTTTAGAAAATTTATCGAAAGAAATTTCTATTGAATATAATTCAAGAAAAGAATTAGCTGAATATTTTATAGAGAAAAGCGAAGCATTAGATATATCTGTTAACGATCAAGAAAATTTAAAATATTATCTAGATGAAAAGCTTTATAAAAATAGTAGTTACGAAATACAAGAAATGAGAGATTATGTATCTAGTAATGAAATTTATAAACATGCACTAGAGGTGTATATTCCAAATGGTATAAAAATAAAGAAAGTTTATACTTATGATAATACTACTTTATCCGTACCAACGGTTTATAAAAAAATAATTGCTAAAAAGTCACCAACAATAGCGGGTTATAAGTTCATAATAAAAAGTACAAAAGAAGATCAGGAAGATATTGAGCTATATACCATAGATAGAGACATATTTTCTCATGCGATAGAGAACTTAATAACAATATTTGTTGATGAAAATCAATATGAAAAATATAAAAAGGGTACACAAAGTGAAGTAACGTCAACAGGATCTATAATTGAAAATATATATGTTAATCAAGAAATAACATATAAATCAGTTAATGTTCCAGTTTCAAAGCACATATATACTGATTCTACTTCATTAGCAGCTTATCTTTTATATGGAGATAAATTTGAAGAGAAAACAGTTAAAGTAAATGCTGGAGATTCAATAGAGTCAATTGCTTTTGATAATCAAATAAGTGTTCAAGAGTTCTTGATATTTAATACTCAATATACTAGTAGAGATAATTTACTAGTAGCTGGAACAGATGTAAATATATCAAAAGTAGATCCTAAAATTGAAATCGTTGTTGAGTCATATGAAGTTGTTGATAAAGAGACAAATTTTGCTGTTGTAGAGCAATATGATCAAAACTTAACTCAAGGAAGTATGATTGTAACTCAAGAAGGAGAAAAAGGTCTAGAAAGAGTTTCTCAGAACGTTAAATCAGTAAACGGAGAAATAGCTTATGTAGATCCAGTAGGAAAAGAAACTATAAAGAGTTCTGTTTCTAAGATAATTAATATAGGTACTAAGTTCGTTCCTAATATAGGTAGTACATCTTCTTGGGGATGGCCAACTAATAGTGGTTATACTCTTTCTTCCTATTATGGTTATAGGCTTTCAGGGTACGATTCAGCTAATGGAAATTTACACGCTGGGATAGATATAGCTGGAACAGGTTATGGTTCTCCAGTAAAAGCTGCAAACAATGGTGTCATAGAAGTTATGCAGTTTAAATATGATTATGGTAATCATATAATGATTAATCATAACAATGGTTACTATACTCTTTATGCACATATGTCAGGTTTTGCTCCAGGAATATCTGTAGGAAGTACAGTGTCTCGTGGTCAAATTATAGGATATGTAGGTGCTACTGGATGGGCAACTGGTCCACATTTACATTTTGAAATTAGAACTTGTCCTAAGTGGAGTTGTACTACTAACCCTTTAAATTACTATTAATGAAAGTTTGTGTTTTATCAAGTGGAAGCAAAGGAAATTCTACCTATGTAGAAACTAAAAAACACAAAATACTTATCGACGCGGGAAATAGCTGTTTATATATAGAAAAAGCTTTAAGATCAATAAATGTTGATCCTAAGGATATCGATATACTATTTGTAACACATTCCCACGTTGATCACGTATCAGGTATTAAAGTATTTTGTAAAAAATATAATCCACTTGTCTATATATCAAATATAACAAAAAAAGAAGCAAACTTGGAGATAGAAGGTATTAGTAGTGAACAATTAATTGATGGCGATATGAAGATTAGTAGTATTAAACTTTCTCACGATGTAGGCGAAGTAAGAGGATACATAATAGAAGAATTGGATTCATCGCTAGTATATATAACAGATACAGGATATATTAATGAAAGATATTATGATTTATTAAAAAATAAAACTATGTATGTGTTTGAAAGTAATCATGATATAGAAAGACTTATGAATAATCCACATTATCCACATTATACTAAAATTAGAATTTTAAGTGATAAAGGGCATTTATCAAACAAAGACTCATCTTACTATTTGTCAAAATTTATAGGAGATAAAACAAAAATAATTGTTTTAGCGCACTTAAGTGAGGAAAATAATACACCATCTTTAGCGTTTGATACATTAGAGCAAACACTAAAGGCAAAAAATATTAATGTACCAAAAATAATTATAGCTAAGCAAAATGCTATAAGTGATATTTTTGATATATAGGAGTTTTATGATAAAAATAATTTGCGTAGGAAAAATAAAAGAGAAGTATCTTAAAGATGCAATAAGTGAATATGAAAAAAGATTAACTAAATATGAAAAAGTAAAAATAATAGAAGTTAATGATATTAATTCATACGACAAGGATATAATTTTGTCTAAAGAAAAAGATGAAATTTTAAGATATGTGGATGAAAGAGATTTTGTAATAACTTTAGAAATTAATGGCAATATGTTAAATAGTGAAGAATTAGCCTTAAAGATCAATAATATATATAATACTAATTCAACAATTACATTTATAATTGGTGGTTCTTACGGGATCCACGAAAAAGTAAGTGAAAGAAGTAATTACAAATTATCATTTTCTAAATTAACTTTTCCGCACCAACTTTTTAGAGTTATTTTATTAGAACAAATATATCGCGCATTTAAAATAAATAATAATGAGGCCTATCATAAGTGATGGCCTTATTTTATTGTTTAAAAAGTGAAATTATGGTGAAATATAAAAATAGTATTGACATAGAAATTATTATAATATAAAATTAATCAGAATTGCTTGATATAAAGTTTGTTTTATAATAGAATATTTACAGGTGATTTTATGGAAGAAGCACTAAAATTAATAGAAAAAGAAGTTGAAGGTAAAAAATATGTAGTAGCCGCAATTAGTGGTGGACCAGACTCTATGATGCTTCTTTTACTTTTACTGCAATTATCACAAAAGTTTAATTTTAATATTGTAGTGGCTCACGTACATCATAATTTAAGAAAAGAAAGTGATGAAGAGGCGCTTAACTTAGAGAAGTTTTGCCGTGATAATAATTTAATATTTGAAATGACTAAACTAACTTATCCTAATGGAAAGTTTAGTGAGGCAGAAGCTAGAAAACTCAGATATGATTACTTTGATAGTATTGTAAAAAAGTATAATACGGACATTTTATTTACAGCTCATCATGGCGATGACTTGATAGAAACTATTTTAATGAGAATCACAAGAGGCTCAAGCTTGAAGGGATATGCTGGATTTGGTTTAACATCAATAGATAGAGGTTATAAAATCGCAAGACCACTAATTTATCTAACAAAAGATGAAATCTTGAGTCAATTAAATAAAAAAAATATTTGGTATGCAAAAGACATGTCAAATGAAAGTGATACTTATACTAGAAATAGATATAGAAAATATATTTTACCTATTTTAAAGGAAGAAAATCCCAAAGTAAATTATAAGTATAGTGAATTTAGTAATAAGCTTATGCTTGCTCATTCATACATAGAAAAGCAGTCGAATAAATATTATAGTAATGTAGTGTCAGATAATAAAATAGATGTTAAGCAATTTAATAATTTAGATCTAATTATTAAACAATATATATTAGAGCAATATTTAAGTAATATATATATGAATAATGTTGATTTACTTACTAGTACACATTTAAATATATTAATAAGTTTCTTATCTAAGAATAAGAACGGTCATATAAATTTACCCAATAATATGATAGGCGTATTAGAATATGGTGAGTTTTATATAACTGCTTTAAAGCAATATCAAACCTATGACTATACCTTTAATGATAAAGTTATATTACCTGATGGCAAGATTATAAGTATTGATAATACTACCGAGCTTACAAGTAATTTTGTTATTCATTTAAATAGTAAAGAAATAACATTTCCATTACACGTTAGAACAATAAAGCCGGGAGATACTATGAATGTAAAGAATATGTTAGGTAAGAAAAAAGTGAGTGATATATTTATAGATAGTAAGATTCCCAAAGATAAAAGAAAGACTTACCCTATAGTTACGGATAATACAGGAAAAATTATATGGATTCCAGGAATTAAAAAATCAGATTTAGATAGAAAAAAAGATAAAAAGTATGATATAATATTAAAGTACAGTTAAAGGAGGAAAATAATGGATAAAAAAACAGTTAAGAGAAGTTTATTTTCATATATATTTTTAATAGCTATAATAGTAGGCGTTTTCTATTTTGTTAATATACTAAATCAAAAAGTAAACAGTTTATCATATAGCGAATTTTTAAGCGAGTTAGAAAGCGATAATGTATCAGAACTTACTATAACTCCAAATAGTAGTCAGGGGGTTTATAAACTAACTGGTAAGTTAAAAGGTTATGGTGAAAATGAAACATTTTCTACTAGAGCGACACTTACAGATGAGACTATAAAGCAAATATATGAGTTAAATAATAAAGGCGCTACTGAAATAAATATAGCTAAAGATCCAGAGTCAAGTTGGTTTTTGATATTTTTAGTTAATGTATTTCCATTTATATTATTAATAGTTTTAGGTTATTATTTTATTTCAAAGCAAATGGGAAGCGCTAATAAATCCATGGACTTTGGAAGAAGTAGAGCACGTCTTACAAGTGATAAAGATAAAATTAAATTTGATAAAGTAGCTGGATTAACAGAAGAAAAAGAAGAGGTTCAAGAATTAATTGATTTTCTTAAGGAACCAAAGAAGTTTCAAAAAATGGGAGCTAGAATACCTAAGGGAGTTCTATTAGTTGGTCCTCCTGGAACAGGAAAAACTTTACTAGCAAAAGCAGTAGCAGGAGAAGCAAATGTACCATTTTATTTTATAAGTGGTTCTGATTTCGTTGAACTTTTTGTTGGTGTAGGGGCAAGCCGTGTAAGAGATATGTTCCGTCAAGCAAAACAAAATGCTCCTTGCTTAATATTTATAGATGAGATAGATGCCGTAGGACGTCAAAGAGGAACTGGTCTTGGCGGTGGACACGACGAAAGAGAACAAACTCTTAATCAATTATTAACAGAGATGGATGGATTTGGTGCTAATGAGGGAATAATTGTTATAGCAGCAACTAATAGACCAGATGTTCTTGACCCAGCTTTATTAAGACCAGGTAGATTTGATAGACAAATAACAGTTAATTTACCAGATGTAAGAGGAAGAGAAGAAATTTTAAAAGTTCACGCTAAAGGTAAAACTTTTGCGAAAGGTGTAAAATTAGAAAATATTGCTAAGAGAACTGTAGGATTTAGTGGTGCAGATTTAGAGAATCTACTTAATGAAGCAGCCTTATTAACAGTTAGAAGAAATAAAAAAGCTATAACAATGGCTGAAATAGATGAAGCACACGATAGAGTCTTAATGGGACCAGCTAAAGTAACTAAAAAATACACAGAAAAGGAGAAGAAGTTAGTTGCATATCACGAGGCAGGCCATGCCGTTGTGGGTATTAAACTCGAAGGCGCTAATGAGGTTCAAAAGATAACAATAATACCAAGAGGTCAAGCCGGTGGATATAATTTAATGTTACCAAGAGAAGAAACTTTCTTGTCAACAAAAAAGGAATTATTAGAAACTATAAGTGGACTTTTAGGTGGTAGAGTTGCAGAAGAAATTGTATTTAATGAAGTTACTACCGGTGCTCATAACGACTTTGAAAAAGCTACAAAAATAGCTCGTTCTATGGTTACAGAATATGGTATGAGTGATTTAGGACCTATACAGTTTGAGCATCAAGAATCTAGTGTATTCTTGGGTAGAGACTATAATAAGAGTAGAAATTTCTCAAGCCAAGTAGCTTTTGAAATTGATCAAGAGCAAAGAAAAATAATAAACGAGTGTTATCATAAGACTCAAAAAATTATAAAAGAAAATAGAGACCTACTTGACTTAATAGCTAATACTTTATTAGAATATGAAACAATTACTAAGGAGCAAATTGATTACTTAGTAAAAAATGGATGCATGCCTGATGAAGATGGTGAAATAGACCTTTCTGAATTTAAGGATGCTAGTTTAGAAGATTTGACTTTAGAAGAGTTAAAGGAATTAGCTAAAGAAAGAGGAATTGAAAAAGTTTCTAGAAAGACTAAGGAAGAATTAATTAAATTATTAAATGAGGATAGCGAGTAGCTATCTTTTTTTTCAAAACTATATACTTTAGTTAAAAAAAATAGTATAATTTATACAGAATAAAGAGGAGCTGTTAGAATGACGAGAGCTATGAAAGAAAAAAATAATGATTCTATCAAGCTAGAAGATTATTTTTTGAACATGGATTTGAATGATGATCTAAGGCAAATATATGAAATAATAAATGATGATGATCTTAATTTACAATACAAAAAGAAAAAACGACTTTTTAATCTTAGAAATCAAAACTATAAAAATTATTGCGATATTAATTTAGAAAAATATATTGATTTACCTGGATCATTAAATGAAAAATTGATGAATATAAAAGCTTTATATAATGAAATGAATTCTAAACAGTTATTAAGTGAAGATGAAACTAAAGCTTTGCAGCATAAGAGAAACATAAGGAAAATATTTAATTTAATAGAAAAGTTAGATGATCAAATAAGGGAAAATTTACAAATCTTAGAAAAATCAAACAATTCAGATCAATCAAAAATTAGTATTTCATATTTTGATAGTTTGAATCTTGATGAAAAATTAAAATCTGATGTTTTAAATTTATACAATCAAGTTATAATGTGTAGTCCTGAAATGGGCAAAAGCAACATTGAATGTTTAAAATTAGAAATCAAAAGAAGAGAGCTTTTAGACCAAATATTTAAATTATTAGATATAAATAGTTCTTCGACATCGTCTAGTGATAATGAAAAACTTTTATCACTTAATGATAAAATTTCTTTATTAATAGAAAATTATAAGAATAATCTTGAATATTTAGATGGCTTAATGATACAAAATAGTAAATATTTTGAAGAATATGAAAACTTTAAAACATTCTTTTTAAACCAATTTATGTATAATAAGAATGATTATAAAGAATGCAAAAAAACATATGAAATATTAAGCGATGATTTTAAATTTAAGTTAATTGCAAACAATTATAAGGAATTATTTATTAAAGAAAGGAATGAGAAAACTTTTATTCTAGAAAAATTAGGAATAAAAAATATAAGTAAATCGTTAGACTATATATCAGCAAATTATATTGAAATTTTAAATGATTCAGATAAGTCTACTATAGAAAATATATATATATTAATATCATCAGAAAATTACGATATTAAAGCTATAAGATTAAAATTAGAATCAATTGTTAGAAAGATTTGGAATAAAACTATGACAGATTTTCCAAATGAAATGTCTGGAGACGATTTTTACTTTCTTTGTTCAAATAATCAATTTTTAGAGCCTAAGTATGAAACAATACTTTTAACTAATAGGATTATTGAGAGAATGGAGGACTATCGCGATTATCAAATAGGTTTTATATGTAATTATAATAAAAATATTTTATACATAACTGATAGTGACGATATTATGAGTGTTGATGATAGTGATATGTCTAGCTTAAAAACTCCACTTCAAATTGAACAAGAATATATAAATTTCAACGTATTAAACAAGGTAGTTTTAAACGGTTTATGCACTAAAATAGTGGCTGTTTATTTTATTGATGATGGTGACTATGCAAAGCATGCTAAGGCTTTAGAACTTGCAAATAATTATAACTTGCCATTAGTTAATATAAAAAAAATTAAATAGTTTACGAGTAACAAAAAAGTAAGAGACAAACATTTATCTCTTACTTTTTATTTTTTTAGTTTTCTATAAACCTTAAGAGCTATAGGATAAAGTAATTTTATTGGATAATATATTGGAGATACTGGTAAATCATATTCACCAGCAAATTCCATGATTCTTCCATTAAAATTCTGCTTAAATTTAGTAAGTCTATCGTCAAGTGTTCCATTAACTCCGCCCAAATTACAATAATGACAATTATTCTCTATGGAGAATTTAATAATTTCAAATACCAATGCAGTTGATACATGTAACTTATTTAAATTTAAATTATTACCAGCATATAAGTATTCACTTGTTCTAATACCTTTTTTATTTTTAGGCAATAATATAAGTGCACCTGATAAAGTTAATACATTGCCGCGCTCTTTTTTTAGCTCTTCAACTTCATTGATTAAGTTAAGCTTATTTTCTTTTTCTAGAAATGATTTATACTTGTCAAGATTGATACTACCAAATACTAAATATGAATATCCTTTGTAATTTTTCATGATTTTTAAGAAATATTCTTTATTTCTTAAATTAATATGTTGTTTCTTTTCTGTTTGTTTTAATAAATAAACTAATTTATCTACTTCAGATATATCATCAGTTATATGAAAAGATACACCTCTTTTTTCCTGATATGCTCCCATATATGATTTAATTCTATTGTAGTGCTTTAGGACTTCTTCTTTGGTTAAAATGTTAGAAGAAGTGTCACACATTGGGGCAAATATATTATATTGTGGCTGAAAATTTTTATGAATATCTTTTTGAATACCACAATATTTATATCCTAAAGTTAATAAATTTTTATGCTTAATATCAAAATTATTAGAATAATTGTGTTCTACATCACTTGTTTTAAAACCATTATCACTTATACAGAAATTTGGATCTATTTTTATCATATATGCTTTATTTTTCTTAGCTAAAGATTTAACATTCTTAGTCATTTCTCTTAAATCTTCAAGATTTTCAAAGTCTATTAAATATCCTCTTGGTATATAAAATACATTTAAATTTTTTAATAATTTTTTCACTAAAATTAGGCAAACTCCAACAAGCTTTTTATTTTTATAAAGTCCACAATGAAAACTTTTCCAATTATCTTTTACATTTGCCCAATTATAATCTTGCATAAAACTAGCCATAGAATAATTTTCAACAAATTTATCATATTCCTCTTTTTTTAAATTGCTGTTAAAACTATACACATTATCACATTCTTCCTTTAAATATTATAACCTAAAAATAGTTACTTTACAACTAAGTGGCCCATTATTTTTAGTTTATATAACTTGTTAAAAAAAGTAAAAAATAGTATAATAATAAAATAGAGGTGGGATATGAAGAAGAATACATTTATGGAAGGCGCTATTATAGCAACAATCGGAATTGTTATAGTAAAAGTTATTGGACTTTTATATGTAATTCCATTTAACGCTATTATAGGTGAACAAGGTGGAGCTCTTTATGGTTATGCTTATAACATTTATCAACTTTTTTTATCTATATCAAGTGCTGGATTCCCATTTGCAATTAGTAAACTGACTAGTGAATATATGGCACTTGGATTAAAAAGTGCTGTTAGAGATACATATAAATTAGCTCTAAAAATAATATCTATATTATCTGTCATAATATTTATAATATTATTTACATTTGCCCCTCAAATAGGCAAGCTAATAATAGGAAATGCTACTGGCGGAAATACATATTCTGATATAGGATTTGTTATAAGAATGGTATCATTAGCGATTCTAGTAGTGCCATTTTTAAGTGTTACTAAGGGATTTTTACAAGGAAATAAATATATAGCTCCTACTAGTGTTAGTCAAGTAATAGAACAAGTAGTAAGAGTAGCGGTTATCTTAGTAGGAAGTTATGTTTGCTTAAATATGCTTAAAACTGATCTTAAAACTGCTGTAGGAATTGCAGTAAGTGGAGCATTTTTTGGTGCTGTAATAGCATACATATATTTAAAAATTAAAATAAATAAATCTAAGCTTTTGCCCGATAAGAATATTCGAGATTCAAAGATAATATCAAGCAAAGAAATTATAAAAAAAATATTGAAATATTCAATACCTTTTATTTTAATAAGCTTAATATATAATTTGTATGTAACAGTTGACATGATTTTAGTTTCAAGAACTATGAATGATATACTTAAAGTACCTGTCAATATAACAGAGTCTGTTGTAAGCGTATTTACTACTTGGGGTATAAAATTAAACAATATAATTTTAGCAGTTGTAACGGGACTTACTACAAGTCTTATTCCAAATATAGTTTCAAGTTATACAAAAGGTGACATGGATGATGTTAACAATAAATTTAATAAAGCTATTCAATGTGTATTATTAATAATACTTCCTGCTACTTTGTTTTTATCATTATTATCAAATAATGTGTGGACATTATTTTATGGACATAGTACGTATGGCCCTATAGTTTATAAGACTTTTGTATTTTCAGCACTATTTGGCGGCTTATATTCTATAGTAGTTAATACTTTACAAGGATTAAGCAAATATAAATTAGTAATCATTAGTGTATTTATAGGTCTTATTATAAATGCTTCATTAGATGTTCCAATGATGTTATTATTCAATAAATTTAATATAGAAGCTTGTCATGGCGCAATTGTAGCATCTTTAATAGGATACTCTATAGCAACTTTTATGCCACTAATAATATTGAACAAAAAGTATAAATTCAGTTTTAGTGATACTATAAAAAGATTACCTAGTTATTTATTTTCTTGGTGCGTATTTATTTTGATTATAGTTTTATTAAAACTTGTGATACCTAATGATTTATCAGGAAGATTAGTTCAAATACCAATACTTGTGGTATATGCATTAATAAGCTTTGGAGCATACTTTATAATAAATTATAAAAATGGTAATTTAAGTAGCTTATTTGAAAGGAGAAGAAAAAAATGAAGATAGGGATAGCTAATGATCATCATGGAGTTACACTTAAACAAAATTTGATAAATTTTTTAACTCTTAAGGGTTATGATGTAGTAAACTATGGTACAGATACTAGTGATAGAGTAGATTATACAAAATATGGTTTTTTACTTGGAGAGAAAGTAGCAAAAAAAGAAGTAGATTTTGGTATAGCTATATGTGGTAGTGCTATAGGAATATCTATCGCATGTAATAAAGTAAAAGGAATTAGATGTGGTAAGATAAATAGCATTGCAGAAGCAATACACGGCAGAGAAAAAGATTTTATTAATGTTATTGCCTTATCCGGTGACGATGTTAGTATAGAAGATAATATAAAAATAGTTGAGGCCTTTTTAAATACTAAAGAAGATACTATGGATCCAGCATATTTAGAAAGAGTAAATCAAATAAAGGAATACGAAAATGATTAAAACTATTTTGTATATAACTATATTGCCTTTATCAATTTGGGCTATGGAAGGATTAGATTTAAATAAACTATTTAAACAATCAAGAGTGTATCAAGCAAGAATTATTTATTTATTACTTGCTATATGCATATCTTATTTAGTTGTTAATTTTGTGTATGATTTTTCAATTAATTGTCAAATAATAAAGTAGTATGTTTTTAAAGGAGAGGATATCTTGCTAAAAAAAATACTACTTTTTTCTTTTTTAATAGTTATGATTCCCTTTTTAATCGTTTCTATTTTTATAAGAGATGATGAAATTAAATTTAATTTTTCATCTAATAGTGTGGTCAGAGTTTATAAAGAGAGTACAAAAACTATTGTTAATGTTCCAATAGAAGAATATGTAATAGGAGTATTGGCTGGAGAAATGCCTGTTTCTTTTGAATTAGAGGCACTAAAAGCTCAAGCTGTAGCTTCTCGTTCATACGTTATGAAACAAATAGAAAGAAATATAAATAAAGATTATGACGTAGTTGATACTGTTACAAATCAAGTATATTTAGATAGTAAGTATTTACTTGCTGTATGGAAAGATTCATATACTAATAATATTAATAAAATAAAGATGGCTGTTTTATCTACAAAAGGAGAGTATCTTTCCTATGATGGTAAAGTAGCTGAAGCCCTTTTTTTCTCTACAAGTCCTGGTGTTACTGAAAATAGTGAAGAAGTTTTTTCAGCTAAAGTCGAATATTTAAGAAGCGTTGATAGTCATTGGGATGAAATTTCTCCTGTTTATACCTTTGTATCAACATACACTCCAGAAGAATTTTATAGCAAATTATCATTAGAATATAGTAAGTCTTTAACAGTTGAGATATTAGAAAAAACATCGACTGGCAGAGTAAAAAAGCTAAAAATAAATGGTAAGGAACTAACTGGAAAATTTGTATGTTCTAGTTTATCATTAAAATCAACTTATTTTACAATAATAGATGATCAAGATAAAATAGTTATTAAAACTAAAGGATATGGACATGGTGTTGGAATGAGTCAATACGGAGCTGAAGGAATGGCTAAAGAAGGTAAAAATTATGAAGAAATTTTAAAACATTATTATACTGGCGTTGAAATAAAAAAATTTTAAAATATTGTATAAAAAGTTACTTTTTTGTTCACACTTAAAATGAGGTGAATAAAATGAAAAGACAGTTAAAAAGGTCCGTTGTTTATGGTTTGTATGCTTTATCTTTTACTCTGTTAGTTGGTGGAACTATTCTTTTATCAAGTACAGTTAAAAATAGTGGCAAGGATGAGTATAGTTATGTTTCAAAAGGAATATTAGATTATGAGGAGGAAGTTAAAGTTGTAAATACTGATAATAAAATCGGAAAACCATATAATAATTCTTCAGTTAAAATAGTAAAAAATTATTATGATTATTTGGGCGATGCTAGTATACAAGAAAAATCATTAATATATTATGAAGGTACATATATACAAAGTAGTGGTGTATCTTATTCTTCAGGAGAACAATTTGATATTATATCAGTATTACCAGGAACAGTTAAAGAAGTAAAAGAAGATGAAACTTTAGGAAATTCAATCACAATAGACCATAATAATGGAATATACAGTGTATATCAAAGCATTACTGACATTAATGTTAAAAACGGTGATGTAGTAAATAAGGGTGATATAATAGCTAAAAGTTCGACATCAAATATATCAACAGAATTAGATAATCATCTATATTTTGAGTTAATAATTAATGGAGTTTGTGTTAATCCTGAAAATTATTATGATAAATCAATAAATGAAATATAATAGAGCATAAGCTCTTTTTATGTATAAACTATTTGATTTAAATATATAATTTACTGAAGGGGTGTTAAATGAATTCTTTAATAATCAAAAGAGTAATAGATGAGGCTAATTATATGAAAGATACAAAAAAAACAATAAGAGAACTAGCTAAAATATTTAATGTATCTAAAAGTACTGTACATAAAGATTTACACGAAAGGCTTGCTGATATTGATGTTGCTCTTTATGAAGAAATAAACGATATTTTAAGATATCATATAGATATTAGACATATAAGAGGAGGAGAGTCTACTAAAAAAAAGTATAAAAATGCTTTATAACTTAAATTAAACATAGAAATTATGATATAATAGATAAAGAGTGGAGGTTCTTATATGTTTGCAAAAGATATTGGAATAGATTTAGGAACAGCTAATGTATTAATTTATATTAAAGGTCAAGGAATAGTTTTAAATGAGCCTAGTATAGTAGCAATTGATTCTGATAGTAAAAAAATACTTGCAGTAGGTCATCAAGCTAGAGAAATGTTGGGCAGAACTCCGGGTAAGGTACAAGCTATAAGGCCTATGAAAGATGGAGTAATAGCTGATTTTGAGATAACAGAAATGATGCTTAATAGCTTTATAAAAAAAGTAAATGGAAAGAGCTTTTTATCTAGACCACGTATACTTATTTGTTGTCCATCAAACATAACTCCAGTAGAAAAAAATGCAATAAAAGAGGCAGCTGAGAGGACTGGAGCTAGAAAAGTATTTCTAGAAGAAGAACCAAAAGTAGCTGCTATAGGTGCAGGACTTGATATATCAAAGCCTAGCGGAAATATGGTTATAGATATCGGCGGAGGAACTACAGATATAGCTATATTATCACTTGGTGATATAGTTACTAGTGAATCAATAAAAGTAGCAGGCAATACTTTTGACAATGATATTATTAAATATATAAAAGATAAATACAAATTATTAATAGGTGACAGAACAGCTGAAGACATTAAATTTGAAATAGGCTCTGTATATGCTGATGGTAGAAATGATAAAATGGAAGTTAAAGGCAGAGATTTAGTAACTGGATTACCTCATACTATAACTTTATGTAGTGAAGAAGTAGAAGAGGCCTTAAGAGAAAGTGCTTACTCAATAATACATTCAGCTAAAAATGTATTAGAGCAAACTCCTCCAGAACTTTCAGCAGATATAATCGATAAAGGAATTGTAGTGACTGGTGGAGGATCATTGATACATGGATTCGATACTCTTTTAGCCCATGAATTAAAAGTTCCTGTATTCATAGCTGAAAGTCCACTTACTTGTGTCGCTGAAGGAACTGGTATCTTACTTGACAATATTCATTTATTAGACAGCAAAAAATAGCATTTTCGTGATAATTTATATATATATTGCTTTTATATATAGTTTGTTATATAATTAGTTTGTAATATATTGAAGTTAGGAGCTAAAAATGAAAGAAAAAGAAATAAAAAATATAGTAGATTTAGCAATACAAAGTAGTCTTCAAAATTTATATCTATATAAAATGGGAAATAATTTACCAAAATGGACAGAAGATTATGAAAGTATTGAAAATCAATGTAATAGATATTTACAATGTGCTAAATATCTTGGATATGCTCAGGCAGCTGCTGATGTACTTAGCCAAATCAGCAATGCTCTTATGGTGGCTGTTCCATTAGAAAAAATGGAAGACTCGACATTAGATTTTTTAAAAAATTTGCAGTCTTTATTGGTTAATAGTATGCCCGTGTATAATAATATTGAAACATTGAGAAATTTGGCTTATCGCGGATCTCCTACTGTATTCTCTATGTTTGATTTTACTCAAAGGGATAGTATTGACAAATTATATGAAGAAGCAAATAATAGTCATGTTGGTTATTATAATGAGAAAATTAAGGATGCATATAGAACTGCTTTTGATGAAATGAAATCTAGTTTTGAAAGAATGATTAAAGACAGACAAGTTTCAGAATTTTTTCCAACATTTGCTGATAGGTCACCTGACCAGTTAGAAGCTTTAAAAGGAGAGGTAAGAAGTATTAATCCCGAAGTGATTAAAGATTTACAACATAGACTAATTACATATTATAATTCTATAAAAATTCGTCAAATTACTCCTGATGTGAGAGTATCTCGAAAATTACAGCCAGATATCGCTTATAATGGTTATTATTCCTATGATTACAGTGCATTGGCTAGAGATCTTGGTTTATCAATAGATACTTCAGGATTTGATGATTATATTGATAGAGTTAAACCACTCCAGTATAAATAGTATATTTATTAAAAATATTATGTGCTTTAAGTAGCACCTTAAAAGTTAGTGTAGCTTTTAACACTCAAAAAAATAGCATTTTTGATATGAACCCCGTTTCTTGGACATGATATGAACCCCAATTGGTAGACACTAATTAAAAACCTGTACATTAAAAAGAG